>NZ_JBFTSG010000027.1:0-108351 GCF_056399885.1 Cupriavidus sp. 01L45 | reverse complement strand
CACTATCGACCGGTTCAGCGGCGGCATCATCTGCTCAACCACCCATTCCCGATGCTCGGTTGCATATCGTGTCATCACCTATTCGCACACCGCCCTCCATTTTGCTTCACTAAGGAAACGGAGGCGACAAGTATCCTGACATGGAGGGCAAGACAAAAAAGTAGGTCGCCGCCCCGCAGGGGTGGTGAAACTGCCTTTGACTTTGAGCCTTTGAAGTTGATTTTGACGTCATGCAGCCGAAGTCGAAGTCGAAATCGAAGCCGAACCAAAAAAACATCAAACCAGCCCCAACGCCCCGATCCCCTCAACATTAAACCTCTCCCTGACCATCACCACCACCCGCCGCGCCAGCGGCAAACTCCTGACGGCTTCCTCCTCGCTCCGCCCGGGAAAGTCCACTTCCGCGCTCCAGTTGCACCCGGTATGGTCAGGCCGGTGCAAGCACACCGCGTGCAACTGGCAACCTTGGCATCCAGGCTGCTCCCGCAGGCAGTCGTTAAGCAAGCGTTTGAGTTCGGGCAGTGGTTTGGTCTGGCGATCCATCATGGACTCCGGTTGCTCGCCGGCGCTCACAGCAGACTGGGCGGGGCCGGGCGGGGCCGAGGTTCCGGGGGCGGAAGCAGGGGAACCGATGGCCGTATCAGTTGATCGCCTTGTCGGCCCGGCATCCCGGGCAAAGGCCGTATAGCACCAGCATGTGTTCACGCAGCACAAAGGAATTGGCGGTGGCCACTTCACGCTGGCGGGCTTCGATGGCTTCGTCCCGAAACTCTTCCACGCGCCCGCAGGCTACGCAGATGAGGTGGTCGTGATGACCGCCCTCATTGAGCTCGAATACCGCATGATCGGCTTCGAAGCTGTGGCGTAGCAGGATATTGGCTTGCACGAGTTGGTTAAGCACGCGGTAGATCGTCGACAAGCCTGCATCGACTTCCTGCGCCAGCAGGATGCGGTAGACGTCTTCGGCACTGAGATGCCGGCGCGGGCTGGCGCGGAAGACTTCAAGCACGCGAACGCGCGGTGATGTTGCCTTGAGTCCGGCGCGCTTGAGGTCAATGG
Source organism: Cupriavidus sp. 01L45 (assembly GCF_056399885.1). Classification (NCBI taxonomy): domain Bacteria; kingdom Pseudomonadati; phylum Pseudomonadota; class Betaproteobacteria; order Burkholderiales; family Burkholderiaceae; genus Cupriavidus; species Cupriavidus sp. 01L45. The sequence continues at coordinate 107,292 of NZ_JBFTSG010000027.1, read as the reverse complement.
GTTCGATACTGTCGGGAGGCATCAGCATACTGCGGCTTCGCGCCCGGAACGGACGCATCTATCGGAAAGGAAGGTGCTCCGGCGCGGCCGCGCCGCCTCGCGCTTTGCGCTGACGTACGCCATTGCGTGCCGTAAGAGTGCGGCGGGCGGCTTCCCGGCAGGAAGGCCACCCGCGGCTGCAAGCCGTGCTGGCACGGCTCGCGGAATAAAAAAATGGCTTGGCTTGTCAGCCGAAGAGGCGATCGGGAAAGCGGGGTCTGGTTGCTTTCCCGATCCTCCGGTGACTGGCTACTGCCAAACGCTCCGCGGTACGGAGCGGTCCCCACAAAAGACGGTGATGGATGCCGCGTTGCGACACCACAAAATTTCGGTTGCCGCGGACTTGCCGCCGGCCTTGCTCGTATCCTTCTTGTCTCGCGCCGGGGAGCGTTTTGCTTGCCCCGCGTCAGACAGTGAACCTATGGTAAATGGGAATTAATCTCATTACAAGGAAAATTTTCATCTTGTTTCGAAAGCAGGCGGGGCGCGGCAGGGTGAGCCCTGGCTGGGCGCGGGAGCCAAAAAATCGTGCACCGGGCAGCGGGAAAGTCCCCGGCGCACGAGAAGCGCGCGATAACGCATGCGCGGCTAGCGGCGCCGGGCTTGCTGGCTCCTGGCGCCGCTATCTACTGCCTTGTGACGGCCCGCGGGCCTCAGGCGCCTGCGAGCCGGAACGCGCCAACTGCGCGGTGCAACGCATCGGCCTGGTCTTCAAGCGAGGCCGCCGCGGCCGCCGCCTGCTCCACCAGCGCGGCGTTCTGCTGCGCCATCTGGTCCATCTGCGTGACAGCCTGGTTGACCTGCTCGATGCCGCCGGTCTGCTCTTCGGTGGCGGCCCGCATTTCGCCCATCAGGTCGGTAACGCGTTTGACGGCTTCCACGATCTCGTCCATGGCCTGGCCCGCGGTTTCCACCAGTGCCGAGCCATCGTCCACCCGCTGCGCGGAGTTGCCGATCAAGGCCTTGATCTCCTTGGCGGCGGTGGCGCTGCGCTGGGCCAGGCTGCGCACCTCGCCGGCCACCACCGCGAAGCCGCGGCCCTGGTCGCCGGCCCGGGCGGCTTCCACCGCGGCGTTGAGCGCGAGGATATTGGTCTGGAACGCGATGCCTTCGATCACGCCGATGATGTCGACGACCTTGCCCGAGGCCGTCTTGATTTCGCCCATGGTGTTGACCACCTTGCTCACGATGGCGCCGCCGCGCACCGCGATCTCCGAGGCGCCCTCGRCCAGCCGGCTGGCCTGGCGCGCGTTATCCGCGCTCTGGCGCACGGTGCCGGTGAGTTGCTCCATGCTGGCCGCGGTCTGCTCCAGCGACGCCGCCTGTTCCTCGCTGCGGCGCGAGAGGTCGGCGTTGCCGGTGGCGATCTCCCTTGCCGCCCCGGCGATGGAATCGGCCGAGCCGCGGATGCTGCCGATCGCGCCGGTCAGCCGGGTTTGCATTTGCTGCATGGCGAACAACACGCTCTGCTGGTCGCCAGGGGCGGTGTGCACTTCGCTGGCCAGGTCGCCTTCCGCGATACGCGCCGCGATGCGCGAAGTCAGCGCAGGCTCTCCGCCAAGCTGTTTCTGCAGGCCGCTGGCAATGCGCAGCACCACCACGGTCATGAGCGTGCCGATCCCCAGCAGCAGGGCGAGGGATTTGAACAGCGCTTGGCGGAATGCCGCATTGATATCGTCCAGGTAGACGCCGGCGATGAAATTCCAGTCCCACGGCTTGAAGTTCGCCACGTAGCTCAGCTTGGGCTGCGGCGCCTCGGCGCCGGGTTTGGCCCACAGGTAGTGCACATAGCCGCGTCCCACGCTCTTGCCGATCGCGGCGATTTCCCGGAACAGGTAGGTCCCGTTCGGATCCTTGGTGTCCTCCATGTTCTTGCCGTTCATTTCGGGCTTGAATGGATGCATCACCACGACCGCGTCGGAGCGCATTAGCGTGAAGTAGCCGTCTTCGCCAAAGCGCATGGCGCGCACGCGCTCCATGGCCTGCTGCCGGGCTTCCTCCATCGGCATCTTGCCGCCGCGCGCCAGCGCCTCGTACGACTGCACGACGGACAGCGCGGTATCCGTGACGTGGGCCAGGTCGAGTTTCCTCTCTTCGAGCCGCAACTCGCGCATCTGCCAGGCATCCCACAGCGTCAGCCCGAGCAGGCAGACCCAGCTCAGGAGCAATGGCAACAGTAATTTCTTCCTCAGGCTCAGGCGTTCCAGCATCTTTTCTCCCCGGTTCTTAGATATGGATTGACTCCACTCCTCCGCGATAACGGCGCACCGGAAGGCAAACTTGACGCTATGGCGCTAGGGGATTTCCTCAGGTGTGGAAAGGGATTCAGGGCGATCGGATGTCTCACGTGCGCGTCGCCGCACAATCCCTTTCACGTCGTGGATATTCGCGCACTTGACCCGGTTGGACGGGCCAATTGCCTGGCGCGTTTAGCGGGCGTCCTTCGGCCGGTCGCCCTTGGGCCAGTCCTTTGCCCTGCCCGCATAATCTGGACGCGGCTGCTGGGTGAAGTAGGCCGCGACATCCACGGCATCCTGCGCCGATAGCGTTCCGCCCTGGCCGAGCGGCATATTGTGTTTGACGAAGGCGGCTGCCGTGTACATGCGTGCCATGCCGGCCCCGACATTGAACGAGTCCTTGCCCCAGACTGGCGGGAAAATGTAGCCGCCTTGCGGGTTCCTGGTACCTTGGCCTTCCGCCCCATGGCAGGAGGCACATTGCGCTGCGTACACCGCCTTGCCATGCACACGGTCCGGCACCAGCGAGGTATCCATTTTTTCGAATCCTCTGCCAGTCACGTTCGTGCCAGTCGGGACGCCGGTGGAGAGCCACTTCATGTAGGACAGGATGGCATTCATCTCAGCCGAGTCGAATGGAAGCGGCTTGCCATTCATCGAGCGCTGGAAGCAGTCGTTAATGCGTTCCTGAAGGGAGTTGACCTTGGCGCTGCGGGACCGGTATTCCGGAAAGACGCCGGTGAGGCCCACCCAGGGCGACGCATAGGCCGTTGTCCCGGCATTGAGGTGACAGCTTGAGCAATTCAGGCCATTGCCGACATTGCGGGGAAGTTGTTTATGGGTGTCCGTCAGCAACACCTTGCCGCGCTTGATGGCATCGCCCATCGGTCCCTTGGGAATCGATGCTTCATCAGGCACGGGCATGGCCACGGTCGCCGGCTGCGAAAGTGCTGGCGCGCTGACTGCCGCCAGCAAGGCCATGGCCGCAATGCCAAGTTTGATGGTGTTCACGAGTGTCTCCTCCGGGAAGGGTGTGCCGACGGGTTTGTGTTTGTATTTTTGTGGATCTGCACTTGGCGTGCTCTCCATCTGTTCATGACTTGCCTAGTGTTGTCATCAACAAGCCCAGGTGGCTCCAGGCTGCAGCGAGCCCCGGGGCCTAAGCCCGTTGCATGTCCGATTTCATTCGCTCAACCACCTCGAAGACGACCATGCCGGCCACCATGGCGACAACAAAGCCCACGGCCTTCGGATAGCCCGCACCCATTGCAACCAGCGCGGGACCCGGGCAGAAGCCCGCCAGGCCCCAGCCGATGCCGAACGCGGTGCTGCCCAGGACAAGCCTCGGCGTTATCCCGGTGCTGGCCGGGAGTTGGACCGGCAGTCCCAGCAACGAGCGCTTGCGGCGCTTGGCAATGAAAAAAGCGAGCGAGCCGAGGACTATCGCTCCGGCCATCACAAAGGCCAGGGAGGGGTCCCAGCGTCCCGCCAGGTCGAGGAAGCCCAGCACCTTGGCCGGATTGGCCATGCCGGAAACCATCAGGCCGATGCCGAAGAGCAGGCCGGCCAGCAATGCAGTGACGGCGCTCATGTCAGCCTCCAATCATGTGTCGTCCCACCAGGACGGTCAGGAAGCCCGCCGCCATGAAGGTCATGGTCGCGACCAGCGAACGCATGGACCCGCGCGAGATACCGCACACGCCATGGCCGCTCGTGCAGCCGCTTGCGTAGCGGGTGCCGATGCCGACCAGGAAGCCGGCGACCAGGATTTCGCCCCAGCTGGCCTGAATGTCGGGAGTCGCCGGCTTGCCAAGCAGGCTGGCGAGGACAGGAGTCCCGACCAACCCGGCGAGGAAGGCCACGCGCCACGCCATGTCATTGCGCGGCGAGCTGAGCAGACCCCCGACGATGCCGCTGATGCCCGCAATCCGGCCGTTGAACAGGACGAGCACGGCAGCAGCCGCGCCGATGATGAGCCCTCCGGCCAGCGATAAGGCAGGCGTGAAATTACCCAGGTCAATCAACATACCGCCTCCTACTTGGTGTTGGCGCAAAACTGCTCATACAGCACAGCCATGACGGCAAGCGCCTCCTGGCTGGCAATGGAATAGAAGATGCTCTTCCCCTCGCGGCGCGTTGTCACCAGACCGCTTTCGCGTAGCACGGCGAGCTGCTGGGAAAGCGTCGGTTGCCGGATGCCGAGCTGTTCTTCCAACTCGCCGACGGACAACTCGCCCCGGGACAACTGGCACATGAGCAGCAGGCGGTCTTGATTGGCGAGCACCTTGAGCAGCGCGCAGGCTTGCGCGGCAGCGGCTTGCATGGTGCCAAGGTCAATGGCGGGATGGTTCTCGCTCATGGTCTGCCATCAATTTCAATGTTGATATTATATTGATAAATATAATGTTTGTGAATAGAGTGTGTGGCGTCCAAACGTGCAGGCGACCACCACACCATCGCAGGCGCCTGTAATGGAACGTAACCACCTGCCATGCGTCACGTCATTGCGGTTTCAAATGAGAACCATTATCCTTTCGCCTATTTGCTTAAGCCGCCACCCGAGACCGGGGAACATGGCGGCTGAGGCAGGCTGACAAGTGTGGCGCCAGGAAAAAACAGGCTGCCGGGCGCCGGAAAATCGACATGACCGAAACATCGCTGGGGGCAGGCCAGCAGCAGCGGGCCTTCTGGCTCAAGCACCTGCATCAGTGGCACTGGATCAGCTCGGCGCTTTGCCTGATCGGCATGCTGCTGTTTGCTGTCACCGGCTTTACGTTGAATCACGCCGGCCAGATAGAGGCTCGCCCGCAAGTGGTCACTCGCACTGCGACCGCGCCGGCCAGCCTGACGGCTGCCTTGCGCCAGGCCCGGCATGCCGACAAGGGTCCGGTGCCCGCGGCGCTCGGCGACTGGCTCACGCGGGAATTCGATATCGACGCAGGCGGCCGCGAGGCCGAGTGGTCGGGCGATGAGATTTACGTCGCGCTGCCCCGGCCGGGTGGCGACGCCTGGGTCAGCCTGGCGCTGGACAGCGGCGAGGTGCAGTACGAGAAGACCACGCGCGGCTGGATCTCCTACCTGAACGACCTGCACAAGGGCCGCAACACCGGCCGCGCCTGGAGTCTGTTCCTGGACGTGTTCGCCGCGGCCTGCCTGATCTTCAGCATCACCGGGCTGTTCCTGCTCAAGCTGCACGCCGGTGGCCGCATGGCAACCTGGCCGCTGGTCGGGCTGGGCCTGGTGGTGCCGCTGCTGCTGGCCCTGCTGTACATCCACTGAGCGGCACCGCCAGCGAGCCGTGCCTCTAACGATCGCTTTCACAGTTTCACAGTTCACAGACGAGGACCCGTTTATGCGCCGATTGCTTACCGTCACCCTTACCGGCATGGCCGCGGTTCCGTTCGCCGGCCCGGCCGTGGCGGCCGAAATGAACGTCAAGGTAGAGATTCCGCGGCTGAACGTGGCGGAGTACCACCGGCCCTACGTCTCGATGTGGATCGAGCGGGCCGACCAGAGCCCGGCCGCCACGCTGGCGGTCTGGTACGACGTCAAGCACAAGGATGGCGAAGGCACCAAGTGGCTCAAGGACATGCGCCAGTGGTGGCGCAAGGCCGGGCGCGATATGCAGATGCCCGCCGATGGCATCTCCGGCGCCACGCGCGCAGCCGGGGAGCACACGCTCACTTTCACCGATGCCAAGGCACCGCTGGGCAAGCTGCCCGCTGGCGACTACCAGCTCGTGGTGGAAGCCGCCCGCGAGGTCGGTGGTCGCGAACTGCTGCGCGTGCCCTTTGCATGGCCGCCGAAGGCCGCCGCCTCGGCCAAGGCAAAAGGCGAGCATGAACTCGGTGGCGTTTCGGTCGACCTGAAGCCCTGAGCCCCCCATTCCCTAGGAGCATGACGATGAAGACTTTCGCCACCAAACTGCCCGTCCGGGCCGCCGTGCTGGCTCTCGCCGCGCTGATGCCGCTGGCCGCTCACGCACACCGCCAGTGGCTGTTGCCGTCGGCCACCGTGCTCTCGGGCAGCGACCCGTGGGTGACGGTCGACGCAGCCGTGTCGAACGACCTGTTCTACTTCGAACACGTCCCGCTGCGCCTGGACAACCTCGCCGTGACCGCGCCGGACGGCGCCGCGGCGAAAGTCGAGAACGCCAGCACGGGCCGCTACCGCAGCACCTTCGACGTGCACCTGACCCAGCCGGGCACCTACAAGGTAGCCATGGTCAGCCACGGCCTGTTCGCCAGCTACAAGGTGGATGGCCAGGCCAAGCGCTGGCGCGGTTCGGCGGAAGCCTTCGCCAGGGAGGTGCCGGCCGGCGCGCAGGACCTGCAGGTGACGCAGGCCGACAGCCGCCTGGAAGCCTTCGTCACGGCGGGCAAGCCGACCGCCAAGGTGCTGCAGACTACGGGCCGCGGGCTGGAACTGGCGCCGGTGACGCACCCGAACGACCTGGTCGCGGGCGATGCCGCCAGCTTCCGCCTGCTGCTCGACGGCAAGCCCGCCGGCAACGTCAAGGTGGCGGTGGTGCCGGGCGGCATCCGCTATCGCGACCAGTTGCAGGAGATGTCGTTCACCACCGACGCCGACGGCAAGTTCAGCGTCAAGTGGCCGGCGCCGGGCATGTACTGGATGGAAGCCGAGGTCCGCGACGACAAGGTCGCGGTCAAGGAAGCCAAGACACGCCGCGCCAGCTACGCGGCCACGGTCGAGGTGCTGCCGCAGTAATCGCTGTCGACAGCAGGCCGCCAGCCGGACCTTCGTCCGGCTGGCGGCGCAAGCCCCGGGCCGCCGGTGCGCTTTTTGTGTTCCCGTAGTTTCGCTTTCATCGTCTTTCCAGGTTCACCCGCATGCAGCGTGTCCTCGTTCCCCTTTCGCTTGGCGCCGCCCCGCCCACGCCCGATGCGGCGGCGCGCGTTTGCCGGCGGCAGGGCGAGACCATGGGCACCACATGGTCGGTAGCATGGGCCGCGCCGCCTGGCGCCATCGGCGAAGACGCGCTCGACGCCGGCATCCGTGCCGTGCTGGCCGGCGTGATCGCGCAGATGAGCAACTGGGACGAAACCTCGGACCTCAGCCGCTTCAACCGCGCCGCGGCGGGCGACTGGCAGGTGCTGCCGGCCGACTGCTTTAACGTGCTGCAAGCCGCGCTGCAAGTCGCGCGCGATAGCGGCGGTGCCTACGATCCCAGCGCGGGGCCGCTGGTGGACCTTTGGGGCTTCGGCCCGGCGCCTCGGCGCAGCGAAGCGCCGGCGCTGGCCGAGATCGAACAGGCGCACGCGCTGTGCGGGTGGCAGCGTATCGCGTTCGACGAGGCCGGCTGCCGCGTGCGGCAGCCGGGCGGCCTCCGGCTGGATTTCTGCGCCATCGCCAAGGGCTTCGGGGTGGACGCCGTGTCGCGCTACCTGACCGGGCAGGGCATCGGCAGCCACCTGGTCGAGATTGGCGGCGAGTTGCGCGGCCGCGGCGTCAAGCCCGACGGGCTGCCGTGGTGGGTGGCGCTGGAAACGCCGCCCGGCGGCGGCGCGGCAGGCCACGAGACGCTGGTCGCGCTGCATGGCCTGTCGGTCGCCACCTCGGGCGACTACCGCCGCTACTTCGACAGCGAAGGGCGCCGCTACGCCCACACGCTGGACCCGCGCACCGGGTATCCGGCCAGCCATGCGCTAGCCTCGGTCACGGTGCTGCACCCGCAATGCATGCTGGCCGATGCGTTCTCCACCGCGCTGACCGTGCTGGGGCCGGAGGCCGGCATGGTGTTCGCGCGCCGCCATGCGCTGGCCGCGCGCTTCCTGATCCGCCATAGCGGTGGCTTCGACGAACGCCTGTCACCGGCTTTCGAGGCCATGCTGTCATGAGTCCGCCGGATACCGCTGCCTCGCTACCGGCCGAAGCGCCCGCCGCGCAGAGCGCGCGCACGCAGAACCACGTCAGCCGCGCCGAGCGGCACATGCGCGCCATCCGCATCGCAACCGCGCTCGGCATGCTGGCAGGCCTCGCCGGTCTGGCCCTCGCCTTCTTCGCGCCGACCCGCGCGGGCATGGCCGCCGGCGTGGTCATCGCCTACGCCGGGTTCTGCGCGGCCGTGATCGCCCGGCATCGCCGCCGGCACGCGCGCGCCGGTCTGCTGGCGCAAGCCAGGGATGGTGCCACGCTGGTGGCCTACGCCAGCCAGAGCGGGTTTGCCGGGCGGCTTGCGCTGCAGACCGCGCAGGCGCTGCAGGATGCCGGCGTGCCCGCGCAGTTGCTGTCCTTCGCCGAGCTGGACGCCGGCCGGCTTGGCAACTGCCGCCAGGCCCTGTTCGTGGTCAGCACCACCGGTGAGGGCGATGCGCCCGACAGCGCGTCGGGCTTCGCGCGCCGGCTGACGGCGGCGGCCGGCCCCGGCGGCCTGCGCGAACTGCGCTACGGCATTCTCGCGCTCGGCGACCGCAGCTATGCCCATTTCTGTGCCTTTGGCCACACGCTGTCGGCATGGCTGCAGCGGCAGCACGCGCAAGCGCTCTTCGACATGGTGGAGGTCGACAACGGCGACGCCGGCGCGCTGCGCCACTGGCAGAACCACCTCAGCGCACTCAGTGGCGGCGCGGAGATCGCCGACTGGGAAAAGCCACGCTACGCCGAATGGCTGCTGCACGAGCGCCGCCTGCTCAACCCGGGCAGCCCCGGCTCGCCGGCCTTCCACCTGGCGCTGGTGCCGCCGGCGGGCGAGGCGCCGTCATGGCAAGCCGGCGACATCGCCGAGATCGGCCCCTGCCACGCGCCGGCCGAAGTGGAACGCATGCTGGCAAGGCTGTCGCTGGACGGCGCCACGCCGGTGCGCTGCGACGGTGTGTCGGCCACGCTGGCGCAAGCGCTGGCCACGCGCATCGTCCTGCCCGAGCCGCATCTTGCCGCACTTGCCGGGGTGACGCCGCAGCGGCTGGTGGATACGTTGCCGCTGCTGCCGCACCGCGAGTATTCGATTGCCTCGATCCCGCAGGACGGGCGGCTGGAACTGCTGGTGCGCCAGCAGCGCCATGACGATGGCCGCCTCGGGCTGGCCTCCGGCTGGCTGACCGCGCATGCGCAGCCGGGCGCCGGCATTGCGCTGCGTATCCGCACCAACCGCGGCTTTCATCCGCCCGCCGACGGCCGTCCGCTGATCCTGATCGGCAATGGCACCGGCCTGGCTGGCCTGCGCGCGCATCTCAAGGCGCGCGCAGCGGCTGGCCATCATCGCAACTGGCTGCTGTTCGGCGAGCGCACCGCGCAGCACGACGCGTTCCACCGCGATGAACTTGCCGCATGGCAGGCCGAAGGGGTCTTGCAGCGGATGGATCTGGTGTTCTCGCGCGACGGCGGTGCCCTGCATTACGTGCAGGACGCGGTGCGCGCGTTGGCCGGCGCAGTGCGGGATTGGGTCGGGGCGGGCGCGGCCATCTACGTTTGCGGCAGCCTGCAGGGCATGGCGGGCGGCGTCAACGAGGCGCTCGCCGAGGTGCTGGGCGAAGAGGCGCTGCTGCAACTGGGGGAGCAAGGGCGCTACCGGCGCGACGTTTACTGAAGGCGGATCGGGCCACGGCAGCGCCATGCCGGCCTGTCAGGCGGTGTCCGCCGTCACCTCCATCAGCGCATCCACCACCACCGCCCCGCCCGCGCTCACCATCACCGGGTTGAGATCGACCGAGCGGATCGCGCCGTTCGCCTCATGCATCAGGTTGCCCACGCGTACCGCGATCCGGCACAGCGCGGCCACGTCCACGGCAGGTTCGCCGCGCACGCCCGCCAGCAGCGGCGCGATGCGCAAGCCGGCCACGGCGCGCTCCACCGCGGCTTCGGTGCAGGGTGCCAGCAGTACCGCCGTGTCGCGCAGCACCTCCACGTATTTGCCCCCGTCGCCCACCAGCACCACCGGCCCGAATACCGGGTCCCAGTGCGCGCCCACCATGCATTCGCGCTGGCCGCGCTCCATGCGCGCCACGACCACGCCTTCGCAAGCCGCGCCGAGCGTTTCCAGGATGCCGGTCTGCGCGAGATAGGCATGCGCCACCGCGTGCTCGTCATTGCAGTTCAGCGCCACCAGGCCATGTTCGCTCTTGTGCGGCACCTGTGGGGAGCTAGCCTTGACGGCCACCGGCCCCTGCAGCGCGCGCCACGCCGCGACGGCCTCGTCCACGCTGTGGCACAGCTGGTGCGCCACCACCGGGAAGCCGGCCGACGCCAGCCGCGCGAGGCTCGCCGCCTCGCTCAGCGTGTGGCCGGCAACACGCGATACGGCCCCCGCAGCCGGCGGCTGGCGCGCCTGCAACAGCGTGTCTTCCGTGGCGATGTCGCGCAGCCGCTGCTGGTGCGTGACCAGTTGCGCGAAGGCCGCCAGCGCCTCGGCCCCGCTCGTGTACACGGGCACGTTGACGGCGCGGAAGGCGGCCGCCACCGGGGCCTGCCATGCCGCGACGGCAATCGGCTTGCCGGCGCTGTCGGCAAAGCTGGCGGCATCGCGGGCGAAGCGCGGCAGGTCGTAGCCCATCCCGGCCACAGGGATATCGAGCAGCAGCAGGTCGGCCGAGGGGTCCGCCGCCACCACGGGGAGCACGTCGCCAAACAGTCCGCTGTTGGTCAGCAGGGCAGCGGTGACGTCGACCGGATTGGCGGTGGACGCGAACCCCGGCAGCCGCGCGCCCAGCGCCGCCTGCGTGGCCTGCGCCAGCGGTGCCAGCGACAGGCCGAGCGGCTCGGCGGCATCGGCGGCCATGACGCAGCTCGCGCCGGAATTGCTCACCACCACCAGCCCCCGCCCGCTGGCCTGCCAGCCGCGCAGGTACAGCGGCGCGCAGCGCACCAGCGCGTGCGCGTCGTCCACGCGCCAGATGCCGTGCCGCGCCAGGAATGCCCCCACCGCGCGGTCCTCGTTGGCGATGGCGCCGGTATGCGATGCCGCCGCGCGCTGCCCCGCGCTGGAGCGGCCTGCCTTGACCGCCACGATGGGCACGCCGCGCCGGCGCGCCRCCGCGGCGGCTTCGGCCAGCACCGCGGGGTCGGTCAGGCCTTCCAGGTAGAGCAGGACCAGCCGCACATCGGGATCGTGCGCCACGGCCAGCGCCAGTTCGCTCACCGTGATGTCGGCCTCGTTGCCGGTGGCGTGCATATGCCGCACGCCGATGCCTTGTCCGCGCAGCAGGCCGTAGACCATGGCGCCGACGCCGCCGCTCTGGCTCAACACGGCCACCGGGCCATCCTGCGGCGGCACTTCGATAAACATGGTGGAGAAGCTGGCAATGGTGCCGGTGCCGAAGTTGGCCAGGCCCTGGCTGTTCGGCCCCACCAGGCGCAGTCCGGCAGCCGCCGCGACGCGCACCATTTCGTCCTGCTGGCGGCGGCCCTCCTCGCCGGCTTCGCCGAAGCCCGAGGCAATCACGATGGCGGCGGCCACACCAAGGCGAGCGCAATCGCGCACCGCGGATACCGCCGCATCGCCGCTCACTACGACGATGGCCAGTTCGGGCACCTCGGGCAGCGCATCGAGCGAGGCAAAGGCCTGCAGTCCCTGGATGGTGTCGCGCTGCGGGTTCACCGGGTAGAGCTTGCCGGCGTAGCCATGCTCGCGCATGTAGTGGATGGGACGGCCGCCGATCTTGTGGATATGGTCGGAAGCGCCGATCACCGCGATCGAGCGCGGTGCCAGCAAGGCTTGCAAGGTCTGGTTCATGATGATGCGATCCAAAAGCTAAGGCCGGGCGGCGCCGGCAGCACGGCGGCAAGCGCGATCGTGCCCGCCAGCAGGGCGGCTACGTCATGCGATGCGGCTACTCGCGCCGGAAGCGCAGCAGCGTGCGTTCGCCGTGGCGCATGAAGGCGGCCCGCACGCGCTCGCCGATGGTCACGCCAGGCTCGGCATGGGCCATGACGCGCGGGCCTTCGTCGAGTGTGGCCAGCACCAGTGTGTAAGGCGCCAGCGCGCGGAATTCTTCAGTAGGGGCGCGTGAGACTTCGGTGACGGAATGGATGGTGGCGCCGCCGCCCGCATCGCGCCAGGCCAGCCGCGTGCTGCCGCAGGCGCGGCACGCGTGGCGCTGCAGCGGCTGCCACGCGCCGCAATCCTCGCACGCCTGGTAACGCACGAGGCCGGCGTCCAGGCCTGCCTGGTAGGGATGGTCTGTGCTCATGACAATGTCCTTGGCGAGTGCACCAAATGCAGCGCTGGTTCGTTCCCCTCTCCCGCTTGCGGGAGAGGGGGCGGGGGAGAGGGCGGGCGTGCGCAAGAGCAAAGATGCTCACTGCCAGCGAGCCAGGCATCAGGCATTGCATGCGCTCTCATCCCGCCTCCAGCACCAGGCTCACATGCGACGAGAGCACGCCCCCGTCCGCGTGAAACAGCGCGCGTTTGCGCGCCGGCACCTGTCGCGCGCCCGCCTTCCCCGCAAGCTGCCGCATGGCTTCCGCCAGATGCATCAGCCCGCCCGCGACGCCCGAATGTCCGAACGCCAGCAAGCCGCCATGCGTGTTGAGCGGCAGCGCGCCATCGCGGCCGAAATCTCCCGCCGCCAGCCGCGCCGGGGACGCACCGCGCCCGGCCACGCCAAGTTCCTCCAGCAGCATCGCCAGCGTGATGGTGAATGAGTCGTAGATCGCCAGGTAATCGATCTGCGCCACCGTGTTGCCGGCTTCCGCCAGCGCGCGCCGCGCGGCATCGGCCGCGCCCGTGGCCAGCACGCTTTCCAGCGCGCACAGGTGCTGGTGGCGATGCGCCTGGCCCGCGCCGGTCACGCGCACCGGGGTGCCGCTGCCCGGCCCGGCGGACACCACCAGCGCCACCGCGCCATCGGAGATCGGGCAGCAGTCCGACAGCCGCAGCGGCGTGGCGATGGGCCTGGCGGCGCGCGCGGCGTCCAGCGTCATGGGCTCGCGCAGGTGGGCGTCGGGATGGCTCGCGGCGTGCTCGCGCATCAGCACCGCGAAGCCGCTGAGCGCGTCGGCGTGCATGCCGGTCTCGGCAAGATAGCGCGAAGCCAGCAAGGCGTAGTACGCCGGCACGGAGGCGCCATTTGGCACTTCCATCTCCGGCTCGCCGACCTGTGCCAGCGTCTGGATCGACTGGTCGCGGCTCTGGCCGGAGAGCCGGTTCTCGCCGGCCACCACCAGCACATGGCGGCAGCGGCCCGCACCCACCAGCTCGCGCGCCAGCATCGCCATGACGCCGCCGGTCGCGCCGCCCGAGGCCACGCCATGCGCGTAAGCGGGATCGAGCGACGCGTACTCGCAAAAGCGCGTGGCCAGCATCAGGTGGGGCAGGGTGGTGGCGTAGCCGCACAGCACGCCGTCGATATCGGTGCGGGCCAGGCCCGCATCGGCCAGCGCGGCGTCGGTGGCGGCCGCCATCAGCGTCAGCGGCGTGCTGCCCTCGATACGGCCAAAGCGCGTATTGCCCGCGCCGCGCAGGTAGGCTGCGTGTTGCATGATGCCTCGCTCAGTGCTTCATGATTTCGACGCTTCAGGATTTCAACGTTTCAGCAGCGGGCACTGGGACTTGGACACCGGCATGAAGGCCTGGTCGCCCGGCACCGTGGCCAGCAGCTTGTAGTAGTCCCACGGGTACTTCGACTCCGCCGGCGTCTTGACCTCGAACAGGTACATGTCGTGGATCATGCGGCCGTCTTCGCGGATGCGGCCGTTCCTGGCGAAGAAATCGTTGATCGGCATGGCCTTCATCTGCTTCATCACCGCTACGGTCTCGTCGGTGCCCGCGGCCTGGATCGCCTTGAGGTAATGCATCACCGATGAGTAAGTCCCGGCCTGGCTCATGTTCGGCATCTTCTTCAGCTTCTCGAAGTACCGGCGCGACCATGCGCGCGTGGCGTCGTTCATGTCCCAGTAGAAGCCTTCGGTGAGCAGCAGCCCGGACGCGGTCTTCAGGCCGATGGCGTGGATGTCGTTGATGTACAGCAGCAGCCCCGCCATGCGCTGGTTGCCGCCCTTGGTCAGGCCGAATTCGCTGGCCGCCTTGATGGCGTTGACGGCGTCGCCGCCGGCGTTGGCCAGGCCCACCACCTGCGCCTTGCTGGACTGCGCTTGCAGCAGGTAGGAGGCGAAATCGCTGGCGCCGATGGGATGGCGCGCCGCGCCCAGCACCTTGCCGCCGGTTTCGTTGATCACCGCCGTGGCCGATTCCTGCAGCGTGTGGCCGAAGGCGTAGTCCGCGGTCAGGAAGAACCAGGTCTTGCCGCCGCGCTGCACCACTGCGCGCGCGGTGGAGTTGGCGAGCGCGTAGGTGTCGTACGCGTAGTGCACCGAGATCGGCGTGCACAGGTCGTTGGTAATGCGCTCGGTACCGGGGCCGGAGAACACCACGATGCGGTTCTTCTGCTTGGCGACTTCCAGCACCGCCAGCGCGGGAGCGGAGGCGGCGACGTCGAGGATGGCGTCGACGTGGCCCGTATCGAACCACTCGCGCGCCTTGCTGGCGGCGATGTCGGCCTTGTTCTGGTGATCGGCCACCACCAGCTCGATCTTCTTGCCCAGCACCTTGCCGCCGAAGTCGTCGATGGCCATCTGCGCGGCGGCGGCGCTGCCGCGCCCGGTGACGTCGGCGTACAGGCCGCTCATGTCGAGGATCAGCCCGATCTTGACCTCGTCATCGGAAATGCCGGCCTTGGCGGCTTGCGCGCTGGCCTGCCCGGCGCCGCACAGCAGCGCGGCCGCAATGGTCAGTGCGCCCAATGGACGGCGCAGCAGCGAATGGCTTCGTTTCATGGTGATCTCCTCCAGCGCGGCCTCTCGGGCCTGCTTCTTTATGGTGCTTCGGCGAAACAGCGGGGAACGGCACGGCGCCGTCGGCGCCGGCTTGTCTAGCTAGACCGTGGCGATCGGCGTGGCAGGCGAGCCCACCGCGCCCGGCAGCCGCAGCGGCGGCGCCGTCAGCATGAAACGCGAGCGCTGGTTGGCGCGCAGCCACTGCGCCAGTTCCTTCATGTACCAAAGCTCGCCCAGCGGCAGGCCGAGCTTGAACAGGCAGTGGTGGTGCAGCGGCAGCAGCGGGTGGTTGGGCTGGTCCGCCGGCGCGGGCCGCGCGGGGTAGCGCTCCACCGCGTAGTTGTCGGCAATCAGCGCGGCGATGCCGGAGTCTGTGATCCAGTTCAGCAGGCGGTCGTCGCGGCCGTCCAGCGCGCAGCAGCTGTGATGCAGCACGGTTTCATCCGGCTCGCGCTGCATCGACAGCACCACTTCGGCAAAGCCGGTACGCAGCAACAGCATGTCGCCCGTCTCCACCTCGATGCGGTCGGCCTCCAGCGCGCGCATCAGGTCGTCGTAGCCGACGTTGCGGAAATCCTGGCCGAAGGCATGGGCCAGGTCGACCAGCACGCCGCGCCCCTGCATGCCCTTTACGGCGAAGTTCTCGATGCCGAGCGCGCGCGCCTCGCTATGGTCGTGGCCGCACGCGTGGGCGGCGAAGTGGTCGTCCTCAGCGTAGTCCACCGGGCCCACGATATGCTCGTTGGCGCGATAGCCGTTGTAGTAGACGCGCTCCGGCCGCCCGTCGCCGTCGGCGTCGAACAGCGCGCCCACGTGGGCCAGGGAGTCCCATTGCGTGGAGTACTGCAGCGACAGCAGCACCTGGTCGTCGCTGATCACGTCGGTGGCGGTGGGGTCCACCTTGGCCAGCGGGAAGTTCACATACGGGATGTCGTCGCGGAACGTGGGGCGCAGCACCGGCGGATGGCGACGCGGGTTGAGCTTGTTGCCGCCGGGATAGTCCAGCGGCAGCGACAGGCAGAACGACAGCCCGGCCTGAATCTCGCGCGCGCCCTTGCGGACCTGCTCGGGGCCGATCAGGTTGACGCGGCCAAGYTGGTCGTCGGGGCCGAAATCGCCCCAGTTGGAACCCTGCGGTCGTTGCTTCCAGCGCATGCTCTATGTCTCCGGTTGTAGGTCGGTAATCGCGGTGGATGTTCGTGGCGTCTTCCGCGCGGGCGATGTCCTTGCCATCGCGCCGCCGCGGCGCCGTGCCGCCGTCGAATTGGGTGCCGGCGGCGTCCAGGCCGCGCAGACGGTCTCGGCCTCGCGCCGCAGCGCGCGTGCCAGCGCGGGCTCGCGCTCGCTGATGCGTTCGTTGAGCGCGGCGATGCTGATGGCGCCGAGCGGATAGCCGTCGGGGTCCGGCAGCGCGATGGCGATCCCGCCCATGCGCTCCACCACCACATCCAGCAGCACCGCATAGCCCCGCGTGCGGGTGGCCTCCACCTCGCGCAGCAGCAGCGCCGCGTTGATGCGCGGGTAGCGCTTGAGCGCGGGCGCGATGCATTGCAAGGTGGCCTCCACCTCGGCATCGGGCAGCGCCGCCAGCAGCGCCAGGCTGCCCGCGCCGACGCCGAGCGGTCGCCGGCTGCCCACGTCCAGATAGTTGGCCCGGATGGGAAAGGTACCGGGGCGCAGTTCCAGGCAGACGGATTCCCAGCCGCTCGGTACCGACAGCATCGCGGTGTCCTCGAAGGCGTGGGCAAGGCGGATCAGCGCGGGCCGCACGCTGGCGCGCGGGTCGATGCGGCGCACGCTGGCCGCGCGTAGCGCCAGCCATTCGGGGCCCAGCGAGAAAGCCTTGGTGTCGGCGTCGCGGGCGATAAAGCCTTCCGCGGCCAGCGTGTCCAGCAGGCGCAGCGCCGAGGCCTTGTCGACGCCCGCGGCGACGGCGAGGTCGGTCAGGCGCGTATTGCGCGCATCCGACAGCGCGCGCAGCAGCCTGCAGGCCTTCTGTAGGGAGGTGGTCGGAACCGTCACGCGCGCGCACTCCGGATAGACAGGTTTCGTTGAATGAAACCGGTTATGGGGTTATAGGCTCCTATTTGCGGTCCGTCATTTTGCAGTGCATCAAAGTTTTGCCGGCTGAAATTCCCTGCAACGCGCGCCGGACGGGCTTTGGCGGCCGCCGGGGACGCCCGCGCCTGGCGCGCTTCCGGCAAAAAAGCGCCGTCCGATCAGGCTGGCCCATGCGTCTTCCGCTATCCTTGGCGCGATTCGCCGTGCCGGCCCCGGCGCGGCTTCGATAATGCGATCCCCAAGTCCCAAAGGAGACATCATGGTTTGCCGAGCCCGCCGCCTTGCCGCCCTGCTCGTCCTGAGCACCGCGGCAACCGCCGCCCAGGCCGCACCGCCCGCCGCTTCCGAGGCCCCCGCCACCGAAACCTTTAAGGTGGCTGGCCTGGAAAAGCCCGCCAGCATCCTGGTCGACCGCTGGGGCGTGCCGCACATCTACGCCAATACGCTGTACGACGCCTTCTATGTGCAGGGCTTCATGGCCGCGCGCGACCGCCTGTGGCAGATCGACCTTTGGCGCAAGCGTGGCCTGGGCGAGATGGCCAGGGACTTCGGGCCGGCCTATGTGGAAGGCGACCGCATGGCGCGCGCCGTGCTGTTCCGCGGCGACATGTACCGCGAATGGCTGGCCTATGGCTCGGACGCCAAGCGCGTGGCCGAGGCCTTCGTGGCGGGGGTGAACGCCTACGTGGCCCAGACGGAGAGCAAGCCGGAACTGCTGCCGCCCGAGTTTCGCCTGCTGAACTACAAGCCGGCGCGCTGGCGCGCCGAAGATATCGTGCGCATCCGCCATCACGGGCTCACGCTCAATGCCATGGGCGAGGTCAATCGCGCGCAGGTCTACTGCCAGGTCAAGCCCGATGCCGCCCGCACCGACTGGGTGCAGCGCGAACTGGATCCACCGGTCCAGCCCAAGCTGCCGGACGGCCTGGATCCCTGCGCGCTGCCCGCGGCCGAACTGCGCCGCGCCTACGAGCTGGCCACCGCCGCGCCGCGCTTCCCGAAGGAATGGTGGCCCTCCGCCCAGGCGGACGGCATCGCGCACGAAGCGCTCTATGCCACGCTCGACGTCAACAGCGACACGGCGCGCAGCCTCGGCTCCAACAACTGGGTCATCGCCGGTTCGCGCACCAGCACCGGCCGCCCGATCCTGGCCAACGACCCGCACCGGGCGCATGGCGCGCCCAGCCTGCGCTATATCAGCCACCTGAACGCGCCGGGGATGTCGGTGATCGGCGCCGGCGAGCCCTTCCTGCCGGGCATTTCGATCGGGCACAACGGCATCATCGGGTTCGGCCTGACGCGCTTCTATATGGATCAGGAAGATCTCTACGTCTACGAGACCAACCCGGCGCAGGCGCACGAATACAAGTATCGCGGCCGCTGGGAACCGATGGAAACGGTGACCGAGGAGATCGCCGTCAAGGGCGAGCCGGTGCCGCGCAAGGTCAGCATCGACTTCACGCGCCATGGCCCGGTGCTGGTTGCCGACGCCAAGGGCAACCGCGCCTACGCGCTGCGCGCGGCGTGGCTGGACCTGGGCATGGCGCCATACTTCGGCTCGATGGACTATATGCGCGCCCAGAACTGGGACCAGTTCCGCGCCGCCATGAACCGCTGGGGCGCGCCCGGCGAGAATCAGGTCTATGCCGACCGTGACGGCAATATCGGCTGGATTCCCGGCGGGCTGACCGTGATCCGGCCCAACTGGGACGGCCTTACGCCGGTACCGGGCGACGGCCGCTACGAGTGGTCGGGCTATCGCAACATGGACGAACTGCCCTGGGCCTACAACCCGGCCGCCGGCTTCGTGGTGACCGCCAACGAGAACAACATCCCGCCGAACCACCCCGCCGCCAGGATGGGCGTGGGCTACGAATGGAGCGACACCGCTCGCGCGCGCCGCCTGAAGAGCCTGGTCGCGGGCAACCCGCACTCGTCGGTGGCCGACAGCATGGCCTGGCAGAACGACACCACCTCGCTGCCGGCGCTGCGCGCGGTGGCGTTGCTGGCCAGTGTGCGCACCGACGATCCGCAGGCGCGGCGCGCCCTGGACCTGCTGCGCGGCTGGGATGGCAACGAGCGCGCCGACAGCGCGCAGGCGGCGCTGTTCGAAGTGTGGTTCAGCAAATACCTGCGTCCGGCCGTAGTGCGCGCGGCGTTATCGGCCGAAGGCGCCAGGCTCGCGGGTTACGGCGACGCCAGCCGCGTGCTGGCGGTACTGGAGAAGCCCGAGCCATGGATGCCGCCGGAGCGCCGCAACGAAGTCATTGTCGCTTCGCTCAAGAGCGCCATGGCGGAGGTGGAGCGCAAGCTCGGACCGGACCCCAAGGCCTGGCAATGGGGCAAGCTGCATACGGCGGTGTTCAGTCATCCGCTGGATCCGATCCTGGACGGCGCGGCACGGCAGCGATATGACGTGAATGCCGGACCGATTGGAGGCTCCGCGTTTACGCCGATGAATACCAGCTACCGGAACAATGACTACCAGCTTACCGCGGGTGCGTCGTTTCGCATGGTGCTGGATGTGGGCAACTGGGATGCTTCGCGGGCGATCAATGCGCCGGGGCAGTCCGGGAATCCGGCCAGCCCGCACTACCGGGATCTTGCGCCGCTATGGGCGAGGGGCGAGTATTTTCCGCTGCTCTATACACGCAAGGCGGTGGAGAAGGAAAGCCGGGAGAGGGTGGAACTGGTGCCGCAGTGAGGGATTGGACGATCGGGGATTGCTTGGCGGTGCTTTCCGTTCAGGCGATCCAGTTCTCGAACCGTAGACCACCGATGCGAGAAAACTCCCCGGTATTGTCCGTCACCAGCACCGCGTCCAATGCCATCGCGTGCGCCGCGATCAGCATGTCATTGGCGCCGATCAATTGGCCTCGGCGCTCCAAGTCGGAGCGCAGTTGACCATAGTGCCGGTCAGCGTCGCTATCAAGCGGCAGAACCCGCAGGCCGCCCAGGGCTTGGTCGACGCGCTGAGCCAATGCTGCGGAGCCCTTCTTGGCCACGCCGAAGCGCAGTTCCGCCGCCACGATGATTGACGTGCACAACGAATCGGGATCGACCACACCGATGCGGGCGGCAGAGGCCCCACGGGTGTTGCGGATAGCATCGGAAATGATGTTAGTGTCGAGCAGATACACTGGCATCACAAGTCCACGGCTTCGGCGGGCAAATTGTCGATGTCCGGCCAGCCTTCCTCCAAGGGTGCCCATTGCGCTAGCAAAGCGCGCAGCGGTGACGTCAGCACGGGTTCGATCACTAGTTTGGTCCCCTCCTTGCGCAAGATGGCCTCGTCTCCCGGCAGTTCGAATTCGCGCGGGATACGGATGGCCTGGTTGCGGCCATTGCGGAATAGCCGGACATGCCGGCTTTCGGTATTGGTAGTCACGATTACTCTCCTGGCATATGCCAAAGCATATGCCGCTTTCAATCGCAACGCAAGCGCCGGCACTGCCCGCGAAAGCAGTCATCGGCAAGGAAGCGGAGTGGAGAAAGAGGCGCTTGAAAGCAGCTATCGATGGGACTTAGTCGCCATGGCATGGCTGTGGGGCGCACCCTATAAAATTCGCCCACCTCTCCGTCGCGCCGTCCGCTGACACCTGGCGATACAGTGCCTCCAGCCGATCCTTCGGTTGAACCAAGTTCAGCTGGTCTAGTTAAATGAAAGGACCTGTCAGCCGACGAGGCGCCCATACGGTCAGGTACACCTTCACGGTTCGCTTCGCATCGCGCCGGGGTGCTTCCGGCCTTTTTGGGCGGGAAATACGGCTACACCGAGTCGATTATTTACCACCATGGATACGTTGATCATTCGCCGGGCCGATATCAAGGACGCTGCCGCAATCAGCGCGCTGGCAACGAGCGTTGCACACTACTTCACCATCAAGGCGTCGGGGGAGGGTGCGGAATCATTCCTTGCCAGCCTCTCGCCAGACTCGATCGCGGGCTATGTCTGCAGTCCGCGCTTCGATTATCAGGTTGCCTTTCGTGGCCAGCAGCTGGCTGGTGTCATTGCCATGCGAGACGGTAGCCACCTCTTCCACCTGTTCGTCGCGCCGCATATGCATCGGACAGGCGTTGCCGCGCAACTCTGGGGGGTGGCCAGCCGTACGGCGATGGCGTCTGGCGGGGTTCGCGAATTCACCGTGAATTCGAGCCCGTTCGCTACGGTTGTGTATGAACGTTTCGGCTTCCGGTCCGCCGGCCCCCGCGCGCAGACAAAGGGCATCGCCTATGTGCCCATGCGCCTGGCCGTGGAGGAGACAGGAAGCACACCCGGACCCGGCAAGCCCTAGCCCACGTACCAGAGGATGCTGACGAACTGGCAGGCGCTGCCGGCCAGCACGAACAGGTGCCAGATGCCGTGAAAATGCCGCACCTTCTCGTCGAACAGGAAGAACACGATGCCGGCCGTATAGAGCACGCCGCCTGCCACCAGCCAGTACAGGCCGGCGGCCGGCAACGCAGCCACCAGCGGGCCGAAGGCGAACAGCACCAGCCAGCCCATCAGGACATAGATCAGCAGCGAGAACACGCGCGTGCGGTGGCCGATCCATAGTTCCTGCGCGATGCCGATGACGGCCAGCCCCCAGTTCACCCCGAACAGCGTCCAGCCCCAGGGCCCGCGCAGCGTGACCAGCGCGAAGGGCGTATAGCTCCCCGCGATCAGAAGGTAGATGGCGCAGTAGTCGAGCCGGCGCAGGATGTCTTTCGGGCGGCCGCGCAGGCTGTGGTAGAGGGTGGAGATGGTGTAGAGGAAGACGAGCGTGGTGCCGTAGACGACCGAGCTGACGACCTTCCACGCGTCATGGTAAAGGGCAGAGGTGGTGATCAGGACGGCGGTGCCGGCGGCGGCCAGGACGGCGCCCGCCAAATGGCTGTAGCCGTTGAAACGTTCTCCACGGTACATGTTGTTCATTCTCCTGTAGTGGTCGCTGGTTGGGGCGATTGCAGGGGGCTTTGTTGCGGTGTGTTATCGGGGTATTTTTGCATGGATTTCGAGGGGGCGTGGCATCCATTCATCACGGGCGCGCCCACACTTTCCATTACCGTACCGGCCCCGCCTCACCGGGCGCGGCGGGCGGCGGCTCGGATTCGGGGTCGGATTCGATTGGGGGGCGCATCTCCCCAATCGCAAGAATCGCCTGTCTGACCTCCTCTGTCCGGACGGATAGCTGGTAGGCAAAGCAGACGTAAATGACCAGCAAGATCAGACTGTAGGTGAGAGCCGCCATCCACACGGGGATATGCCATAACGGCTTCATCTTGCCAGCCGGCTCGCCCCGCCAATGCGGGGATAGTTCTTTTGGCACTGGCGGGCGGCCAGCCTGCACCAGCCTATAGAGGCGTTGGCGGATGTGTTCGTGGTTGCGACGACCATCGCTGTCGACGCGGTAACGCCCCATGAAACCGAGGCTCATGACCTGAAAAATCAGTTCAAGCAGATCGCGATTGCCGTCGGGATCCTTGACAAGCCGGCCAACCAGCTGGAAGACCTTTGTGCCGCCATCCCGGTCTCCATGAAACCGGACGGACAATGCGTTTTGCGACCAGGCGCCCAGGCCCTGTGCCGTGTCGCCACCCCATTTCGTATCGTGAACCGCCTCATCCAGCGCCGTACAGAGGCAATAGCTGGCACCGACGACATGCGCGGGCGGGATATTTGCCTGGAAGCACAACGCCTCGAAGGCCCCTATCTCTTGCTCGAGCTGCGCCCGAAACAAGTCGATCTTGCCACGCTGGCTGAAGCTGATGATGCCCAGTGGAATATTTGCCAAGAAAAGCATGAGTGGGTCAGCGGCCGTCAGCAGCGGATTCCGCGTTTTTTTCATCTCGGCCAACCGCTTCGCCAGTACCTCCTCCGGCACCGGTCCAAGTGTCGGTAGCGGCTCGGTGCCCCCCTCGACCGCGACTGCCGCGGTCGCCTCGGATTTCGTCTTCGCGACAGGCTTCACCCGTGCCCGGGTCTTTTGCCGCGGCACCCTTTGAGAGCGCGAATGATTTTCCGCTTTTGCCGAAGCGCCCATGTCAGCCCCCGACAAAGCTGCCGGTACTGCCGATCAGCGTGCAGCCACATTCGGAGCGGTGCCCATGCAGAGCAATCGGCCGGCCATCCAGCATATGGGAATCGTCACCCTCGATGATCGGATTGACGCCGTGCAGCCGCCCGTCCGGATACCGCATCGGACAGTCGACCAGATCGCCTTTGCGGGCAATCGGCTGACCGTCGATCCTATCGCTTGGCGAGCCGGTGATCACTCGGCCACCATGCGAGGTTTTGTCGCCGACCACGATAATGGATTGGGGCATTGCAGTCTCCTCAAGTGGAAATTGAATGAAATGGAAAGGCATGGAAAGTGAGGGGACGCGGGCAGCGCCATCACAGGCGGGGCCATGGCGGCCCCTTGGGGATCATGTCGTCAAGCAACGACTTCCCACGTGACTTGGTGGCGTCCAGCATGGCATCCGCGGCGCGGCCTGCTGCCTCGGCCGCCGTATCGAGCGCCGCCTTCCTGGCCAACTGGACCGCCGCCTTGCTGACGCCGATCATGGCATCGAAGGTGCTGAGCTTGGTCATGCCGAGGTGCCGCACACGTGTGTTGTCGCCAATATAGAGCGTACGTGCCCAACCATAGCCGCCCAGCGAGTACTCGTGGAAGTGCGGGACTCGGAACCACGCCCGGCTGTCATGGATAAAATCGTCGAACAGGGCAATGGCTGCCCGCTCCTGAACGGCGAAACGATCGACGGCTGCCGGCGAGGTCCATTTGCGCAGGTAGTCGATCATTTCATCGGCGGGCCGGACCAGCACGTCGTCCCCCGCATTGAAGGGCCGCACCGCGGCGGTCGACACCATCAGATCGCGCTGGACCAGCGTGACCACCTCCGAGTCGGGGTTCTTGTCCCGCCGCACGCAGAGCAGGCTGCCCGCGTTGCCGATAGGCCCAGCGAGAACGCGGCCCACGATGCCGCGCAGGGTGCCGAAGACATCGCCAGGCATGGGCGGACGCCTGACAAAATGCGTCTGCACACCCAGTGCCTCACGCTGATCCGGGTGAAGAAAGCCCAACAGCAGCCGAAACTCCTCCGCGGCTTCACGCAGGTCGCGCTGGTCATTGGCAACGATTTCATCCGCGCCCTCGCCGGGACGCGCGTCTTCCGGCTTCTTGCCCGCGATCTTGGCATACAGCTCCTCCTTGCGGCGCTGGATCTCCGCCTTCTTCGCTGCAATGCTGGCTCTCAGCAGGGCGTCTTCCTTCAGCAATGCCTGGCGCTGCGCCGCGGTGCCGCCGCCGCCGATTCCCATCGATGCGGCCCGGCTGCCAAGCTGTCTGGATTGCCGTTCTAGCGCCTCCAGCTCGGCCCGCATCCGTTGCGTCGCCGGGTCATTGGCCTGCTCGGCTTCGATCCTCGACTCGATCTGATGCGGCGTCAGTTTGCCTTCGCGGCTCTCGCAGGCTCTGTAGAACGGCTGAAAACAGACGTACTCACCGGAGCCAATGCGCGCCCGCAGCGTCCGCCACATCAGGTTCTGGCGCAGGCCGAGGTCCATGGCCTCTTCCACGCTCGCCACTTGTGGCAGCCTGTCGCGCCAGGCGTTGAAGGCCTGGATGACGGGAAGGGCGATTGCGAAGTCGTCCACGCGCCCTGGCGGATTCCGAATATCTGTTTCCAGAAGCAAAGGCACCCCCGCCTTGAGTGCCTCGATGTACATATCGTGCAGCGGAATCTTACCGAGCTTGTGCGCATCGCTCACCAGCGACTTGCCCTGGTCTCCGGGAGGATAGCTGCCACCCACGTCCGAGTGCACACCGGGATAGGGCACTTCGAGGAGCCGGTCCGGGCCGGCCGGATAGCTGCGGCCCTTACGGATCGTGTCTAGCGGAAAGCTCATGCGCTGCTCGTGGATCGAGAAGAAGTGCACGCAGCGCCTGACGGACTTCGGGATATTGAGCCGGCCGCTCCCTGCCCAGTCGAAGTGGCCATCGAAGGTATCGAAATCGAGGGCGCTCGCGGTGGAGTCGGGCGGCCCCACCGAGGCCACGGTGTCGAAGAGGCCAAGGAAGTTCACCTGGTAGGGGATCAGCCCGGCGAGCTTGCCATCCTTGGCCCACTCATTGACCAGCTTGCTGACGAAAACGCGCGCCGACGCCGCCCCGCGCGAGAAGCCGAAGACGTTGATCCACACCTTCTTGATCACCTTGTTGCGCTGGCAATCCCTCTCCATGGCGCGCTGCAGGCCGGCCAGGGCGTTCAGCTTTTGCTCAAGCAGTGGAGATGACGGCCTTGCGCCGAACACGGTCGCGGTGACGGTTGGGTTTAACTATTCGCAGATTTTGGCGGCTATTGCATTCCCCATGTAGCCATCATCAATCCCTCCGGAGATGGCCTGATGGACTGCCCGCAGTAAGCGCGTATAGCCCCAGACACAGCGCGTGCCGAAGCCGGTGGCAAATGCCTTGCCAGTTGATGAGTAGGTATGCTCGCCGACCTCCGGGAACGGCGTACCGACTCCGACGATATAGTATTTGAAGTGCCCTTCTGCTGGCTCTTCCTTTGTCACGTTATAGAGGCGCGCCACATTGGTGTGGGCTTTATCCCTTGAATCCCGCCAGGGATTCCTTTCGTCGTCGTTGTTATTGGTGCCGTCGAAAAAGAGATTGACATGGATCGTCTGTTCGCATGCTCCAAGCGGATCGGTCACCTTTGCCTTGCCGAGCGAATATGCATCTTGCCCTTCCGGCAAACGCCCGCTGTCTCGCTCCGGCATCTTGGCCGGCCAGCGCAGAATATTCATCGGTTCTTCTCCTTTTTGGATGTCGGGGGGCATGGCAGGCCTGCGGTGCATGGACCGCCCGGGGCGTAGTTCTTCTCTTGCAATCGCGGCGGACAATTGCGCTCGTCATCGGCGCAGTACGCCAAACGGCTACGAGCGCGCACACCCTTGGTTTCCTCTTCGTCCAGCACGCCATGAGCGATAAAGGGGTCGTCGTCGCCAGGGCGGATATCCGCCCGACGCCCGTTAGTGCTATCACTCACCATCACTTTGACTCGATCGCCGGGCAAGAAGATGGCCCACATGCTGCCGGATAGTTCGCCGTACTCGGGCAACGTGGACGTGGCACGGTAAACGAGGCCTGGCGTCTTGCCGTCCAAGACCTTGTTCACTGTCCATCGAATTGAAACGCTCATGCCGGGACGCCAGACTGCAGGGATGCTGATGCAGCAGTTCTCCGCGCCTCCGCCGGTGCGCTCTCCGGGAGGAGCAGGCATGATGGTAGGGCCACCGCCGCCCGAGCCATCTGGGCCAGTGATGCCAAAGCCATCAATGTAGTATGGCGTGTAGTTGAATCCGCTTACGCCAGCACTAAGCATACGATCARGTGTGGATGCTGCCTCCACTTCTGCATCAGAAAACAACGGCGAAAGCCAAGCCGACAACCGATCAGAGCAGGCGCCCAGCGCCGCCACCAGAGACAGGCTGACGCAGAGTCGCCAGAGCATTCGCGCAACACCGCCGTTGTCGTGCTTGGCGGCATTCCGTCGATGAGTTTGCTTGTCATCGTTGTTATCGGCGCCGTCGAAAAAGAGGTTGACATGGATCGTCTGTTCGCATGCACCTAATGGATCGATCACTTTTGCCTTGCCAAGCGGATGTGTGTCGAGCCCTTCTGGCAATCTCCCGCTGTCTCGTTCCGGTATCTTGGCCGGCCAGCGCAGAATATTCATCGTGTTTTCTCCTTTTCAACTGTCGGAGGGCATGGCAAGCCTGCAGTACATGGACCACCCGGCGCGTAGCTCTTCTCCTGCAGTCGTGGTGGACAATTGCGCTCGTCATCGGCGCAGTACGCCAAGCGACCGCCGGCGCGTACACCCTTGGATTCCTCTTCATCCAGCACGCCATGAGCGACAAAGGGATCGTCGTCGGCAGGACGCACATCGACGCTGTTTCGGCCATTAGCATTCCCATCCGCTACCATGATCTTGACCCGGTCGCCCGGCAAAAAGATGGCCCACATGCCGGCCGTATTCTCTCCGTTGTATTGCGGCACTTCGGTTGTAGCCCGGTAAACCACGCCCGGCGTTTTTCCGTCCTGAACCTTCTCCACGTGCCAGTGGACCGTGACCTGGATGCCGGGACGCCAGATCCTAGGAATGCTGATGCAACAGTTTTCCGCACCGCCGCCGGAGCGCTCTCCCGGCGGAGCCGGCATGATATTGGGTCCGCCGCCGCGCATGCCATCCGGGCCGGTGATGCGGAACCAGCCGATGAAGTCCGGCGTATAGTTGAATCCGCTCACGCTGGCGCCAACCCTGGGGCCTGGCGTGGGCGCTGCCTCCACTTCTGCATCGGAAAACAACGGCGAAAACCAAGCCGACAGCCGATCGGAGCAAGCGCCCAATGCCGCGATCAGGAAAAGGCTGGCGCAGACTCGCCAGAGCATTCGCGCAACACCGCCGTTGTCATGCTTGGCGGCATTCCGTCGATGCGTTTGCTTGTCATCGTTGTTATCGGTGCCGTCGAAAAAGAGGTTGACATGGATCGTCTGTTCGCATGCACCTAATGGATCGATCACCTTTGGCCTACCAAGAGAATAGGCATTGAGCCCTTCCGGAAAACGCCCCCTTTCTTGTTCCGGCATCTTGGCCGGCCAGCGCAGAATATTCATCGTTCTTTCTCCTTTTCAGCTGTCGGGGGACATGGCAGGCCCGCAGTACATGGGCCACCTGGTGCGTAGTTCTTCTCCTGCAGTCGTGGCGGACAGCTGCTCTCGTCGCTAGCGCAATAGGTCGAACGGCCACGGGCGCGCACACGCTTGCTCTCCCCTTCGTCAAGCACACCATGAGCGATAAAGGGATCGTCGTCGGCAGGACGCGCATCGACGCTGTTTCGGCCATTAGCATTCCCATCCGCAACCATGATCTTGACCCGATCATCCGGCAGGAATATTGCCCACATTTCCCCGGAGTTAGCACCATCGTATTGCGGCACTTCGGTCTTGGCGCGATAAACCACGTCCGGTGTTTTTCCGTCATGGATCTTCCCTGCATACCAGTGGACCGTGACCTCAATGCCGGGACGCCAGACCTCAGGAATACTGATGCAGCAGTTTTGCGCACCACCGCCGGAGCGCCCTCCTGGAGGCGCCGGCATGATATTGGGACCGCCTCCGCGCATGCCATCCGGGCCGGTAATGCGGAACCAGCCGATGAAGTGCGGCGTGTAATTGAGCCCGCTCACTCCGGCGCCAAGCATGCGACCAGGCGTGGGCGCTGCCTCCACTTCTGCATCGGAAAACAACGGCGAGAACCAAGCCGACAGCCGATCGGAGCAGGCGCCCAGTGCCGCGACCAGGGAGAGGCTGGCGCAGAGTCGCCAGAGGTGTCGAGCAACACTGGTGTTGTTGTGCATATGGATCCGCAAGGCTGCATAGTTGCGATCGCTGAAGCCGGCGCCTGATCGTGTAAGCCGCCGGCGGGAAGGGCTAGTCGCCCTGGCGCGTCGCGGCGTCGCTTTCCTGGATCTGAACAAACTGGGGCTCGATCACCTGCGGTCGGGCTGCCTGCGTGTCGCGGGTGTTCTTTTGTACCGCGATGGCACCAAACAGCGCGAGCGCGAAGGACATCCCATAGAATCCCTTCTCGCTCAAGGCCAGGGTGGCGTTGAACAGCCCCACGCAAAGCAGCAGCACGGACAGGATCACTGACACCCAGCTCAAGCCGTAGTAGATGCCGGTCACCGGAATGCCTTCCAGCCGGTCGCGCACGCTCTTCTGGACAGAAACCGCGGCGAACAGGCCGTAGACCAGTACCGTAAAGTAGTAGCCACGCTCATTGAGCTGCATGTCGGCGTTGAAGAGTCCCACCAGGAAGGCGAGAAAGCCTGCAAGAAGTGCGGACCACGAAGCGGCGACGAAGGCGAAGGATGGCTGTTGAGATTGCTGGTTCATGAATGGTTGCATTGATAGTTGCGTTGGAGGTGCGTTGGTGGAGCGTTGGTGGTTGATGTTTAGGGGCTGTTTCAAAATGAAGCGAAGCGGTYCTGGCCAGGCGCGCGGCCGCAGACAGTACAAGTGGATCGGCCAAGGCCGCGCAACGACGCCAGAAGCTTTTTGAAATGGCCGCTTAGGTACCGTGTAGCGGTTTGTTAGGCGTGGGCTGGGTCGGGTCTCGGGACGCTTTTTTTCGCTGTTTGGCCAGCAACGACTCCCAGACGGTCGGCCATACGCTGGCAAGACGCTCTCCGAAGGACTGGTCTGGCGTGCTCCGCTCAAATGCGGATCGCACGTCGGGATGGCTATCGAAATCCGCGCCATACAGGTAGCTGTACTGGCAATACAACAGGCGGTCGGCCGGCTCCTCCAGGCCCCATTGGATCGCACGCAGATAGCGTGCCTCGAACGCCTCGAAGCGCGGCAAGTAGGCCCCATCCCCGTTGACGTCACCGTTTTCAATGAGCGCCGCGAGAAGCTGGTCCGCCTCGCAATGCGTGGTGATCAAGTCGACCTGTTCCTGACTAAGCGGGATCTTGACGGGACCCACCACGGTTTGGGTGCCATCCAGCAGGCCGTCGATGCGCTGCCAATCCTCCGCATAGCCGCGGTACTTCCATTGCTGGATCGGTTTCATCAGTTCTTCTGTGATGTCCTTGCCCCAGACCTCCAGCACAAAGGCCAGATTGCGTGGATCGAAATACCGGACCAGGGCGGTCATCCCGTCGCCGATGTCGGCCAGCAGGAAGGATTGCAGGTGTACGGCCAGCTCGCCGATGCCGGCGCGGCTCCATATCAGCGTCAGGCAGGGGGCAAGGTGATCCAGCCTGTCGAGCGTTGACAGCCATTGCGCCTTCGCGTTGTCAATGCGGGCCAGGAATAGCGAGGCGTTTCCCGCGGCTTCCTCGGGTAGGCCGGCGTAGACATTGCGAATATCCGGCGCCCCCTGGAGGGCATCCCGGATAGGAAGGGGATGCTGCGCGCCGTCGACCAGCGCATAGATATGAATCGGGTTGCTCTCTTCGGTCATGATGGGTCTCCATCGGCTAGCGTGGCACCAGCGCTGTGTTTCGTGCGGCAGCTTTCAGCAGGCATTCAATGCAGACCTGCTTTGGCTTGAGGTCGACCGGGATACTGCTCGGCCCGGTCATGTTCTTGCTCGCGGCATGCACGATCCAGGCGCCGTCGGTGCCGTGTTCGATCCGCCCGCCGATCAGCTTGATATAGCTGCCGCCCCCATCGAGCAGCAACTCTTCCTTAGCCTTGATGACGATGCGGTTAGCGGTGGCGGTGATTTCCAGCATGGCCAGCAGGTGGATGGAGTTCTTCAGCGCCTGCACGTCGATGTCGCCGACGGCCGCGACAAAGCGCATGCCGGCTTCGTAGACAAAGACACGCCACGCCTTGCGGATGCTGGCGAGGAACCCGCCGCCCGTGGTCACCGACATGTGCTCGCCGGCGGTGATGGCAACGTGGGTTCCGCTTTGCAGATGTGTCAGCCCTGGCGTGGCCGTGGCAATGCCGACCGGGCTGGTGAGCGCCAGGTGCGGCGCGGTGAATTCCTTGAGTGGCCCGTCGCCCTTGAGCGCCATATGCTGCTGGGCTATGGCCCTGGCCACCGCCTTTTGCTCGCCGTCCTGTGCCCCGGCCGTCTGCGCCGCTTCGGCCAGTTGTTCGGTCTGGCTCTCGGCGTGCTGCAGCGCGTCGACCATGTCACCCATGCTCATGGCATAGTCGCCGCCAGATGATCGCTTGTGGGTCGTCAGCAACATGCCCATGGCACTGCGCAGCGCGCCCCAGGCGTCGGTGCGCAATTCGAAGCCTTCGCCGCGCTTGCCTTTGCGGCCGGTAAAGTCGTGAATGCTGACGTTGTGGCCCAGTGCCAGCTCGGAGGCCTGGTAGTCCGAGCCGATCTGCACCTGCGGCTCGCCGGCCGTGTCGTCGGCCAGCATCTTGTTGTGCCGCCCGCCGCCTTTGCCATTGCCGCCGGTCAACTCCTGACTGCGAAAGCCGGAGATGGCTTGCTGGCCGGGTAGCTCCCACGGTGGCAGATTGAGCCGGTTTGGCACACGGTTGGTGACGATCAGGCAATCCGGGTCACCGTGCAGCCCCTCGACCAGCACCTCCTGTCCAATCCGGGGAACATGGGTGGAGCCGAAGCGATCGCCAGACCAGGCATTGGAGACGCGCACCCAGCAAGAGCTATGCTCGTCGTTGCTGCCGTACATGTCATAGGGCAGTTGGATCTTGATGCGCCCGTACTGGTCGGTGTGAATTTCGTGGCCGCTCGGGCCAACCACCGTTGCGGAAATGGGGCCTTGCGTGCATGGTTTCTTCTGGGTGCGTACCGGGCGGAAGACCTCACTGGTAGGCTGGACCTCGAACTCGACCTCGCAGCGCCATGATTGCCTCTGCCCCGAGGCCTGCGGGACCTCCTCGATCAAAAGCCTGGTCGCGTAGGCGAGGTATTCGCAGTTGGCGTCAAGCATCAGATACTTGGCCAGGGTGAACGTGCATCCCGGCACCACACCGCGCAGGTTGCCCTTGCCGCGGCCACGTAGCCCATGCTGGCGCAACGCTTCCATCCGGATGCGGGCAATGAGCACGCCCTCCTCCCATGGGTCATTGTCGGTGGAGGGCTGGGCATGGTCGCCCGGATACTCATAGATTTCCTGCGTAGAGTGCGCGGTGTCGCGCGGATCTCCGGCGGCTACCGTGAGGTCCGCCCGCGTCTTCACGAAATCGTAATCGTTGCTGCGCCACTTTCCGGCCACCAGACGATCGATGACCTCGAAGTCATAGATATGCTCTTCATCGACGCGGTCCGCTGAGTGGTGCCATCGAATCGTGTGGTAGGCGGGACTGGTGAATTTGCGGAAGGCGCCGTTACCGTCGGTGAGCACGAGACGGTGGTGCCCATCGGAATGCTCGTGAAACCACGAAATCCCCCATTCCTGGGTCAGCCGCTGGAAGTAGTCGAAATCCGTCTCGCCGAACTGCTGCTGGAACACGCGCTTCGGGTACTGCGCTACGTTCAGGCGCATCTCCACTGGAAAGATGTACTTGGACAGTAGTTGGTCCAGGATCTCGACGACGGTGAGGTTCTGATAGATCTTGAAGCCGGCGTTCAGTGTGGCCAGCCACAACCATGGCCGCAGCGTCAGTCGATAGATGAGATGGCGATCGGCCTGGATGGGACCACGCACCTCTGTCACCAGCCCGGTGATTTCACGCTTGCCGGCCCCGACGCCACCATCGAGGCCCATCCCGCTGCCATCGAGTTCGATCTCGACGGTCAGCTCCCGGCCCTCCAGTGCTTTCTTGTCGAGGTCGGCTGCCGGCCCAAAGGATGCGTTGCGCGCATCGGGCGTTCTGAGTTCAAGCTGATACTCGAACAGGCCATTCAGGCCATCGGTGCCAGTGAGGCGCGAGAAGACCAGCACGGGCTCGCCCAGCACCTGCGGCAGGCTTGCTCCTTTTACAGTGACCGTCCGGTTGGAGAGGAATGGCAGGTTGTCGCGAATACCCATGCGGGGTGGCCTCCTGGCAGTAAGGATTGCCGCAAGGTGACCGCGATACAGACAAGACACTCGTTGCGGGGAGAACGCGATCTTATACGCAAAGAGTTTCTCATGATTGTTAACTAATTAAAATAATTGGGTAAATTCAGATTTTTCTTACTATTCCTAGTCATCATTCCTAATTCATAACTCCTGTTCCTATGTGTTACACCGTCTTTCCCGGAGCGTAATAAAATGGCCGCGCCGGTTCTGAGATTTCGAAAAATTACGGTAGATAAATTGTGTATCACAGAGAACAAAAATATTCACATCAAATTAGGACAAGTCCGATTGATCAAGTTTAATCATTGCGGGAAAATGGGGGGCAATTTTTCACATTGTCAATCTTGTTGGGCAATCCGCCCAAGTTAAACCTCAGAAAGCCTTGTAGGCGGCATGTCGATGAAGCTTGTGGCGAGACGGACGTGGCTTAGCGCGATCCGGTCGCCTGCGATGGGTACGTGTTGCAATCAAGTGCAAGGTCTCATTCAGAGCAGCCTTGGCCCAGCGCAAGCCGAGCAGCGCCGCTGACAGGACAGGTTTGAAGGCGGTGATGGCGCAGGAACGGTTGATCCGATGGTTCGGATCAACCGTTCCTGCGCGGCGCCAAGGCAGCAGAGGGCGTGGAGGTAGTCGCTCAGGATTTTGGCACCGAAGTCCTGCTTGGCGGCCATCTGTAAGAGGCCGGACAGGTGTTCGAGTGCCATGCGGTGTTTGAGACGTTTAAACCCTCCTCCAGGTGTCAGCGCCGGTGATAGAGATCGCGAAAGGTGGCAGCCGGATAGCGGTGCATGTCGAGCGGATTGGTGATGAGCACGCGCACCTTACCGGCTGGCGAGATCCGCCGGATCAGCCGGACGGTCTGCGGGGTAGCCGCGGTCGAGCAAGAGCAAGTCGTCGGATCCTCTATTGGCCGCCGCCCTGCTTGCGCAAAAAGCCTGCGCAAGCAGGGCGGCGGCAGCTCAGATCTCCCTGCCTGTCAATAACTTGCGTCGATCAATGGCGGCTTTTGAGGCTTAACTTGGGTGGAGGCCTGCCGATKGGGCTCCCGGGATGGCATAACCATCTGCAAAACCATTCGTTCCCGGCCTGAGTGCCCACCGCTATTGTCTCGCCATCCAACCCTTAGCGAGACTCCCCATGCGTATCCCTTCGCCGCTGTTCAAGGCTGCCTTGACGCTGCTCACCGGCCTCACCGCGCTTGCTTCGAGCCCCGCCATGGCGGACCGCCTCGATGACATCAGGAAGGCCGGCGTGCTCCGCGTGGGCGTGTTCGATGCGAACCCGCCGTTCGGCTTTGTCGAGGCGGGCAGCGCCACGCCGGTGGGCCTCGATGTGGACTACGCCGCCGAGATCGCCAAACGGCTGGGCGTGAAGCCGGAGTTCCGCGCTACCAATCCGGCTAACCGCATTCCGCTGCTGGCTTCGCAGAAGGTGGATATCGTTGCCGCGAACTTCACCATTACGGATGAGCGCCGCCAGCAGATCGGCTTCTCTACCCCGTATTTCGCCAGCGGCCTGCAGTTTATCGCGAAGAAGGGCACGCTCAGGCAGCCGGATGACCTCAGGGCGTGGCGCCTGGGCGTGGATAAGGGCACCACGCAGGAGACCACGCTGCGGCAGAAGTATCCGGACGCGCGCGTGATCGCTTATGACGACTCCCCGCTGGCGCTGACCGCGCTGCGCAGCGGCGCGATCCAGGCATTCGCGCAGGACGGGGCGAAGCTGGGTGCCCTGCTGGCTACGCTGCCGAACAAGGATCAGTTCGAGATTTCTTCGTTCACGCTGACGCGCGAATACATGGGCGTGGGCATTCCCAAGGGCGAGGACCGCCTGACGGCCGAGATCGACCGCATCCTGGCGGACCTGGAGAAGAATGGCACCGCCGCGCGCATCTATGACAAGTGGTTCGGCCCGAAGAGCGCGGCGCCGCTGGCGCGCGATTTCACGATTGGCAGCGCGGTGAAATGAGCGCGTTGCCTCTTGCCGACGGGCAACGCTAGCCGTGGGGATGCAAGCCATCCTGCTGCAGCCGCTGCCTGCCAGGTACGTCGGCTGGATTGCCGCCGGCTTCGGCCTGACGGTAGCGCTGTCTCTCGCGGTGTTCGTGCTCGGCTGCGTGCTTGCCGCATTCTGGCTGGCGCTCGCGCGTAGCCCGCTGGCGCCGCTGCGCGTGGCAGCGCGCGGCGCGGTTGGCTTCCTGCGCCGCACGCCATTGCTGGTGCAGTTGTTCTTCTGGTATTTCGGTGCGGCACAACTGCTCGGCGAGGACGCGATCGGCGTTCTCTACAGCTGGCGGGGCATCCACCTGGGTGGCTTGCACCTGCCCGCGCCTTCGCTCGAAGCGCTCGCCAGCCTGGTTGGCATCGGCCTCTATGCCAGCGCCTTCTATGCGCGTGAGCTGGAGGCGGGGCTGGCCAATGTGCCCGCGGGCCAAAGCGCGGCAGCGCTGGCGCTGGGCTTCACGCCCGCCGCCGCGTTCTGGCGCGTGGTGCTGCCGCAGGCGCTGCGTATTGCCGCGCGCCCGATGGCGGGGCAGTTCTGCCAGACCATCAAGAACACTTCGCTGGCGATGGCGATCGGCTTTGCCGAGATGTCCTACGCCGCGCGGCAGGTGGAGACGGACAGCCTGATGACTTTCCAGGCGTTTGGCCTGGCCACCTTGCTATACATGGCGCTGATTCTGCTGTTGCAGGCGGCCGCGCCGCTGCTGCTGCGGTGGCTGGGATGGACGGAGGCGGCACGTGCCTGATCACGCGATCTCCGGCTGGGCCGTGGTGCTCGGGCAGTTGCCTTACCTGCTCTCGGGCGCCTTTCCGGACGGCCCCTTGGCGGGCGCCGCGCTGACCTTGTGGATGGCGGTGCTGGCCTGCGCCGGTGCCACCGTGCTGGGCATCGGCGTTGCCGTGCTGCTGGACCAGGCGCCAGCGCCGCTGGCGCGCGCGATACGTGCGCTGCTGGCCGGCCTGCGGGCGATCCCCGTGCTGATGCTGATCTTCTGGGCTTACTTCCTGCTGCCGATGCTGGCCGGCGTCCATGTGGGCGAGGTGCAGACCGTGGTGCTGGCGCTCGCACTGATCGGCGCGGCCTACATCGCGCAGGTGATGGAAGCCGGCTTCGCCGCGATCGGGCAGGGCCAGCGCAATGCGGCGCTGGCGCTCGGGATGACGCCGTTGCAGGCGCTGTGGCTGGTGGTGCTGCCGCGCACGCTGCGCGCCATGCTGCCGTCGCTGGGCAATGTCTGGGTGTCGCTGGCCAAGGATACGTCGCTGGCCTATATCGTGGGCGTGGTGGAATTGTCTACCGTGGCGACGCAGGTCAACGGGCGCAGCGTGGGGTATGCGGCGCAGGTGTTTGCCGCGGTGGCGCTGCTTTACTTCTTCATCTGCGTGGGGATTGAAAGCGTGGCGGTGCTGCTGCTTGCCGCCACGCGGAGCCGGCAGCGCCGGCCCCTGTGGCGCTACGTAACGCTTACTGCCTTTCGCCTTGCGCGTACACCCGCTCGCCCGCCACCCACGTCTGCGTCACGCGGGTCTTCCAGATCTCGGCCGGCGCCACCTTGAACAGGTCCTGGTCGACCAGGATGAAGTCGGCCCACTTGCCCGGCTCCAGCGACCCCAGCGTCTTCTCCTGGTGCTCCGCGTAGGCGGCGTCCAGTGTGAAGGCGCGAAAGGCCTGGGTCAGCGTCATGGCCTCTTCCGGATGCCAGCCCTTGATCGGGCGTCCTTCGTGGTCGGTACGCGTCACCGCCGCGTGCAGGCCGTAGAAAGGGTTGGCCGATTCCACCGGGAAGTCCGAGCCGCCGGCGATCACGGTGCCTTGCTTGAGCATGGTCTGCCAGGCGTAGGCGCCCTTGATGCGTTCCTTGCCGATGCGGTCTTCCGCCATGTTCATGTCGCTGGTGGCATGGGTGGGCTGCATCGAGGCGATCAGGTCGAGCTGCTTGAAGCGCGGGATGTCGGGCAGCGCCACCACTTGCGCGTGCTCGATGCGGTTGCGCAGTTCGCGGCCGCCGACTTCCTTGTAGGCGACTTCGATCGCGTCCAGCACCTGGTGGTTGGTGGCGTCGCCGATGGCGTGGACGTTGACTTGGTAGCCGGCCTTGATGGCCATCTTGACGCTGGCCTGCATGGCGGCGTCGCTCATGAACAGCAGGCCGCTGTGCACGTGGTCGTCGGAGTACGGCGCCATCAGCGCGGCGCCTCGGCTGCCCAGCGCGCCATCGCCGTACAGCTTGACCGCGCGCAGGTAGTAGCGGTCGTTGCCGTAGCCGGAGAGCGGGCCCTTGGCGGAGAGCGCCTTGAAGTCGTCGCCGGTGTCGCGGATCATGCCGTAGATGCGCGTGGTCAGCTTGCCCTGGTCGGCGAACTCGCGGTAGATACGGTCTTCCTGCGCGGTCACGCCGGCGTCGCCCGCGCCGGTCAGGCCGAGCGCGTTCATGTGCGCCAGCGCGGCGGCCAGCGCGGCGCGGCGGTCGTCGTCGGAATACGGCGGGATCACGTTGTTGACCAGCGCCATCGCCTTGTCGACCAGCACGCCGGTGGGGTTGCCGCTGGCGTCGCGCTCGATGCGCCCGCCTGCCGGGTCCTTGGTGTCGCGCGTGATGCCGGCGGCCTGCATGGCCTTGGTGTTGAGCCAGGCGGCGTGGCCGTCCACGCGCACCAGGCGCACCGGGCGGTCCGATACGGCGGCGTCCAGCTCAGCCGCCGTGGGGAAGCGGCCCAGCTTCCAGTTGACCTGGTTCCAGCCGTAGCCGAGCAGCCATTTGCGCTGCGGATTCTTGTCGCCGTAGGCGCGGATCATGCCTTGTGCTTCAGCCAGGTCCTTGGTGCCCGACAGCGAGATCTCGGTGGTCTTGAAGCCCAGGCGGAACACGTGGCCGTGGGCGTCGATCAGGCCCGGCAGCAGGGTCTTGCCCTGCCCGTCGATGCGCTTGGCCTGCGGGTATTGCGCGCGCAGCGCGGCGGCGTCGCCGGTGGCCAGCACCTTGCCCTGGTCGAACACCAGGCCGGTGAAGCTGGCGACCTGGTCGTTCTTCAGGGTGTAGCCCTGCACGGACTCGATCAGGGTGGGCGCGGCGTGCGCGGACAGGGCGGTGCCGGCGGCCAGGGCCAGCAGGCTCTTGCGGATCGCGTGTTTCAAATCAACTCTCCTTGTTGTTGTGGTACAGCGCTTTGGTTTTCTTATTTGCTCTCAGGATTGACTGCTTGCTGCGGACTGCTCTTTATTCGCCCGTCGCCGTGGCGGGAAAGGCGGCGCCGCCTGCCTCGCTGCGCGCCGGCGGCAGCGGCGGGAATTTCATGTCGGCATAGCGCACGAAACGCGTCTTGCGCAAGATGCGGTAGCCCAGCCAGATCAGCAGGAAGATGGGGATGCCGACATAGGTGGCGGTCACTGCCACCCAGTCGATCTTGCCGTCCATGAAAGCCTGGTAGTTCTGCCCCAGCGTGACGATCAGGCACAGCGCGAACGCGAAGATCGGGCCGTACGGGAAGAAGGGCGAGCGATAGGGCAGGCGCGACAGGTCCAGGCCCTGCACGACGAAGCCGCGGCGGAAGCGGTAGTGGCTGATGGCAATGCCGAGCCAGGCGATAAAGCCCGTCATGCCCGACAGGTTGAGCAGCCACAGGTAGACCGACTTGCTCTCGAACATCGAGGTCAGGAAGCACAGCGCGCCCACCGCGGTGGTAGCCAGCAGCGCCGCCATCGGCACGCCGTTGCGCGTCAGGCGGGCGAAGAGGCGCGGCGCGCGGCCCTCGGTCGCCAGGTTGTAGAGCATGCGGGTGGAGGCGTACATGCCGGAGTTGCCGGCGGACAGCACCGCCGTCAGGATCACCGCGTTCATCACGCCGGCGGCGAATGCTAGTCCCGCATGGCGGAACACCAGCGTAAACGGGCTTACGCCAACCGTTTCCACATCGCTCTTGAGCAGGCTGGGATCGGTGTAGGGAATCAGGATGCCAATGATCAGGATCGCCAGCACATAGAACAGCAGGATGCGCCAGAACACCTGCCTCACGGCGCGCGGGATGTTCTTGGCGGGATCGGCCGATTCGCCGGCGGCCACGCCGATCAGCTCGGTCCCCTGGAAGGAAAAACCGGCGATCATGGCCACGCCGATCATCGCCGGCAGGCCGCCGACGAAGGGCGCGTCGCCCGCGGTCAGGTTCACCAGTCCCGCCGGCACCCCGCCCGTATCGCCGCGCAGGATGCCGAAGATCATCAGCACGCCAATGACGATAAAGGCGACCACCGTCACCACCTTGACCAGCGCGAACCAGTACTCGGCCTCGCCGAAGCCCCGCACGGAGATGGCGTTGAGCAGGAACATCAATCCGAGAAACAACGCGCTCCACAGCAAGCCGGGCGTGTCGGGGAACCAGTACTGCATCACCAGTTGCGCCGCCGCCAGCTCCACGGCGATGGTCACCGCCCAGTTGTACCAGTAGTTCCAGCCCAGCGCGAAGCCGAATCCTTCATCGACATACAGCGCGCCGTAGGTGGCGAACGAGCCCGACACCGGCATATACGCAGCCAGTTCGCCCAGGCTGGTCATCAGGAAATACACCATGGCCCCGATCAGCACATAGGCCACCAGCGCGCCGCCCGGCCCGGCTTGCGCGATGGTGGCGCCCGAGGCCACGAACAACCCCGTGCCGATCGAGCCGCCGATGGCGATCATGGTGAGATGGCGCGCGCGCAGGGTGCGGCGCAGGGCGGGCGGCGGAGCGTGGGGAGTGGATGGCTGGCGGGTCATAGAGAAGAAAAGGATTGGGGCGCCCGGGCCGGACGCGCCCGCATTCACCGGTGTCGTCCGCATCCGGCCGTGCCCGGCCTGGGCAAACGGGGATACATGGAATACATTCACCGGCCGGTACATTGGGCGGCATCATAAGAGAAAACGCCGCGTGGGGAAAGGCGGCGCGGCGCGTGCGGCCGGTTTTGCGTTCGTTGCACTGCGGCATGGCTAGAATCGAGGGTTTGCATCCTCGCGGTATTCGGACCGAACCTCATGAACCTGCCCTTCAACGACAGCTATCTCCTACACATCGCACTGAGCGCCGGCATCGTGCTGGCCGGCATGCTGGCCGTGAAGTTCATCAACCGCTTCTTCCAGGCCCGCCAGCAAGGGGACAAGGACAATCGCGGCAGCTATCGCACCTGGACCGTGGCCTCGCGCAACGCGGTTGCCGCGGTGGTGTTCCTGCTGCTGCTGGGTATCTGGGTGTCCGAACTCAAGAGCGTGGCGATCTCGCTGACCGCCTTCGCGGTGGCGCTGGTGATCGGTGGCAAGGAACTGGTGATGTGTTTCCTCGGCGCCTTCCTGCGCATGATGGCGCGCCCCTTCCAGCTTGGCGACATCGTGGAAATCGGCCCGCATTCGGGCGAAGTGGTGGACATGGATGCGCTGACCACCACGCTGGTGGAGATCGCCGGCGCGCGCCAGTTCACCGGCTCCACGGTGCAGATTCCCAACAGCATGTTGCTGACCGTGGCCGTGCGCAACCACTCGCAGTCCGGCAAGTACACGCTGGACACGCTGCGCATCCCGCTGCCCGAGAAAAGCGACCCGGACCGTGTCGAGGCCGACCTGATCGCGATCACCGAGCAAGTGTGCGCGCCGTTCCTGGCCGAGGCCCGGCACAGCCTGCAGGAATACGGCGGCTCGCGCTTTCTCGATCTCTCGCAGTTCGAGCCGCGCGTGATGTTCGAAGCCATGGCGGCGGACCGGCTCGATGTGCTGGTGCGGTTCCCGGTGCCGGTGGCCTCGAGGCTGTCGACCGCGCAGCAGATCCTGCGCAAGTACCACCAGCAACGGAACGCGACGCTGGCGTCGGCAATGGTGGCGGCCAGCGCCGAGCCCGCGCCTGCACAGCAGGACAAGGCGGCGCCGCATTCCTGATGCTTAAGCGTTTGGCCAGGGAGGGAACCGTTTTATGGCTTCACTGAACCGCGTTTCGGTTGTATGGTAGCCGTGCCGCCGCCCTTGCCGGGGACGGGAATCGTAGCGAACTGTGTCGAACGATATCGAACAACGAGGAGACCTATGAAAGCCGCTGTCCTGCATCATCCCAAGACCCCGCTTGTGATCGAAGACGTCGCCATCGGCAAGCCGGGGCCGCACGAGGTGCTGCTGCGTACGGCGGCGGTGGGCGTTTGCCATTCGGACCTGCATTTTCTCGACGGCGCCTATCCTTTTCCGATGCCGGTGGTGCTGGGCCATGAAGCCGCCGGGGTGGTGGAGCAGGTGGGCTCGGAAGTGCGCACGGTCAAGCCCGGCGATCATGTGATCACCTGCCTGTCGGCCTATTGCGGCCATTGCGAACACTGCCTGACGGGGCACCTGTCGCTGTGCGTCGAGCCGGACACCAGGCGCCGCGAAGGCGAGGAGCCGCGCCTGCTGGCCAAGGGCGCGCCGATGAACCAGTTCCTGAACCTGTCGGCGTTCGCCGAGCAGATGCTGATCCACGAGCACGCGCTGGTGGCGATCCGCCGCGAGATGCCGCTGGACCGCGCGGCGCTGATCGGCTGCGCCGTGACCACTGGCGTCGGCGCCGTGGTGCACACCGCGCGCGTGAGCCCCGGCGAAACCGTGGCGGTGATCGGCTGCGGCGGCATCGGCCTGGCGACCATCAACGGCGCCGCCATTGCCGGCGCCGGCCGCATCATCGCCATCGACCGCGTGCCCGGCAAGCTGGAGCTGGCCAGAAAATTCGGCGCAACCGATGTGATCAACGCCGCCGACGTGGACGCGGTGGAAGCCGTGCGCGAACTCACGCGCGGCGGCGTGCATCACGCTTTCGAAGCCATCGGCCTGAAGCAGACCGCCGAGCAGGCTTTCTCCATGCTGCGGCGCGGCGGCACCGCCACGGTGATCGGCATGATCGCGCCGGGCGTGAAGATCGAGATCAAGGGCACCGACTTCCTGGCTGAAAAGCGCATCCAGGGCTCGATGATGGGCTCCAACCGCTTCCCGGTGGATATGCCGCGCCTGGTGGATTTCTACCTGTCGGGCAAGCTCAAGCTGGACGAGCTGATCTCGCGCCGCATGCCGCTGGAAAACATCAACGAAGCGTTCGACGAACTGCGCCGGGGTGAACTGGCACGCTCGGTGATCATGTTCGAGCACTGAGCGCCGCAGGCGTGGCCCGGGCGTGCTCCGCCCAGGCCACCGTCGTCCCGTCCGCCACGGCATGCCGGCCGCGCCGCCGCAACGCTCTCCCACATCGCGACCACACACATCACCGCGCTGGTCTGGCCGCTCACCATCAGCCCGGTTGGCGCCGCCACGGCGCGCTGAATATTTTCGCCGAATGCCCCTGCGATTTCGGACTTATCCGATTCCCTGCACGATGAAGTCTCGTTAGACTTCGTCGGTCGGCACGCCCGCGTGTGCCGATCCACCTTTGCATAGTGGGTGACCCCCTCCTGCCCGCGCTCGCACCCCAGGCTGTTCTCCCCTTGACAGCCTGGGCTTTTTTTTGGGGTTTCTCACCAAGCTCCGGGGAAGGCCGCGCGAATCCTCACCGCATGGCAAGGAGACACCATGATGCTCACCGACCGTGGCATCGACCTGCCCGCGATACGCCAGCGACGAAGCGTATCCTCGTCGACGGCACGCATTTTAGTACTCGTCCTATTCTGAACGACCTGCAATTTCGATATCCTGATTGCTTCAGGACACCCTGTCGCCGGCATTTGCACCATTCCGCTGCAGACTATGGCCGTCGTAAGGCCGCGGGATGCAGACGGCAAGCGGCGCAGCGAAAATAGCCTCCATCTTTCAGCCCCAGGGACGATCAAGGTGACATCCGGAGCGAGCAATGCCATCGTGTTGCCCGCCTTGCCGGATCCGGCGGCTAAGGGAAACACCAACCCATGGCATGTCGGCCGCTCGTCGGCGTCGGCGGGGCAACCTCAACATTCCCCTGGCTGCAAAATACGTGAAGACCGAACCGACCATCAAGCCAGCCACGGTTAGCCCGCGCAGCACGATTACGTTCTCGTATCCGTAGCGTCGGCCGGTTTCGGTTCGGTCTGCCCCGCCGCCCCCGCTGACAACGACTTGAAGACATAAGGACTCTCAAATGAAGATGAAGATGAATGCCTCAAGAAAATGGCAATTGTGGCAGCTTGCCTTGAAGGGCAGCGGATACTGCGCGTTGGCCACCGTGTCCCTGGCAAGCCTGCCGCCGCAAAAGCAGGACATTGCCCAGAACATCGCAGCCAGGCTCTTGCCACGCGACCGATACTCCGACGTCAAGGCAGCGCTATTGGTCCATGTCACGCTGGAGTTGGGCGATAAGGTGGGCGATGAGGGCCGCCCGCAAGCCGCCGGCACAGCTGTGGGGCGAGCGCTGCACTACGTTTACGCGCCCTGGAGTCTGCAATTTGCCTATCGCCAGCTCAATCACACCGGCCCGGTACCTTTCTGATCCATCGCCGCGATGTTGATGGGGTGCGAACGCACAAGGTGCAACGAGTGGTGCGCTCATTCATCAGCTCATCGGGTGATAAAGTGCGCGCAAAATAATGGAAAATGCGGGGCGGCAATAGCGCGTATGGCGAACCGGAATGACCGGCCGCTGCCCGGTTATTCACTTCAGTCGCGCGAATACAGTCCATGCCGATGTGCGAACCGCGCACATCGATCGCCAAGCTTATCCGGGTCAGCCCAGAAATCCTTCTCCAGCGCATCAAGTTCCGTTGTGTCGAACGTCTCAAGGTTGGGCAGCAGTTCATTGCGGCGTCTGCGCTCCAGAGGCACAGCCTGTTGCCCAAAGAGCAACTCTTTGGCGCGCAGCAGGAGCGCCGGCGACTGGCTCGCCTCCATCTCCAGGAGGCCATCGAAAGCGCAATCGTAAAGTTCTCCGGCGCTGTTGGAGAAGAACTGATGGAATCCGCCGCCATAAACCTCGCCTATGAGGCAGATCACGGCGAAATATGTTCTCTCACGTGCCACAAGGGACTGAAATCCGCCACCTTCGCCGTGAACACGGCTGACCAGGTCGATCCGGTATTTCCGCTCGGCGCTCTCCTCGTATTGGCGCTCGAGTTGACGGCGCTTCCTGCCGTCGTCAATCTGTTGCCGATAGCCGCCTTTACACGGCATGCACAAGCCGCCGGTTCTCGCTGCGGTGTCTGCAAGAATGAATTCGCTGCAAGCTGTGCAAGGCAGTCGTTCGTTCATGGGAAAGCCTGAAGGTATTGAGTATGTATGCCACGCGGGAATAACCAACCGGCAATGGCGACATAAGGAATCACATAGGAAGGGCTCGCCGCCATTCCAAAGGCGGGCGCCGGGAAGGCGCCCGCCTCGCCTTGGCTCATTCAGGCCGCACAATGCGGCCGGATGTCTTCAGCGCTTCAGTACCAGCCCCTATTCATATTCCAGCCGGTGTACATCGTTTGCCACCAGGGGTTGACTACGGGCGCCTGCACGGCCCAGGTCTGCTGCACGGGCCAGACCTGCTGCATCGGCCAGACCTGCTGCGCCTGCCAGGCCTGCTGCCCGGGCCAGACCTGCACGGGCTTGGCTTGCTGCACGGGCTTGGCCGGCTCAACGGGCTTGGCCTGCTCTACCGGCTTGGTCGGTGCAACGGGCTTGGCCTGCTCCACCGGCTTGGCCGGTTCAACGGGCTTGGCCTGCTCCACCGGCTTGGCCGGTTCAACGGGCTTGACCTGCTCCACCGGCTTGGTCGGCTCAACGGGCTTGGCCTGCTCCACCGGCTTGGTCGGCTCAACGGGCTTGGCCTGCTCTACCGGCTTGGTCGGCTCAAYGGGCTTGGCCTGCTCTACCGGCTTCGCTGGTTCCACGGGCTTGGCCGGCTCCGTGGGCTTGACCTGCGCCACCAGCGGGGCCTGCTCAATGGTCCCGGAGTTGGAATAGATCATCGACTGCACCTTCACCTTGCCTTCCTTGGCGGACAAGCGGTCCACGTTGGCGAACGTGAGGCTGGAGACGTCAACGTTGCCGTGCTCGCTGGACAGCGTGCCTTCGTTCCTGCCGGTCGTTGTATTGACCGAAAGATTCTGGCTCGCGGTGATCTTGCCGGAGTTCGTAAACGTGGTCGCCTTCACCTTGGTGGTGCCGGTCACGCTGGCGAGCGTACCCTTGTTATTGGTGGCTGTGCCATCTACGTTGAGGTTCCCGGTGTTGGAGCGGATCACGCCATCGTTAATCAGGGTTGCCGCCTTTACCGAAAGGTCCCGCTCCGATTCCATCGTGCCGCCAGCGCCATTGCCCATGGTGGAAGTATCGGCCGACAGCGCGCCGCCGGCCTTGATGGTCTTCGTGTTCTGCAACGTGGCCGT
Organism: Cupriavidus sp. 01L45; assembly: GCF_056399885.1. NCBI lineage: Bacteria > Pseudomonadati > Pseudomonadota > Betaproteobacteria > Burkholderiales > Burkholderiaceae > Cupriavidus > Cupriavidus sp. 01L45. The sequence continues at coordinate 62,358 of NZ_JBFTSG010000027.1, read as the reverse complement.
GTTCAGCGTGATGTCACCGTCCGACGAGATGGTCCCGTCATTGGACAACACCGCCGACTTGAACTTGACGCCGGATTTGCCGCTGATTGCGCCGGCATTGTTCACGCTGTTCGAGCGGATATCGGTGGCGCCCGCCGCCAGCAGTTGCGCGCCGGCCCGTACGCTGATCTTGTCCTCGGTGGCCTTCTCGGCTACGACGAAGCCAGGCGCGACTTCGGTGCCGACCGTTTCGCCGCCGGCCTTGTCGTCGCTGACCTTCCCACCGCCCTGATCCGCCGTCGTGATGATCAGGCCGGTCTTCTCGATCTTCAGGTCGCCCGTGAGCGCCTGCACCTTGCCGGCGATGTTCACGCCGGCGCCACCTTCGGTGCTGCGCAGCGAAATGGCGTTCGCGTACATGCCGCCGAGCGCGGCCACGTCGATCGCGTGCACGGGCACGTGATCGGTCCCCTTGGTTTGCTCGGCATCGATACGGTCGCCGTCATAGGCGATATCGTTGCGGCCCGCCACGGCGCGGATCAGGTCCTTGGCACGGACCGCCGCGTCGATCTTCATGGAGCGCGACAGCAGGTCGACCTTGTCCACCGTGCTGGCATCGAACCCCCTGCCGGTGATGGCGATGTCGCCGCCGGCCACCGTGAAGCCGGACACGGAGCCGCCGCTGGTGAGCGTCGGCGTGCCCGTGGTCAGCGTGACGCGGGAGGCGTTCAGCACGCTGCCGCCATCGACGGAGATGCCGTTCGGGTTGGCGACGATCAGCGCGGCGCGCTGCCCGGCAATTTCCGTCGTGCCGTTCAGCATGGTGCGGGAGTTGCCGACCACCTCGTTCAGGATGACGCCGGCGGCGCCATTGGCGAGTGCGGCATTGCCCGCGACATTGCCGCCGATCTGCGTGGCGGCGCCGTTGGCGCTGTTGTTGAGCACCAGGCCATTGGCGCCCACGTTGTAGTTCTGGAACTGGTTGTGCGATACGCCGGCGGCGTTCGGCGCGTTGATCTGCACGAGCGGTACGCCGTTGGACGTCGAGCCGATAGCCGGACCGCCGGGCGCAGCGCTGATCTGCGCGGAAGCGACGGAGGCGTGCAGCGCGGGGGCGGCCAGCAACAGAGCGCGCAGCAGGGTGCTGCAGCGGGGCGCGCGGGTAATCATGGATGTCTTTTTCATCGTTTGGACCATGGTAAGTAAGGAGAGACGGCAGCCACCGGCATACGGAGATCCGTGCCGGGTTCGGTGCAGGCATGCCGGGTCAGGGCTTGGGAGATTCAGTGATGGCTGTGGTTGGCTTCCTCCTTCAGGTTGTGGATCAATTTCAATGCGGGATTCAGAGCGTGATGGATATCTGCACGGCCACGGTCGTCCGGGCGGCCTCGAACCCGGCGGGCTTGGCCACCGGCTTGCCGACCGACACGTCGTAGCCGAGCCTGCCGTATGCGCCCCGGACCCCGAGCGCGGCGCCAACGAGTGTTCGCCCGGCCAGTTCGCGCGTCACGCTGCCGCCCACGGCGCCCGTGTCGGCCGCGATATAGGCTTCCTGCCCGGTGCGCCCGATCGCCACCGCGATTTCATTGCGCAGCACCCATCCGCTTTGCCCCACCAGGGTGCGCGAGCCATCGAAGCCGCGCACGGTATACCGGCTGCCGATCGAAAGCATTTCGGTTGCTGGAATCGCATTCGGCGCGGCCTGCGCATTCACGCTGGCGCGATAGCCCAGGCGCTGCCCGCCGAGAGAGAAGGGCGCGTCGACGCTCGCGTTGGCGCTGAGGATGCTGTAGCGGCCGTTCCATTGCGTTCTTCCGCTCACATAGCCGCTGTTGGCCGACCACGCGGGAATGCTCCCGCGCAGGCCGAGCCCGCCAGTGAACGTCATGCGGCTCAAGCGTTGATAGTGGGAGTAGCTGAGGGTGTAGCCGGTGATGTCGCGCGTCTGCACACCGATCGGCCAATCGCTGAGCCAGACATCGTCCGATCGCCGCGACAGCTTGGCGCGCACCGTGCCCTTCATCGTGCCGGTACGGTAAGCCACGCGGCTGGCGCCCACCTCGAACGTGCGCGTGCGGCCCGTGTAGGGCAGGCCGCCGGCATTCGTGGCCACCGTCTGCAGGAAATCGTACTGGTTCGCGCCCAGCCAGAAGGAGCCATATCCATACGGCACCGTCCATTGCAGGCCCATCGAGCGGGAGCCGACGGCATGGTTGCCGAAGTGCGCGTCATTGTTGTAGGTAGCGATGAGCTGGTCGTACAGTCCCAGGGGTGAATCCACCACCAGTACGCCGCCGAGCTGGTTCTTGCCGGTCGCGTCGATGCCGGAGTTGTCGGCGGTGACGATGGCCCGCCAGCGGCGCACCTCGGGCGCATGGTGAATGGCGAGATCGGTCTGGCCAAATTCCTTGCCGGGCGATAGCTCCATCCGTACCGATGCGTCGCCGGCCACGGTGCGGATGTTCTCCAGTGTCTGGTCGAGATCGCGCAGGTTGAGCACATCGCCTTCGGCCATCGGCATCGCCGCCTGGCGGCGGCCCGGGGCGTCGCCGGTTTCGGCGATGCTGCCGATGCGGCCGGGCACGAGTTCGATCACCAGCGTGCCGGTGCGCACGTCTTGCTGGCCAATCAGCACTTGCGTGGTGAGGTAGCCGCGCTCGATAAGCTGGTAGCGCAGATGGTCGCGCAGGCGCGTGATCCCTTCGGATCCGATGCACACGTCCTGCACCTGCACGGCGCGCACGAGCCATGCGAACGCCTCGGCGTTCTTCCATTCAAGGCGCGAGATGCCGAAGCACGGCGACTCGGCGGGAAAGGCGAGTATCGCGTGCGGGGAAGTCTCGCCACCGGACAGGACGGGCGCCGCGGCCGCGGCGCGTGTGAGCGCCTCGTCGACCTGCTGCGCCTGTCGGCGTGTCGCTTCGCTGGTCTCGGCCGCCGCGTGCGGTGTCAGGGACTGTGCGATGCCGGGAGAGATCTGAAGCAGGAGCAGTGCTGCTGCGCCGCCGATCTTACGGAAGGATGTCATGCTGCCAATGCTGCGCGTCCATGTCTGGAACATGGACGCGGATCTGTTGCGGAAATGCCAGCCGCCGATGCCGAAGCCGCTTGGTGGGCCCGGTGGCAGTCGCTGTGTCTTGTGTGTTGTGTCGCTGCTGTCGTAAGCGAAGCAGGAATATTCTGAGTGTCCTAGGAAGAGAACACAATCGGACAAGTTAGAAAATGCGATGCAATGTAGGACGAAGACGAAGACGAGCATTTCGTCGTCGGCGTCTGGCGGGCAGCTCGATGGGGCCGCCGGGAACGACTCCGCCGATCTGATGAAGCCAGGTTGCAGAGGGCCGGGGCACGGCTGCCGGGACGGCCACGCGCGCGATCGCCACCAGTGGCGTCGCCGGAGCGCCATCTGTCGACCGCTGTCGCAATAAACTGTTGAAGCTGCGCAACCAGACGGATCAAGCGGGCCTGCCAGCCGATCCCTGTGCCACGGACTTTCGATAGCCAACGGGATTGGTGTAGTCGACATGGCGATACTTGGGCACTCGCGAACTCCAGGGCGCGTACAGATAGTGCAACGCGCGGCCGACGGCACTGCGTTCAGCTTCGGGGCGTTCTTCATCTCTTAGCTCCAATGTGACATGGACCAAAAGCGCGGTCTTGAGGGCGGAGTAGCGGTCGCGCGGCACGAGGCTGGCCGCTATGCCTTGCGCCATTGCCTGCATTTGTGGCGGCAGGCTTGCCAGGGACGCGGTAGCCAGCGCGCAGTACCCGCTGCCCTTCGATGCGAGCTGCCACAACTGCCATGTGTTCGACGAATGCATCTGAAAGTCCTTAAGTCGTTGTGAAGTTGTTGCGAACCGGAAATCGGAAATCGGGAGGGCGCGGCAGCGTGCCCGCCTGCCGCGCAATTACTGGTAGCTCATCGTGAACGTGGCGTAGCCTTTTGCCTCTCCGGGTGTCACAGTAGAGGCGGTCTGGATGTAGCGCGCCTTGAACGGGATCGTCACCGGGACATTGCCGAACTGCCCGATGAACCACTGGTTCGGATTGTTGCTCTGTGAGGAGTCGGGGCCATAACTGACCAGGCTGTTATCGGTGCCGCGCAGCACCTGAATGCCGACGCCCGTTGCTTTGGAGTCACGCGACAGGGACAGCAGGTTGCTTCGGTTCGACCAGTTGGTGCCGTCCGTCATCGTGAAATACATCCGCGTGGACGTTCCTTGAGTCCCCCCTGAGCACTGCAGCCGAATCTCGAACGGCTGCGCGTCGGTGGTCGTGCCAACGCCCTTGAACGCGCGGATCGGAATCTGGCCGAGCGGCACCGAGATGGACGGCGTCATCACCCTGCATGCGGGGATTTGCGGCCTGATGGGGAGCGAACCGTTGATGAAGACACGCCGGACGACGAAGCCGTGATCGGCCGCGGTAGTCGTGCCGATTTCCCCCGACATTGACCCGGCCACCGTGATCGGGCCGGTCTTGACCAGTTCCACCTTGAACTCCCCGCCTCCCACGAACGTGCTCGCGTTCTTTGGGAAATAGGGCTGTTGCGGCCACCATCCGGGCCATCCTCCTTGGATGCGCACACCGACACCGGGAATACCGGTGGCATAAGTATTAAAGGCCCCTGGAGCCCCTTTTCCCTCGTATTTGACCGTGCCAATCAGGGATGTACAGTTAAGGTCGCCACTGGGCCCGGTTGCCGTCCCCTCTTCGGAAAAAAGAACCGTCCCGTCTGGAACCGTGGGGTCAAACGAGGAGGGCGACCAGGCGGGGAGCCTGACCTCGAGATACTCGACAGGTCCGGCCCTGGTGACGAGCGTGCAGCTCGCCAGTGCCTCCGAAACAGGAAGGGCAAACGCTGCGGTGCAGCCAATTCCAAGTATTGCCCGGCGACACCGCACGGCGCTCTTCTGAACAACGCGTTGCTGTCGTGGCATCTTGATTCTCCTTATGACGTTTTGCTAACGGCCAGCCGGGAGGGCGGCCGGGCATGGCATGAAGTGCGAGGCAATCGGCTGGCGCTACTGGTACGAGAACGTAATCGTGCTGAGCGCACTCACGGTACCCGGCTTGATCGTCTCTTCCGTCTTGATATAGCGCGCTTCGAAGGGCACCTTGATGACACTAGCGGATGTCCCGGATTTACCGACCAGCCACTGATTGGTATTGCCTTTGGCCGATGAATCCGGCCCAAAATTCAATGGACTGGTCGTGCCTTGCTTCATGATTTGAATACCCAAGCCAGATGCCGTCGAATTCTTTGCAAGGCTAAGGACATTGCCGGTATTCGCGGGATTGGTCGCATCCGTCAACGTTGCATAGACACTGAGGTTCGCATCGCATTGGAGTCCCAACGAAAACGGCGTCGATTTGGCGGCAGAGACATCGCCTACCGCTTTCAGGCTATACGTCACCAACTGCGGCATAACGACCGTGTTGGTCGCGCCGGACGTGATCTTGCATGTTCTTGCCGTAACGGCAATGCTCAATGCGGCCATACTTGCCGCCGGCGTATTCGATACGACAGCTCCACCCAGCATGGCGCTGATGGTCAGGATGTTTTTAGCCGGGACACTATAGGTTCCCGTTTCGATAGCACCAGTTACGACGAGAGTCACCCGGTGGTAGTAACCCCAAGCGCCAGAGCCGGGGGGGCCGGGTGGAAGTACAGTTGGCCCAGATCCAATAGGGTCATAAGGCGTGTTGGCATTTTTCGTTTCCAGTGCATAACCTATTCCGGGAATTCCGGTTTCAAATACAGCAGCGCTGCCCCTCTCGCCTTTAAACGTCGCACCCGGAACCACTTTCCCGAGCGGCGTTACGATGATTTCATCGAAATTGCAATCGCTGGTTCTGCTGACACTGTGACCGGCGTATCCGGCAGTCGATGACGGAAACTGAATCCCCGAGGCTACCGAATCTCGAACAGTGCTGAGCGAGGGCGGAAGTTTTGCCTGTGCCTGACTGGTCGGTGTAGAGATCCAACAATCAGCAAACGCTGATTCAGAAAAAAACATGACGCCCAGGATTAGAGCGCGCGAAGTCATTTTAAATAGCATAATAAATCCCTTTGCCAGATGCGCGGTGGATCCACCAAAGTATTCCAATGCCAGCCGAACATCGGAATACGTCATCGGGTGCATGTTTCCATCTCACCGTGCGGGCCGCCTGTGCGGCCGAAAAATCCATCGCATCTCTTTCGAAATCTGGTTTGCACTACTGATACGAGAACGTAATCGTGCTGCGCGCGCTGACCGAGCCAGGCTTGATGACCGGAAGGGTCTTCACATACTTGGCAACCATGGGAATGGTGAAGGTGCTGCCCGAAGCCGACGCGTTGCCGATGAACCATTGGTTGGTGTTTCCCTTTTTCGACGAATCCGGGCCGAACAACAGCGGCGTCGTCTTGCCCGACCGAAACATCTGAATGCCCACGCCGGATGCGGTGGAATTGCTGGCTAACGTCAGCGTATTGCTGGTATTGGTAGGATCGGAGGCATCAGTGACCGTCGCGTACAACCCCAGGTTGGCGTCGCATTTCACCGCGATGGAGAAAGAGGCCGATGCATCCGACACGGCGCCGACCGTTTTCAGGCTATGTACCAGCAAGGTGGGCATCGTGACAGCATTGTTCGCGCCGGAGGTCACAGCGCACGCCCGTGCCGTCACATTGATATTCAGCGGCCCCAACTGTGCGTACAACGGAGGGTCGAAGTCGACTGGGACCCCTTGGGTCGTCGCCCGCAATTGCGCTATCCTTTGCGAAGGAACGCTGTAGGTGCCGGTGACAAGCGAACCGGTCGCGACCAGGTACACTCTGTGAGTGGGATCCGTTTCCGTAATGACGTTTGGAAGGAGTACCGTAGGTCCCGGGCCTACGGGCCTTAAATTAGACAGAGGCGCCCAATTGCCTCGGATCGCCTCCATTGCGTAGCCGATGCCGGGAATTCCCGTTTCATAAACGGGATAGGTGAATTCCCCCTTTCGGAACGTAACGCCGGGGACCAAAATTCCCAGGGGCGTCGACGTTAGCGTATCTACGGTACAACCCTTAAACCAGCCAGTTATTTCCGCTCCCATTGCACTTGACGGCAGCAAAATGCCCGGGACGACAGCATCTCGCGAAGTACTGATGGAACTTGGATAGGAGGGACGGATCAGGTAGCCAGAGGGGTTTGTCCTGCAGGAGGCGGCGTGCGCGGAGTTTGGCAGAAGTGTCGCACCTAGCGTCAGGGTGCCAAGGCATGCCATCAAATACCGACGCAAGATCGGTATATTGATATGGCTATTGATATGTTTATTGATATAGCTGGTAAGATTTTTCATCGCTGTTCCAACGTGATATGTTGTTTGTATTTCGCAATTGGTTTTTTAATTGCTAATTTAATTTTTTCGCGCTGCATCAAATGCAGATGCGGCCCAGCGAGGCCAATTCCACCAATTCATCAGGGTCGATATCGTATGTCTTTGAATATTGATGGATCCCTAAGATCTCGCTGCGCGCGTAGCCCCCACATCGCGCAGCGTCCTGCACATCCAAACCTCTTTCTTAGCGATTCGGCCGGTTCACCGCATAGGACGGCTTTTCTGCTCCGTCCGCGCATGCCGCATCGATGCGCTGCAGCGGCTGCAGCCCCTTCTGCTTCTTCCGCTCCGGCAGCTTGTAGGGGACATGGCACACCGCCGATTTGTCCTTGCCCCATTTGACGGTCAGCTCGCCCTGCGACTCCAGGCCGCGCGCGAAGATCTTGCCCATCTGGCCGACCGAGCCGACCTCTTTCCCTTGCTCGTTGAGCACGGTTGCGCCAAAGGGCAGCGGCGAGCCGTCCGGCCGCCGGGACCGGATCAGGGCGGAACGCCCGGACTCCGTGGCAAATTTCAGCAGCGGGACGGATCCCGCCAGCGGCGCTACGCGCTGGCTGGTCTCCTTGAGCTCGACGTCGGTCGACAAGCCCTTCGGATCCAGCTCGATCATGTTCATATTGAACGGCGTGAGGTACGGCACGATCGCGTAGCCCCGGCTGTCCACCCGCACGCCCGATGCATTGGTCACGCGCGCACCGGCCGCTTCCGGCGCTTCGATGATCGCGAACGTCTCCGACAGCGGCTGCGACAGCGTGATCCCGCCGCTATGCGCGACCATGGCGCCGCGCGCCGACACGGAGGCCTGCTGGTAATCCGCGCCGCCGCTGACACTGGCGCTGAGCTCGGCGACCGGCGCGCGATACATCACGTTGGCGCCGCCATTGGTCGTCGAGCTGCCGTCTCCGGACGAGTGATTGGCGTTCAGGCCGTAGGAGAAATTGTTGTCCAGGCCGGCCGAACCGGAGAGCGACGATTGCAGCTGGGTTCTCCCGTTGCTGTCGTGCACCATGTTGCCCGACACCGTCACGGGGGTCTTGCGGCCCAGCGGAATCGTCACGCCGACGTAGTACTGCGTGCTCATGCCGCCGCTCGGGCTGCGCTGGCGCGTTGCCGAAACGCTGTAGGAAATATTCTTGTAGGCATTGCTGTAGCCCACCGAATAATTCACGTCCGAACCGCTGCGGTTCCAGTACGTTGCCGTGGAGGCGGTCGCGCTGAGGTTACCGCCGCGCTCGCCTAGGCGCTGGTTGAGCGTCAGCGATGCGCGATTGCGCTGCCGCCATACCGTGTCGATCGAGTTGCCGCGTTCGGCCTGCTCGCGTGCGAGCATGGCGTCATTGAGGCCGAAATACCCGGCTGTCGAATAGCGGTAAGCCGCAATCGAAACGTTGGTGCCGGTTTGCACCACGTTCTTCGCATAGCTCACCCGCACACTGGAGCCGTCGAACCGCTTCACGCCCGGAATCAAGGTGCGTGCCTGCGTGATGTCGGCCCCCATTGCGCCGAACGAGGTGTTCAGCACGCCGCCGCCCATCACGGACACGTAGCCTTCGGCCACGGTGATACCGCCATAGCCGGTCAGCAGGTTGGTGAAGCCGCGCTGCCAGGTGGCCTGGGTGAAGAGGGGATTCTTCGAGCTCTGCTGATTGCGCACCGTTCCCGCCACCACGCTGTAGCGGTTGGTGCCGGGACGCAGCGAAAGCGGCACCGCCGCGTACGGCACGGAGAACGAATGCACGACGCCGTCCGCTTCCGTGACGGAAACGTTCAGGTCGCCGCCGTACCCGGTCGGGTAAAGATCGTCGATTTCGAACGCGCCCGGTGCGACCGTGGTTTCGTAGAGCTTGACGCCGTTCTGCGAAATCGTGACCCGCGCGTTGCTCTTGGCCACGCCGCGCACGACCGGCGCGTAGCCGCGCAACGAATCCGGCAGCATCCGGTCGTCCGAGTAGACGCGCACCCCGCGGAACTGGGTGGAATCGAACAGCTCGCCCGAGGTATAGGATTCGCCGATGACGAGCTGCGACGACAGCGACGGCAGACTCCGCTGCACATAGGTTGCAACGTTCTGGTACTTCTGGCGTCCTTTGTCATCCCAGTTGTACGACCCGTCGTGACGGAAATGCCAGGGCCCCAGGTTGATGCCTGTGTTCAGGCCGAGATATCCCTGTGTCTGGGTGTTGCTGCCCTGGTTCTTGGTGCTGTAGACGTTGAGGTTGTAGCCGAGCATCCCGACGGGAACGCCCTGATCCCATTGATCCGGGCTCACGTACCCGCGCGGGTTACGCACGAGCGAAACCTGCGGAATGCTGAGCGTGAGCCGTTGTTCGCTGAAATCGAAACTGGTGCTCGCGTCCGGAATGGCTTGCCCGAGACGAATGCATGCATCGGGCTCGGCGAGCGAGACCTTCACATGGTGAGGCAACTTGCCGAGATTGACACCGGCCTGCTTCAGCAGCGCTTCGTTGAAGCAAGGCTGGGCATCCGCCGTACCGGGCACGGCCTTGAACGGAACGCTCGCGCGCCCCACCCAGTTCTGCTCGACATAGAGGTCGACACTGTACGTGCCCGGCTGGACGACATTGGCGCGCTGGAACTTCGACAGGTCAACGGTGCCGGCGCTGTTGTTGAGAAAGCCGCCCTCGAACTCGACTTGCGCGACCTGCAGCGCCTCCGGAGTTCCGCCGTCCGCGTGCGCGTTGCTCTGCCAGCCGGCCAGGCTGGTCAGCAGCAACGCGCATATTGGCCGCAGCTGCGGCATGTGACCAATATCGGAATTCGGACGCTGAATCGGCGGCATACAAAACACTCCGGGAGGAAAACTTCAGGCGATCATGGATCGGACCACGACATCAGAGCTAGGGTCCGATCTTGCCGCCCGACATGCGTACGTGGCACACGGATGCGCAACGGCTACTTGTGAGAGATTTCTGGTGCCCCAGCAGTGGGGCTGGTGATGACGTGCTGACCGGCCAGGCTACTACCGGAGGTCGGTGACGACGGGCATTTGGGCATTCCTGCTGCCGCCCCAATCGTCGATGCTGCTGAACTCGACTGTCGCTTCCGTGGTGGGCATCGATTCCAGCCCCTTGACCGGGAAGGTCTGCGACGCGCCGGGCAGCACATGGCCCATGCCGGCATCGAGTGTCTTCCCACCCATCTTCAACTGGACGCTGCCGAGGCTGACGACATAAGGGGTTGGGTTGACGGTTTTCAAGACATACTGCTGATCGCTTGCGCCCCTGGTGAGCTGCCATTTGAGCTGGGCGGGGGCTTCCTCGGCTTTGCCGGGCAAGCCGGTCGGCCGGTACATCAGTTTGATCCGTGTGCGAAAGGCGACCTGGAGCAGGTTGCGCTCATCTTCGGCGCTCGGTTTCGGGGGAACGTCCAGTACGTTGAGCCAAAACAGCGTTTCCTTGTCAGTCGCCATCGGCTCGTTGGTATGGATCACACGCAGGGTCTGGCCTTTGCCTGGCTCGACCCGGAACATGGTCGGTGTGAGCGTGAACGGCACATCGATCTTGTCCGGCGTTTCATTTTCATTGCCGTTTCCCTTATCGATCCAGGCCTGAACCAGCGAAGGGAGCTTGCCATCGTTCGTGAGCTTGATGGTCATCTCCCGCTCTTCCGCGGGAAAGATCAGGCGGGTTCCAGACACGACGACCGTGGCATTGGCCGATGTCGCAATCGATGCGGAAACAATCGATGCGGACGCAATCGCCATCGCCGTCAGTAACTTCGGAATGCTGTGTCTCATATGACTGTCCTTTGAGTTATACCTCCTGTCGCAAGCCGCCGACCCGTTCGGGTCGGGCGGCTTGCAAAGCTGGTACGATCAATCCCCGGAAATCAGGGATCCGTCTTCGCGCTTAGGGATACATCAGGGTGTATTGCACGAACGAGTTCGCGGTACCCGCCGTCGACACGCCGGTCGCCGTGTATTCGGCGGCGTAGCTCATCTTCGCGCCACCGCTGGTGGAATCGATGTTCACGACCTGCGAGTTCTGGTCGGCGCTGGCTGCACCCACCTTGATCGGCGCGGACTGATCGTTCAGCAGGCCGATTTCCACGTTGGTAGCGGCGTCGGTACCTTGCAGCTTCAGACGGCCCGTGTCGGCGTTGACGGTCGTGCCGGGTTCGAAGGAAACCGAGACCTTGGTGGGTGCATCCTTGGCGACGCTGCAGCCCGTCAGCGTGAGGACGAACGGCGTACGGCCGGCAGTGGCGCCCGCCTTGGACAGGGTGTTGGTACCCACGCGCGGCAGCGCCACGGTCAGGTCGTTGGTGCCGCCATTGATCTTGCAGGTGGAAGCGATCACGCTGCCGGTGAAGTTGATCGTGCCATCGGCAGCTTGCGCCGAACCGGCTGCGGTCATCAGGCCAGCGGTTGCCAGGGTGATTGCCAGGATTTTCGTTTTCATTTAGGTTTCCTTTCGGAGGTTGCAAAAAATGGTTGCAAATAACGCTTGATATGCGGAGCCAGTCAGCGGTGCTGCGAGTGAATGGCTTTGCATTCAGGCATGGTCGAGACTACGCACTCTGTTATGAGACGTGCCTCGGTACAGAGTGGCTCACAGCCGGTACCGTGGGCGACCCCGTATCAGGGAAGTCAGCCAGAAGATGATGATTGGCTTCTGCGACTACGATTCATCAATGCTGCTGGCCGACACTGCTGTCAATGCCATATCTGATGAGATCGACATTGCTCTTTATTCCGAGCTTTCGCATGGCGCTCATCTTCTGGCAGCTTATTGTCTGCTTGCCCTTCTTGAGCAGGGCTGCGATTTCACCGACGGTCATCCCGGAGATATAGAGGCGCATCACCTCCGATTCGCGGGGAGAAAGCGGTTGCGATTGTTCGATATCGGACTCAAAACAAGATAACGCCGCACGGATCTGCGAAGAAACATATTCGCCGCCAGATGAACTGACAAGAATTGCGGTGATTATCTCTGCTGCATCGTCTTGCCACCCTACAATTGCGGAGACGCCAAGGGACAATACAGACTTGATAATGGCGGGCTGCTTGTAGCTCGTCAGGACGACAATTTTCACATTTGGGTGAAGACGCCGAAGACGAGAGAGGTAAGCCAGCCCATCGCCAGATTCGCTTCCGCGAATCGCGTAATTCGTAATAACAACATCACACTGGATGTCGGATAGTGTATTAAATAGTTCTTGCGACGTTTCACACGAAGCCAAGATGGATATCTTCGAAATTGAATTCAGCGCGCATTTCAGGCCACTCAGCATCAATGGAGTGTCGTCAGCCAGAACAACGCTTATATTAAATTTACGCATATTAACCTTGGCGCCTTTCTGCAGATTAAATAGTCATCCCCTGTAACGGTGTAGGTGGGTGGGCTTGCAATATGTATATGATGTCCGATTTTCGATCCCAAAAATATGGGACAAGTACGAAATTCACGCTACTTAATAGGACGAGTCCTAATTTTAAGAATTGTTCACACTTTGGATCTTGCGGCATCCCAGCCTGGGCAGGCCGCGCAGGCATGCCCGGCGATGCCGGCGCGAGCTCGCGGGAAACAGGAGCGGATCAAGGTCGAAGCGGGAGCATTTGGGGGCTTGGGACACGCCACTTGCCATGTCAATGAGGGTGCGCCGAGCTCGCCTGCTGGGGGGGGCGGCGCATGCCGCAGAGCCTCGTGCCCGGGGGCGGGGAAGGGGGGCAGGGGAGCGCGGTTGCCTATGCGAAAGCGAAGGCGCTGAGAGAGGGGCCACACCATGTTTCGTCGCGAATCACGGCGATCCGCTTCAGGTCAAATTGCAAAGTGGCGCAGGACGACAGGACGGCGGGCGGCCATCAGCCTGCGGAGAAGAAGCGGACTATTGCATCCTGCCGGATCGCGGGCGATATCAGAAAGCCCTGGGCTCTGTGACAGCCGGCCTCCTGGACAATGCGCAGTTCGGCTTCGGTTTCCACGCCTTCGGCGACGACGGTCAGGCCCATTTCGCGTCCAAGCCGCACTACGCTCGAAAGGGCGGCACGAAAGGCATCGATCATGATGGCGTCTTTCACCATGGACCGATCCAGCTTCAGTTCCGTGAAGGGCGTCGCCACCAGTCTGTAGAACGAACTGAAACCGCTGCTGAAATCATCCTGCGCCAGGCCAAAGCCGTGCATGCGCAGTCTGCATGCGCCAGCGTAGTAGTTGCTTTCCTGCGCTTCCATGGTGTCTTCGGTCAACTCGAAACCGATAAGACGCGGGTTGCCGTTGCATGCTTTCACCTGCGCGTGCAATCGATCGGGAAGATCCGGGTCGTCGAGCAGCTTTGTCGTGAGGTTCACGGAGACGGCAATATCGTGGCCGGATGCGCTCCACTGCCTTTGTGCGGCGAGTGTCTGTGCCAGCATGGTTTGCAGCAGGTGGGCCTCAAGCCCTTCACGCTCAATGTCGGGCATGAAGGCGCCGGGCAGCAGCAGCCCGAATTCCGGATGCTCCCAACGCACCAACGCCTCCGCGGCGTGGCCCAGGTTTTCGGCCAGCGCGTATTTTGGCTGGAACCAGGCCTGCATTTCGCCGTTTTCCATCGCGGAGATCAGGGTATCGCGCTGAAAATCCGGGATGTTGCCGGAACGGACGGGATGTGCATGCTTGACACTCCCGATATATGTGTCGAGGGCTGCATTCACGGCATCCTGGGCGAGCGGCTTCGGCAACGTAGCCATCACCGCTATGCCCCGCGATTCGGCGACCTTGCGGGCGCCGACCAGTATCGGCTCCGATGCGGCACTGGTGACCACCAGGGCCGGTGCGAACGGCGACGTAGGCAGGCTCTGGATGATCTGGATGCCGTCGACGCCGGCTACATTGAGGCCGGTGACAATCAGGTCGAAGGCGCACTCGCCCAGGCGCTGCAAGGCTTTGGCTCCGTCAATGTAGCCTTCGACATGATGCCGGCCCTGGCAGGCGAACATTTGCATCGTGGCGGAAAGGTGCTGCGGACTCTCTTCCACGACCAGGATGCGATGACGGCTCGCGCCGCCCATACCGCAAGGCCTGGCGTGGGTGCGTGCGCCACAACCGTGCATTGGGTTGCCATGAACCTGGGCTTGATGAAGCGCGAGGGAATTGAGAGATCCTTTCATACCGACAGGATACGAGGATGGCCGGCATTTCAGAATAGGACGAGTCTGAATTGAGGGGGTGACTAGGTACTTACTTACCGAATGAATGAACGAGCGAAGCGCTAACCTTACCCCTCGTCGCGAGGAAGTGGCCATTGACGGGGATCGGATACCATTGGTATGACCCTATTCGCACATCGGCGGACTAATAGTGATCTATAAGTATCATTTTGTGTTGGATTTAAGCGCTGCCGCTGTGCGGCCTGACAACTGTTGTTTGTGGTGAGCTTGCGCTATTTGCCATTCGCACCCCGGGGGTCTTGTGCAACTTTCTACAAGCGTGGGCTCGATGGATGACTTTCATTTGCGTGTCGTGGTCGCGGACGACCACCCTGTCACGTTGCTTGGCATTGCCCATTCGCTGCAGGGGGTCAGCGGAATCCAGGTGGCGGGGACAGCCTCAAGTTCCACGGAGCTGATTGACGCCCTGAGTCAGCAGCAGTGCGACGTCCTGGTTCTCGACTATGTCATGCCGGATGGCAAGTACGGCGACGGACAGGCACTTATCTCGATGATCCTGCGGCGGTATCCCGAGGTCCGCATCGTGACCATCACCATGGTGGATGATCCCGCGGTGCTGCGTGCCATCCAGAAGCTTGGCGTGACTTGCATCCTGAGCAAATCCGATGCAATGGCGCATATCGTCACCGCTGTGCATGCCGCCCATACCGGTGGGCAGTACTTGTCGCCCACCGTTGTGTCCTTGCTCGAAGATCAGGAGTCCCCGGACGGTACTCGCAAGCTGAGTGTCCGCGAGGCGGAAATCGTGAGATTGTTCCGCGCGGGCTACAAAGTGGGCGAGATCGCCGCCCAACTGCATCGCAGCAAGCAGACCATCAGCGCGCAGAAGGTCGCGGCCATGAAAAAGCTTGGGGTCACGCGCGATGCGGACCTGATCCGTTACGCCGGCAACGAAACGCAGCAGGAGCCGGAAGACGGCCCGGAGCAAGCGTGATGCGAGCGCGCCACGTGATGTCAATTTCGCCATGAAACTGAAACGCCTTGTCAGGCACCGCAGCATGCGCAGCCGCCGCGACTTCAATCCCGAGTTGATGAAGCGGCGTCAGCTTGCCCTGCTGTACGGAGGTGGTGCCGCATTATCGGCTTTTATCCTGCTGTGCTCGGTGTTGGCCGTGTGGATGGCGGCCAGTGACTACAATGCGGCCGCACGCGCCAGCTTTCTGACGCAGGAATCCAGGCTCCTTGTCAGCATGACAGGGGCCGGCGCGGTCCTGAAGCGGGGCACGGGCTATGCAGAAGGCGTGTGGGATAGCCAGGGGCAACCGTCGGCAGCCTTGCGCGAACAGTACCTTTCGCATAACGGTCAACTGTGGATCAGCCAGGATTCGGGCCGCCGCATCTATGCCGTGGCCACCGAGGTCACCGACGTCCGGCCAGCATCGAGCTTCCTGCCACTGCTGGCAATGGTGGAGAAACAGCTCAAGTCCAGTATCGTGCTGACGCGGACTCCCGAGCTTTCCGCGAACACCTATTTCTATTCAGTACAGGGGGATTTCCTGGCTACGCTGCTCCGGTCGGGAAGCGGCTACGCTGTACCGTCGTCACGGCTGCCCGATGCGCTCCGGTTGTTCAGGGAGGCCTGGCCGGACGTCGTCAGCCTCACGCAGGCTGCTGTAGCGCATCCCGAAGCCGCGCCGGCGGACGTGGTCTGGATGGCGCCGCAATTTGATCCGCTATCGGGTGAGCTGATGGTCCGCTTCGCACAGTTCCTGTTCGACAGCGATCGCAGGCCGCTCGGCATCGTCGTTGCCAGCAGGCGTCCGGGCCGGTTCCTGAATGGCCTGCAGAATCCGTTCCATGGGGGCGAGTTCGCCATTCTCGACCGGCGCGGCAAGGTACTGTTGACGCCCGACGGCGATCGGAGCGCCTTCATCAACCGTGTGGCAGCCGCGCATGTCGCTGCGGCGCGGCCGGGCGTGCAACAGACCTTCAGGGATGGCATCTTCAAGGTCAGTGAGCGCATTCCGGGGACGGACTGGACCCTCATTTACGCTTATAGCCCTTACGCAATCCTGGCCGGCCTCAAGTATCGCCTGCTGACGATCGGCGCCCTTGCCGTGGTGGGATGGCTGTTGCTGTGGATCCGCATTGCCATCTATCGCCGCAAGATCCTCATGCCGGCCTACGAGCGCGCAGTGCGCCTGAAGGAGAGCCAGAAGCTCAACCGCGCGCTGATCCATACGGCGCCCGTGGGCCTTAGCCTGCTTGCGCATGGCGATGGCCGCGTGATCGTGGACAACAACGTGATGGCCCGATATGCCGAGCAGGTCAGCGCGCCGCCGCTGAACCAGCGGCTGTGGGAACTCTATCGCCGTGCGTCGGAAGAGCGTCCAAACCGGATCCGGCCGTTGATTGGCCAGGAGTTGACCCTTGGGGCGGACACACAGGCCTTGACGCATCTGCTGGTGAATTTCACCCATGTCAAGTATCGAGGGGAAGCGGCAGTGCTTTGCGCGCTGCTTGACATCAGCGCGCAGAAGAAAACGGAGCAGAAGCTCAGGGAGGCGCGCCAGGCGGCCGACCAGGCCAACAAGGCGAAATCCACGTTCCTTGCCACCATGAGCCACGAGATCCGTACGCCGCTGAATGCGATGATCGGCAGCCTGGAACTGATGGGGCGCTCACCGTTGCCTGCCGGCCAGCGGCGTAGGCTGGAGATTGTCGAGTCTTCGTCCGCTTCGCTGCTTCGCATCATCAATGACGTGCTGGACGTTTCCAAGGTCGAAGCGGGGCAGCTGACCTTCGAATCCATTCCTTTCCGTTGCGACCAGTTGCTGCAAGACGTGCGCGACACGTTCGCGCCGCTGGCGGAGGCCAAGGGCCTGGCGCTGACTTGCGAAATCGCGCCGGGCGCCGCCGGCCACTTCCTCGGCGATCCGACCCGGATCCGGCAAGTGATCGCCAACCTGGTCAGCAACGCGATCAAGTTTACGGAATCAGGCCATGTGGCAATTCGCGCCGGCTTCGTGCAAGACAACGAGGTATCCGAAGTGCAATTCGAGATTGCGGATACCGGTATCGGGATGGATCCGGCCGTTGTACCAACGCTGTTTGCGCTCTATACGCAGGCTGACAGCTCTATCCACAGACGTTACGGAGGTACTGGCCTCGGGCTGCCGCTGTGCCGGCGCATCGTGGAGGCAGTGCAAGGCCATATTTCCGTCGACACCACGCCGGGGCGGGGCACCACGTTCACGGTCAGGTGGCCATTGCAACGGACGGAGGCGCCTTCGCACGGGTCACAGGACGGCGGCGCAACGTCGGCCAAGGCATCGGATGCCGCAAGTGCGGTGGAGTCCGATGCCGGCGAGCCGCCCATCCGGGTGCTTGTCGCGGAAGACCACCCGGCAACCCGTGCCATGCTGGCCGACCAGCTCGAACAGCTCGGCTTTGACGCGACGATTGTCGAACATGGCGCGAAGGCACTGGAGACGCTTGCGCACAGTCAATATGACATCGTGCTGACGGACATCGGCATGCCGGTGATGGATGGCTATGCACTGGCATCTGCCATCCGGCAGCAGTACCCAGGCTTGCCGGTTGTAGCGATGAGCGCGCATAGCATGCCGGAAGACGCGGCTCGCCGTCTGGAAGCGTCCATTTCCACCGTGCTGAACAAGCCTTTGCCGCTCGCGGTGCTGGAGCGTGTCCTGCGGGCGCGTGCCGGTAGAAGCCCTAGAAGAGAACCGGATAGCGACAAGACGCCGGCGGAATTGCCGATCACCCCGCAGGTGTGCGAGGCGATGCATTCCGCTACGCGGGAGGCAACGGCGGCGATTGCGGATGCCTTGCATGCGGGCGACGCCGGCGCAGTCCTCAATGCACTGCACTCGCTGAGCGGTGGCTTCGCACTGGTGGGAAATGCGACCCTGGCAGAACTCTGTAACGGCATGCGGCAAGTGGTTCGCAGCGAGGGACTCGATAGCTTCCAGGTGCTATGGCCAGCATTCCAGCAGGAGATAGAAGACGGGCTGGGCGCCTTGAAAGCCGGAAGTCAGGAAACCTGATGCACAACGCACCGAACGAAGCGGCCAGGATGCGCCAAAGCCGCCCGCGATGACGAAGGCCTTCACGCCCTCTCCCCTCATGGGGAGAGGGTTGGAGTGAGGGGCGGTCTGGCCAGGAGCCACGGGAAGCGAAGCCAACGGTTTTGCCCGGCACGACGGAATCCGAAGCTAGCGCTTGTTCCTACGCCCGTGTCTGCCCCGCCGCGGCGGCCTCCGCCGCGCGCCGTACCGCCGCCGGGTAGCGCACGGTAAAGATCACGGCGCCGGCGAAGGCGGCCACGGTGGCCGCGATGTCGATCCACAACGGGATCGCGCTGACATATTCCGCCGACGCGTCGGCGGCCACCATGATCGCCAGCGCGACGGCCCACGCCAGCGTGATGTGGCGGTTCACCGCCAGGAAGCGCGGCGCATTCCAGTATTCCTGTGGCACGCGCTCGCGCGCATATTGCAGCGTGAACGGGCGTCCGATCGCCAGCGAGATCGCCACGATGGCAAACAGGCCGGCATCCACCGCGAGCCGCACCGTGGCCACTGTCCATTGGGGCGACGCCATGAAGGTATAGAGCAGCAGCAGTGCGAACAAGGCAAGGCTCCCTATTTCCAGCACCTTTAGCGATTCGCCGCGCCGCCACATGCGCAGGCACATGAACAGCGAGACCGCGCAGGCCGAGGCCAGGCCAGCCAGCGGGGATGCCAGCCGCATGGCGATGAAGAAGGCGATGAAGGGGGCAAAGCCGGTCAGCATTCCCATGCTGGTCTCCTTGGTGTCGTGATGCGGCACGATGCGTGTCGTGCCGTCTTGCGTGAATGAACAGTGAGGCAAAGAAGCGCCAAGGCGCCGGCTCAGTCCGCGCCGTGCCAGTTGCCGTGGAAGCCGAATGGCACGCGGTGCGAAAGCTGTACCGTGGCGATCGGGCCGTCGGCCACCGCGCCGGCGTCCAGCACCACCAGGTCGCTGCGCGCCTGCGCGCCGCGGTAGACCGTGGCCAGCAGCCAGCCGTCGCCTTCGGCRCTGTCGGCCGCGCGCGGCACGAACACCGGCTCGGAGATGGCGTCGCCTTGCGGCAGCACATGGACCGCGCGCTTGCCGCTGCGCAGGTCGATGTGCGCCAGGCTGTCATAGCTGCCGCGCGCGCTGCTCTCGTGCTGGCGGAACGCGAAGTAGCCGTGACGGTAGGGCAGCGTGGCGAAGCGCTCATCGAAGCGAGGGAATTCCCCCGGCATGTCGTCCAGGTACTCGCGCGTGAAACTGTCGGACTTCCCGGCCATGTCAAAGGTCCAGCGGCACAGGCGCGCACCTTCGCCATTGGCGCCCGGATTGAACAGGGGCGCGCTCTCGTACTGCATCACGTCGGCGATGATCTTGTTGCCGGCTTCCCAGGCGTTCATGACGTGGAACACATAGCAGGCGGCGCCGCGGAACCAGCGCATCTGCGCGGTGCCGCCGTTGCGCGGCATGATGCCGATGTGCGAACCCTTCTCCGGCTCCCACGCATAGGCCGGCTCGCCGCGCATGGCGCGGTCCATGCTGCCGGTGAGCGGCAGGATGGGAAACAGCACATGGTTCTGCGTCACCATGAAATCGTGGACCATGCTGGGGAACGGCGCTTCGAAGCGTTCGAGGCGCTGCAACTGGCCGTTGCGGTCCACCACGCCGTAGCGCATGCCGGGCGTGAAAGGGCCATCGACGGAATAGGCGAAGAACACCATCTCGCCGGTGACCGGGTCCACCTTGGGGTGCGCGGTCATGGCGCCCTTGAGCTTGCCGCCGTAGTCGACGTCGCCGCGCGTGGCCAGGCTCTCGCTGTCCATTTCGACCGGCGGGTCGGCTTCTTCCAGCGCCAGCAGCCGGCCAGCGTGCCAGAGGATATTGGTGTTGGCCACGCCGTCGTTCTGGCCAAGCACCGAAGGGTCGGTGGTGGCGGGGTTGCCCCAGCTGCCGAACAGCGCATGACCGGCAGCCTGCTCGCGCTGGAATTTGTTGGTGCGCACCCAGCGGTTGCGGTAGCGCGCGCGGCCATTCTCGATGTGGAAGGCGTGCACCATGCCATCGCCGATAAACCAGTGGTACTGCGCGTCGCGCGGCGCGTATTGCGGGTTCGGGCCGTTGCGGTAGAGCGTGCCGCGCAGCGCGCGCGGCAGCTCGCCCAGCACCGGCAGATCGGGCGCGTCGCACTCCATCAGGATGGGGGCGAAGTTGCCGCTGAGATAGGGGGATGACGGGAACGGCTGGCTCATCTCGTGCTCCTTGTTGTCTGCTGCGGGGTTGGCTCCAGCGTAGCCGGGGGGCCGGGTTCGTTGCTGGCTTCGTTACTTGTTGCGTTATTCGCTTATTCGTTTTCGACGCCGGTTTCGGGGATGGGCGCGCGCATGCCTTGCGCCAGCAGCCGCATCATCTCGGCATGGATGGCCCGGAAACCGGGCCCGCCGGGCAGCTTGCCGGCCAGGTGCAGCATCACCAGGCCGTGGATCGAGGCCCAGATCACATAGCTCAGCACCTGCGGGTCGCCGTGGATCAGGCCGCGCTCCACCATGGTCTCCAGGTGCGCGCTCATGGTGCGGTGCGCGCGGGAGCCGGCGCGTTCCAGCTCGGGATAGCGGTCGCCGCCCGGCTGCGTCATGTCGAACATGAGCCGGTAGGCGTTGGGCTCGGCAAAGGCAAAGGCGAGGTAGGCCTCGCCCACCGCGCGCGCCCGCTCGCGCGGCTCGCCGACGCTGGCGCCGGCGGCTTCCAGCGCGGCGGCGAAGCGGTCGAACGCCGCCGTGCGCACGGCCGCCAGGATGTCTTCCTTGTCCTTGAAGTAGCGGTAGGGCGTCATCGGGCTGCAGCCCATTTCCTCGGCGAGCTGGCGCATGCTCACGCTGGCTACGCCGCCTTCGGCAAAGCGGCGTTCGGCCACCGCGCACAGGCGCGCCTTGAAGGTTTCGATTTCATCCTGGGTAAGGTTCTTTGCCATTTGTCAGTTGTGCTGCGATGGATGTCGTATGCCTTTTGAGGCATATCGTCAGATGGTCTGGCGATGATGTTTTACAGTGTATATTTACGATGTAAATTGTCAAGGAAAGCTTTTGCAGGAGACATCGGCGCACCATTGTTCGCCATATGGGACAATCGCCCGCATTGACGCGCACGACCGATGGCGCGCGTAAGGCGGCCCAAGGCGGCAAAAGGGATTGGCGCATGAAGACGATCGAATGGAAGGACTGGGAGATTTTTTGCCGGGTGGTGGAAGGCGCGAGCTTTACCAAAGGGGCCGACCTGGCCGATGTGCCGAAGTCGTCGGCCAGCGCGGCGGTGTCCCGGCTTGAGGTGCAACTCGGTGTGCGGCTGTTCGAGCGCACCACGCGCCGCGTGCGGGTGACCGAACGGGGCCAGCAACTCTACGACCGGGTCGCCCCGCTCTTTAACGAACTGCGCGAAATCAGCGCCGAGGCGGTGTCCGTTAGCGAGCAGGTCAGCGGCACCCTGCGCATTTCCACTCCGTACGAGGTTGGCTCGCTGCATCTGTCGCCCAGCCTCACGCGGCTGCTGCGGCTGCATCCCGAGTTGCGCGTCGAGGTGGATGTGAGCTGGGAGCAGCCCGACCTGGTCGAGCGGGGCTACGACCTGGTGTTCGTGATGACCCACACCGGCTTGCTCGACAGCTCCTTCGCCAGCAAACGCGTGGTGCTGATCGATCGCGGATTCTTTGCCTCGCCGGCGCTGATACGCGCGCGCGGATTGCCGCGCACGCCGCAGGATCTGGCGAGCTGGCCGACGCTGGGCAATGCCGACGACCGGCGCTGGGAGTTCCTGCGCGATGGCGTGGAGGTGGCGAGCCTGGCGGTGGAGCCGCGCATGCGCACGCAGAACGCGGAGATCCGGCTCAAGGCCGCCCTGGACGGGCTGGGCGTGGCGCGGCTGTCGCCGCGCTATGTGCAGGACGAACTGGACCAGGGGCGGCTGGTGCGGGTGTTGCCTGCTTATTCGTCTGCGCCGCTCAAGGTCTATGTGCTGATGCCTGCGCGCAAGCTGATGCCGGCCAGCGTGAGGGTGTTTCTCGATGTGCTGGAGGAGACGTTGGGGCCTGGGGGCGCGGAAATTGTCGACACAGAGCCCAACTTCAACTGACTAACAGGGAACGTCCCCGGCCCGGAGGAGGCGGACCCGCATCCGCTCGCTCTCAATACGGCTGGTCGCCGGGCCTGATCTCCAGCCCCAGTGTTTCGCCCAGGCCGATCATCTCCTCATCGTCCTCGCCGCGCGCCAGCCAGCCGGCATAGGCGTCGCTCTCGGTGTCCCAGTTCCATAGCGTGATGCCGGCCACGCGCAATTGCTCGTGCGCCAGTTCCATCAGCTCGGGCACGCTGGTTTTTTCCAGGAACGCCTCGTCTTCGGGATCTTCCACGCCCCAGTCGAGTTCGATGTCGAGGCGGTCGCAAAGCTCGTCCATGCAGCTGATGAAAGACGGCGCGTCTTTCCAGTCCACATAGAAGCCGGACTCCCAGTCGATGACGTCCTTGAGGACCCACAGCAGCTCCTGGCCCTCGACCGCATCCGCGTCGTCCGAGCTGGCCAGTGCCTCGTCGAACAGCGTCTGCTGCTTCTCGATCATGACGGGATCGTCGAAGTTGATCAGCTCGATCAGGCGCCAGAGCGCGCGGTGCGTTTCGTCATCCAGTTCATCGCTCATCGCATCAGCCCTCCATGGGTGCGGCGCCATGACGTTCCGGCGCATTTGAAAACGGGGATTCCAACCGGGCAAGCGCGCCAGCCGCTCAAGTGGCGATGCGCAAGATCTCGCGTTGCCCGCGCGGCGTCACGCGCAGCGCGCGCGAGGTGGACGTGTGCTCTATCCATTTGCGGGCCATCAGGCTTTCGAGCAGCGCCGCGCCGAGCGCGCCGCCCAGGTGCGGCTTGCGTTCGCTCCAGTCGGGACAGGTGCAGGCGAACTGCCGCCGCTTGCGCCGCGCGACGTCGAGATCCACGCCGAGTTGCGCCATGCCTTGCGTGCCGCTCTCGGTCAGGTCGACGGCCGTGCCGGCCACCACGATCCAGTTGGCGTGCGACATGCGCTCGAACAGTGCAACCGCAAGCTCTCCCGCGAGATGGTCATAGCAGGTGCGGGCCTGGCGCAGCGCCGCCGGCGCGGTGCGCGAGGCGGGTACCGCGCGCACGCGCGGCGGCTGGCTCGCCAGCGACGCACTGGCCAGCGCCTCGATGGCAACGCCGATCTCGGGCGTGGCAAGCCGGTAGTAGCGATTGCGCCCGCGCGTCTGCACCGCGAGCAGCCCCCCTTCGCTGAGCCGCGCAAGGTGGCCGCTGGTGGACGATGCCGACAAACCGGCGATGACAGCAAGCTCGCCAGCCGGGCGCGCGCTGCCGTCCATCAGCGCCCACAACATGGCGGCCCGTCCGGGGTCGGCAAGCAGGCCGGCCATCTGGCTGATGCTGGGCGCGTATTCCATAGTTCATCTCGCGGTGAAACAACGATCGCAGTATAGACGCATACTCACCAATATCAACCGCGTTCCCACACCGATGCCCATGCCGATCCCGATGCCGTCAGATCCGCTTGCCGCCGTCACCCATGCCGACCCGGCGCCCTACTACCGCGGCCTCGCCGCGCGCCGGCCTTTCTATCGCGACGAGGCGCTCGGACTGTGGGTTGCCGCCGGCGCTGCCGAGGTCGCGGCGGTGCTGGCGCATCCCGCCAGCCGCGTGAGGCCGCCCGCGCAGCCAGTGCCTCCCGGGCTGGCCGGCAGCCCTGCCGGCGCGCTGTTTGGCGGCTTGATCCGCATGAACGATGGCGCGTGGAACGCGCCGCTCAAGGGCGTGCTGCTCAAACGCATGGCGGCCCTGGAACTGGGCGGCATGCGGCAGCGCGTGTCGGCGCTGGCGCAGGGTCTGCCCTTCGACCTGACGCAGCCTGGTGCTGCGGTCAATCACTGGATGTTCTCTCTGCCGGTGCTGGCCGTGGCCGATGCGCTCGGCCTGGCCGTAGCAGGCCAGCCCGGTGTGGCGATGCAGGCCGCTGCGCAGGTGACGGCATTCGCGCGGGCCATGTCGCCGTTGGCAACCGCGCAGGAGATTGCCGCCGGGAGCGAGGCGGCCACCTGGCTGCAGGCGTGGATGCGCGAGAGCTTATCGGCGGGCGCGCCGGCCTCCGCGCCAGGCCGGCCGCTGGATGCGCTGCAACGCGAAGCCCTTGCCGCCGGCGTGGCGAAAGCGGTGATCGCCACCAATGCGATTGGCCTGCTGATACAAGCGTGCGAGGCCACCGCCGGACTGGTCGGCAACATGCTGGTGCGGCTTGGCAGGGAGATGGCGCAAGGCCGGCGCCCGGACGAATCCGGCGCGTTGCGCGATGTCGCCGCGCTGGTGCTGCGCGAAGATCCGCCGGTGCAGAACACACGGCGCTTCCTGGCCACCGATGCACGCCTGTGCGGCGCGGACCTGAAGGCCGGCGATGGGGTGCTGCTGGTGCTGGCGGCCGCTTCGTTCGACGAGCGCATGCCGGGCGAGTGCGCGGACAAGGCCTCTCGGCCGTGGACCTTCGGTGCCGGCCGTCATGCGTGTCCCGGCGATGCGCTGGCCGCCTCGGTGGCACAGGCGGTGGTTGCCGCGCTGCTGGCACGCGGCGCGGATCCCGCTGCGCTGGTGCGGGCATTCCGCTACCGGCCCTCGCTCAATACGCGCATTCCGCATTTCCTCTGAGTGCCTGAACGGCCAGGCACCTGAAACACCGCAATCACAAAAGGACAATCACCATGATCGCAGTCATCTTCGAAGTCGAACCCGCCGAGGGGCGGATGGAGACGTATCTGAGCCTCGCGGCACAGTTGCGGCCCACGCTGGAAGCCATCGACGGCTTTATCTCGGTGGAACGCTTCCAGAGCCTGACCAACCCGGGCAAGCTGCTGTCGCTCTCGTTCTTCCGTGACGAGGCCGCGGTCATGGCCTGGCGCAACACGATGGAGCACCGCCACGCGCAGTCGGCCGGGCGCGGCGGCGTGTTCGCGGGCTATCGCCTGCGGGTGGCGCACGTGCTGCGCGACTATGGCCTGAACGAGCGCGAGCAGGCGCCGGCGGATAGCCGCGCGGTGCACCAGCCCATCGCGGCGCCTGCGTCGCGGGCGGAGTGAGCGGGCCATGGACTCGACGTTCCTGAGCGCGCAGATGGCGCTGATCGGCTTTACCTTCCTGCTCGCCGGGCTGGTCAAGGGCGTGGTGGGGCTGGGCCTGCCGACCGTGGCGATGGGGCTGCTCGGCCTGGCGATGCCACCCGCGCAGGCTGCGGCGCTGCTGGTCGCGCCATCCATGGTGACCAATGTGGTGCAACTCTACAGCGGCCCGCGGCTGGGCCAGCTGATGCGACGGATGTGGCCCATGCTGGCGGCCATCTGCGTGGGCACATGGCTGGCGGCGGCGCTGCTGCCGGCCAGCCTGATGGCGCATGCCACGTCCTGGCTGGGCGTGGCGCTGGTGCTGTACGCGGTGCTGGGCCTGGCCGCCTTCCACCCGAAAGTGCCGGCTGCCGCCGAACCCTGGCTGGGACCGCTGGCCGGCGTGATCACCGGTGTCATCACCGCCGTCACGGGCGTGTTCGTGATTCCGGCGGTGCCCTACATCCAGGGCCTGGACCTGGACAGGGAGACGCTGGTGCAGGCACTGGGTTTGTCGTTCACGGTGTCCACCATCGCGCTTGCGGTGAGCCTGGCGATGAATGGCGCGTTGCTGCATACGCCCGTCCTGGGCGCTTCGGTGCTGGCGCTGTTGCCCGCGCTGGGCGGCATGTTCGTCGGCCAATGGCTGCGCCATCGCATCAGCCCGGCGCGGTTTCGCAAGGTGTTCTTTTGCGGGCTGCTGCTGCTCGGCGCCGAACTGGCGCTGCGTGGGGTCTTCTAGGCTTGCTGAAGGCGAGGGAAAGCCTGACAGAACTTCCCGCTGCACGGCATACTGGTGGTGCGCTGCAGCGAAACGCTGCGCGTCCATGCCAGCCATGCGCCCTGACGGCGCATTCCATCACCCCGCGCAGGAGATGCCGCCGATGACGCGTCGCAAGAGCAGTGGCAGCAAACTCTGGAGCACCCTCGGCAAGATCGCCGCCCGCAACATGCGGCGCGCGCAGCGCACGGTCACGAAGTCCGCAATCAAAACGGCGGTGAGGCAGGGCGAGGCCATGAGCAAGGCCACGCAACGCGTGTTGAGCGGTGTCGTGTCCCCGGTGCCGGCGCCGGCAGGCCGTGGCGGGGGGCGCTGGGAAGAAGGAAGCTGGGGGCTGGGGCCGCTCGTGCAGCGCCGTTACCGGCTGTTTATTCCGCCAGGGGTGAGCGCTTCGCGTCCGGCGCCTATGCTGGTGCTGCTGCATGGTTGCGGCCAGGACACGGCCAGCTTTGCCACATGTACCCGCGCCGCGGTGGTGGCGCGCAGCGCGGGCTGCGTGGTCCTGATGCCCGAGCAATCCTCCCACGCGAACGCGCAGCGGTGCTGGAACTGGTTCGGCGCTTCCGCGCGCGTGGCGGCCGAGGCGAGCCTGCTGATGGCCATCGTCGAGCATGTGTGCCAGCAGCGCCCGATTCGCCGCGACCGCGTGTTCGCGCTTGGCCTGTCGGCCGGCGGCGCCATGGCGCAGATACTGGGGCTGCGCTATCCGGACCGCTTCGCCGCGGTGGGTTCGCATTCCGGCGCGGTGCCGCTGAGCGCGTCCAACGCCGCGCAGGCGGCGCGCGTCATGCAAGGCAAGGGCCACCCCGACGTGGCGGCCGCGCGGCTGCTGCTGGCGGGGCGCCGCCCGCCGCCCTTGCTGCTGGTGCACGGGGATGCCGATCACGTGGTGCACTTCGACAACGCGCTGGCTTCGGCCGCGTTGTGGCAGCAGTTGTTGCCGCAAGCACCCGTGCTGGCCGCACCACGCCGGGGGCAGCGCGGGCAGCGGCGGCCCTTCAGCGTCTACGCATGGTCGAGCGAGCGGCAGCCCTATGTCCGCCTGGTGCGGATCGAAGGGCTCGGGCATGCGTGGAGCGGCGGCCCGTCCAGCCAGGCCTTTGCCGATCCTTCCGGCCCGGATGCGCTGCGCATCGCGTGGCAGTTCTTCATGCAGTGCCTCGCTGCGCGGGCCGTGCCGGCGCGAAGGCGCAAGTTGGTCAGTGTGGCTTAAGCGCGGGAAGCGTCCGGCAGGCGCGCCAGCGGCGCCTCTATCACCACATCGCTCTCGGGATACGCCACGCAGGGCAGGATATAGCCCTCGTCGCGTTCGTCGAAGCTCACGCCCGGCCACTCGATGCGATAGGCAATCCGCCCTGCGGACAGCCGGCACAGGCAGGTGCGGCAGGTGCCATTGCGGCAGGAACTGGGGAGTTGCACGCCGGCGAGCAGCGCGGCTTCCAGCAGCGTCTGCGTGGGCAAGGCGGGAAAGCTGCTGCCCAGTGGTTCGACGCGCGCGGCAAAGGCCGGCGAAGGTGGCGAGGGGGGCGTGGCGGCATCGGCCGCGCCGCCGGAACCCGAACCGGGCGCGTGTGGGCCGTTGTTCATGGCTGCGCCTCGCCATCGTCCGCGCCGGGAAAGCGGGCGCGGCCATGCGTGGCGTCGCGCAGCGCGGCCCGCGCCGCGTCCAGCGCGCTGGCCGGCAGGCGGATCGTCAGCCGGGCGGCGGCGCCATGCTCGCCATGCGCCAGCACGTGGCCCTCCTGCTCGATCCAGCGGCGCACGCGCGCCTCGTCGGCGTAGTCCACCTCCGCAACCAGTTCGGCATAGGCGATGCGCTCGATGCGCTGCGCATCCTTCAGCGCCGCGGCGATGGCATCCGTATAGGCCCGCACCAGCCCGCCCGCGCCCAGCTTGATGCCGCCGTAGTAGCGCACCACGGCCGCCAGCACGCCTTCCAGTTCATGGTGGCGCAATACCTCCAGCATGGGCCGGCCGGCTGTGCCGGAAGGCTCGCCATCGTCCGACATGCCGGACTGGCCGCCTGCCAGCAAGGCCCAGCAGACATGGGTGGCGGTGGCGTGCGCTTCGCGCAGGCGCTGTAGTTCGGCCATGGCCGCTGCGCGGTCCTGCACGGGCATCGCGTAGCCGATGAAACGGCTTTTGCGGATTTCCAGGTCCGCCTGGACGGGAGAAGCGAGGGTGTAAGTCGGCACGGGTGGGGCCGCGTCACGGCGGGCCATAAGCGGCGCCGGCGGGCTGAGAGCTAAGGGAATCAGCTCCTGGCAGGGAGCGTGCGCCAGTGTACAACAGCGGCCGCGGCCGTCCGGGATGCGCGGATTGCCCTGATTACGCTGGTTAGGCTGATTTCGCGGGCGGTCCCTGGATGTCTGCGATTTAAGACACTTTCAACAAGTTGTAACAAATCATTCATAGGATGCGAATCGGCCTGAACGCCGCGCGGCTCCCCACAAGCGCGCGGCAAGGCGGCGCAGCGCGCGCCGCCCAATCACTCACATAACGAAACGGGAAAGAAGAATGCTCGACAAACCGGACGCATCCCGCCGCAAGGCGCTTAAATTCCTGGCCGGCGCACCCATGCTGCCGCTGGGCCTTGGCGCTTCCGCCTTCCTGGTTGGTTGCGGCGGAGACGGCGACGCGGTAGCCGCGCCGGTGCCGGCGCCGGCACCGGCACCCGGCACACCCGCCGCCGCCACCTTCACCACCGCCGAGTTCACCGGCATGGCGGCCCCCACGCTGGCCAACCCGGCAGCGATGGCGACCACCACGGTGGGTTCGAGCCTGAAGGTATCGTTCAGCGATGGCAGCAGCCAGACCTTCAAGCTGGCCTACCAGCCCTTCTTCGTCACCGGCGACATGGTCCCGGACGGCCAGGGCGGCACCATCCTGGCGGGCGGCTATGTCGACATCAACAACCAGCCCATCATCGACACGTCGGTGGCCGGCAAGGAACGCCAGTTCTTCTCGGACTCGCCGGATGGCACCTCGCTGCTCAAGATCGACGGCGCCAAGGTGGCCGGCGTGAAGGGCAACACCGTATTCGCCGTCGTGCAGTTCGAATACACCACGCGCGACCAGCTCGGCACCGACACCTACGGCCGCCTGCCGTCGCCGATCGCCGTGCTCACGCTGGATCAGGACCCGGCCACCGGCAAGCTGGCGCTGGTCAAGTACCACAACGTCGACACCTCGGGCGTCAACGGCCTGTGGATCACCTGCGGCGCCAGCCTGTCGCCGTGGAACACCCACCTGTCCAGCGAAGAGTACGAGCCGGAAACGTTCCCCAATGCGGCGGATGTTCCGACCTACACCGACCAGACGGATCAGTACACGAAGTTCGCCAAGAACCTGTACGGCAATGCGAACATCGCGTTCAACCCCTATCTGTATGGCCATCTGCCCGAAGTGACTGTCAATCCCGACGGCACCGGTTCCATCAGGAAGCACTATTGCCTGGGCCGCATCTCGCACGAACTCGTGCAGGTGATGCCCGACAACCGCACCGTGCTGATGGGTGACGACGCCACCAACAGCGGGCTGTTCATGTTCGTGGCCGACAAGGAGAAGGACCTCTCCGCCGGCACGCTGTACGTTGCCAAGATCGGTGCAGGCTTCTCCATCGATCCGGCGGCTTCCGGCGCGGACCTGTCCTGGGTCAAGCTCGGCCATGCCACCAGCGCAGAAGTCGAGGCGATGGCCAAGTCAAACCGCCCGGTCGACGTCATGGACGTCAAGTGGGCCGATCCCAGCGATTCGGCATACACCAAGATCTTCTCCGGCGGCAAGGCGCAATGGGTCAAGATCCTGCAGGGCAAGGACAAGGCCGCCGCCTTCCTGGAAACCCACCGCTACGCCTACCTGAAGGGCGGCAGCATGGGCTTCACCAAGATGGAAGGCACCACCGTCAATATCAAGGACAAGGTGGCCTACTCCGCGCTGCAGAACATCCAGGACTCGATGGTCACGAACAACGCCAAGGGCTGGAATGCGCAAAGCGGCATCTCGCTGCCCGCCGCGCTCAAGGCTGGCGGCGTGATGCAGCACAACCTCGCCGGCGGCCAGAAGGACCTGGACGGCGCCGCGATCAACAGCGAATGGGTGCCGGTGCATACCAAGGCCCTGATCGTCGGCAAGGACATCGGCGCGGATGCGCTGGGCAACACCGGCGACCCCGAGACGATCGCCAATCCGGACAACCTCAAGTTCTCGGAGAAGCTGCGCACCCTGTTTATCGGCGAAGACAGCGGCCAGCACGTCAACAACTTCCTGTGGGCCTACAACGTCGACACCAAGAAGCTGTCGCGCTTGCTGTCGGTGCCGTCGGGTGGCGAATCGACCGGCCTGCATGCGGTCGACGAGCTCAACGGCTGGACCTACATCATGAGCAACTTCCAGCACGCCGGCGACTGGAGCAGCCTGCATAACACCGTGAAGGCCGCGCTGGATCCGCTGGTCCGTGCCAACTACAAGGACCGCTTTGGCGCGGCAGTCGGCTACCTGACAGCCGATGTCACCAGCGTCAAGACGAGCAAGGCCTGAGTGCGGACTGGACCACGCGGAGGTTGAAGCCGGTGCGCAAGCAACGGTAATCCTGGCCGCGGGACGGTCCAGGCCCGCGTGGCTGAACGCCCCCGATGACAACGTCGTCGGGGGCGTTTTGCTTTGTGCCCCCTGGGTTTGGCGGCGTGAGCAACCGGACAGGCCGAAGGCGGCCCCGGTGGCGGGGGGTGGGGCATGCCTGCTACGCTTGCGGCAGCACATTGGCGGTGGCTCGATGTTCCGCGCCCTATTCCGTCCCCATAACAGGAGAAACGACATGCCGAACCAAGATGGCCAACTTGACGCACGCCGGATCGCGCCGGCCACCGACCGCAATCGCGACGCCATCCTGGCCGTGTTGCGCTGGGTATTGCCGCAGAGCGGCCTGGTGCTGGAAGTCGCCAGCGGTACCGGCCAGCACGCGGCGTATTTTTCCGCCGCGCTGCCGGACCTGACTTGGCAACCGAGCGATCCCGACGCGGCGGCGTGCGCGTCGATCGAAGGCTGGGCCGCGCATGCCGGCGTGGCCAACGTGCTTGCGCCGCTGGTGCTGGACGTGCGCCAGCCATCCTGGGGCATCGAAGCGGCACAGGCGGTGGTCTGCATCAATATGATCCACATCGCGCCGTGGGCGGCGGCCCAGGCGCTGTTCACCGGCGCCGGGCGCCTGTTGCCGGCCGGCGGCGTGCTTTACCTGTACGGCCCCTACCGGCGCAACGGCGAACACACCGCGCCGAGCAATGCCGCGTTCGATGCGCAGTTGCGCAATGCCGACCCGGAATGGGGCGTGCGCAATATGGAGGACGTGGCGGTGCTGGGCCAGGCCGAGGGTTTCCGCATGGATGAGCCAATCCCGATGCCAGCCAATAACTTCAGCCTGGTATTCCGAAAATAGGAAACTGCCGGCCGAATGCTGGCGGATCGCGGCCCGATTTGCCTGGATGGATGCTGGCTAATGCCGGGGGCAGGTAATCGCGGAAAGGGCGATTTGGGTTTTCCGGCCGGGTGTCCGCTTAACTCTTGGCTGACGCATCGGCTGAAGTATTGGCTCAAGTATTGGCTTGAGATCTGGCAGAAATGATGCCGGGAATGCGGGGGGGCCGGGGCGCGTGTTCACGCGATCGTGCCGAATTGGCCGATCGGTCAGGACTGCTGGAAAGACGGGGAATTTCGAAAGGAGATGTCCGGCTGGCCCTGCCAGGCGCCAGCCGGTTCGCACAAAAGTGGTGCGCGAAAGGGGGTCGAAGCATGGCGCGGATTGCCGCGCGCATGTCCGGGCCGCCCGCCGCGCTGGCCCTCGCGCGATTTACTTCGCGGCGACAGGCGCTTCTGCCTCGACCTTGACGGCCACGGCCTTCTTCGGTGCTGCCGGCTTCTTGGCGGCGCTCTTCGCGACGGCCTTCCTGGGAGCCTTCGGAGCTGCTGCCTTGGGAGCGGCGGCCGGCTTGGCGGCCTTCGGAGCTGCTGCCTTCGGTGCAGCGGCCTTCTTGGCGGCGGCCGGCTTGGCTGCAGCCTTCTTTGCCACGGCGGCCTTCACCACCGGCTTCTTGGCAGCGGGCTTGGCCTTTGCCTTTTGTGCTGCCAGCTTTTCCTTGGCGGCCTGGCGCTCTGCCAGCACGGCTTGCTTGGCGGCTTCGGCAGCCACCTTGATTTCGCGCTTGGCGGCTTCGATCGCCTTCTTCGCGTCAGCGCGCAGCTTCAGCAGGCCCTTCTTTGCAGCTGCCAGTTCGCGAGCCAGCACGCTGGCCTTCTTTGCCGGTGCTGCTGCCTTCTTGGCGGCTGCCGGCTTGGTCTTTGCTGCTGCGCTGGTTTGTGCGACTTTCTTAGCTACGGCCATTGTATTTACCCGTTAGTTGTAGGAGCGCGGAGTATAACCGGTCGCGCGGCATTACTCGCGCGCCGTGATATTAATCGGTGTGGTTCCTGGCTGAATGCGTGCGCGGATACAACATTTCCTGCACGGCAATGGCAGGGGCAATCGATGCGAATACGCAATACGTATTGCGTTTAACGCGTATTGACCTGAACCTTGATGCCATCGGGCAGCACAGTAATGGCGCCTGGTTCCACATCTTTGCCGGCGATGCGCAATTGCTCCGGCGTGAAGGTGTAAAGCGGGTAATCGCGTAGCAACTGCTGCGCCACCACGGCGCCGATCGCGTTCAGTTGCTCCCCATATTGCGCCGGCATGCCGTTTACCTGGACCCGCTCGACGGATGGATTGTCGAGCAGCACGGCGCGTTTTGCCGGATCGTATTTGAGTGCGCTGCTGAGCGAAAGCGTGCCGTTGATCGGCGGTGCCGGCAGCAAGGTATTGCCGAGTTGCGCGTCCATCTGGGTGGTCACGCGATTATTGGCGCCGTCGAATACCAGGCGCGGATGCGTCAGTTGCACGTCGATTACCTGGCCATAACGCAGCGTTGCGGGAAAGCGTTTTTCCACGGCAGCCTGCAATTCCTCGCGGGTGAATGTGTATTCGCCGGTCCAGACGTTATAGCCGGCCCAGGCGGTGGCGGCGCCAAGCATGGTGAGTGCTGTGACGGCTTTCAAGGTCCTGGCGCGGATGGACCGTGCGGGCAGGAGCCGGGTGCGGGGTTGCATGGTCGGCATGCTGCGGTGCCTCCAGGTTGGCGTTTTGCGCGTTACCCGGTCTGACCGCGGTGGTGATGGCTTTGTTCAATCGAGGCGGATTTTGTTGTTGCGGAGTGCCGCCATGCGTTCTCAATAATGCGGCGGGATTTCGTGCTGTGGGCCGCCTTCGGCGCCGCCGGTGCCGCTGGAGCGCATTTGCTGGTAGAGCGCCTGCAACTGCTCTTGCAGCAGGTCGATCTGGCGTTGTTGCCGTGCTACGGCGAGGTTGAGGCTGTCGAGGAGGTCGTCCTGGAAGGCAACCTTGATTTCGAGTTCGGTCAGGCGGGAATCCATTTTTGTGTTTTCCTGGGGGGTGGGGAATTGTAAGGCTTAATGGTTGGGTGGCTTTTTGATGGGGGTTGATGGTGTGAGTGGGCGGTGTCGGCTGTTGGACTCAAGGGCTTGGTGAGGTTTCTTTGCTGGTGGTGTTATTTGATCGGTGTTGGTTTTTGCACCCAACAGCCATACGACATCCCCCCTGCGGGGGGCTGCCGGTCACTTTTCTTTGCGTTCGGCAAAGAAAACTAACGAAAAGAAAGCCGACCCTGCCGGGGGCAGAGCAATCAGGCTGTTCGGCGGTAGTGATTGCGTCGAACGGGCAGCGGCTTCGGCTGGCATGTCCTACCGGCTTCAATGGCAGCACTACCGCATGCCCCAGCGGTTTCGTGGTGCGGCCCCCGATGGCGGGCGCAGCGCCCATTCGACCATCTGCCGTTCGCGGTGCAACGGGCCACGATTCTTCGGGACTTACTGGTTCCGTGGTTTTGTCTCCGACGGCAAGCGCGGCGATTGTTCGGTCCCTGCCGTTCGCAGGGTTGGGCGCCGCGCAACTTCGCAATAATGGGTTTCGTGGTGGGCGCGGTGGCCTGCATTCAGTCGCCTGCGGCCTCGCTCACGAATTGGCAGCTGAACCGCACAACATCATCGCTACACCCTACCGCGTTCGCCCGGGGCCACTGCGCCCACCACGAAACGAAGATGGCCGATTTCCAGCCGCGGCTTGCGCCGGTACGGCAGGGTGTCAAATGGCAGGGTATCTGCCGTCGGAGACAAAACCACGAGACCAGCAAGGTATGAAATGCAGCGGCCCCTTGCACCGCGAACGGCAGATGGCCGAATGGGCGCCGCGCCCGCCATCAGGGGCCGCACCACGAAACCGGTGCCATCCGCAGTGGCGCGGCCCTTCAAGCCGGTAGGGCACGCCAGCCGAAGCCGCTGCCCGTACGACGCAATCACTACCGCCGAACAGCCTGATTGCTCTGCCCCCGGCAGGGTCGGCTTTCTTTTCGTTAGTTTTCTTTGCCGAACGCAAAGAAAAGTGACCGGCAGCCCCCCGCAGGGGGGATGTCGTATGGCTGTTGGGTGCAAAGACCAACGCCGATCAAGCAACACCGCCAGCGCAGAAATCCAATCGTCCACCAACCCGCACCGGCAGCCCCCCGCAGGGGGGATGTCGTATGGCTGTTGGGTGCAAAAACCAACACCGATCAAGCAACACCACCAGCGCAGAAATCCAATCGTCCACCAACCCGCACCGCCACCAAAAAAAAACCACAACCGAGCGCAAGACGACGCCACCCCATGCATCAAACTCCTACTCCATCGTCAACCTGGCCAACCTCCCCAACGTAGCCAGCGCAGCGTCACTCCGCTCATCAAAATCATGCCCGCAATTAATCCGCAAGCAATGCCGAAACCCCCCATGCGCGGAGAAAATCGGCCCGGGCGCAATACTGATCCCATGGGAAAGCGCGAAACGATGCAATGCAAGGCTATCGGTCCCCACCGGCATTTCAATCCACAGGAAATACCCGCCAGCGGGCCGCGTAGCCCGGGTACCCGCCGGAAAATGCCGCGCGATGGCCTGCGCGAACGCGTCCTGCCGCTGCGCCAGCGCCTGCCGCAACTGACGCAGGTGACGGTCATACCCGCCCTTTTCCAGATAATTGAGAATGGCCGCCTGCGTCGGCGCGGCCACCGTCAACGTGCTGGTGAGCTTGGCCCGTGCCACCTCGCGCGCGAAGCGTCCCGGCGCGGCCCAGCCGATCCGGTATCCCGGCGCCAGGCACTTGGAAAATGAGCCGCAATGCATCACCAGGCCCTGCGTGTCGAACGCCTTCGCCGGCGTCGGCCGCTTGTTGCCGAAGTACAGTTCGCCGTACACATCGTCCTCGATCAGCGGCACCTCGAAGCGCGCCAGCAGCTTCACCAGTTCGCGCTTCTTGGCGTCGGGCATCAGGCTGCCCAGCGGGTTCTGGAAATTGGTCATCAGCCAGCATGCGCTCGGGCGATGGCGCTCCAGCGCGCGGGCGAGGGCGTCGAGTTCGATGCCTTCGCGCGGATGCGTGGGCACTTCGATGGCGCGCAGTCCGTGGCGCTCCAGCGCCTGCAGCGCACCATAGAAGGTGGGCGACTCGATGATGACCGCGTCGCCCGGCCGCGTGACTGCCGCCAGGCAGAGGTTCAGCGCTTCCAGCGCGCCGTTGGTGATGACGATCTCATCGGTGTGCACGGTGAGCCCGTCGATCAGGTAGCGCAGCGCGATCTGGCGGCGCAGGCCGGCATTGCCCGGCGTCATGTCGTCCACCGAGCTCCACGGGTCCAGGTGCTGGATCACCCCGGACATCGACTTGGCCAGGCGTTCCAGCGGGAACAGCAGCGGGCTCGGGAACGCGGAGCCCAGCGGCACCAGGTCGCGCTGCTTGGCCGACGCCAGCACGTCGAAGACCAGGTCGCTCACATTCAGCTCGGTCGAGCCTTCTCCCGGCTGCGATGCCACCTCGGGCTCCGGCGGCAGCACGCGGGTGGTGCTCGCCACGAAGTACCCCGAGCGCTGGCGCGCGACGATCAGGCCGCGCGCCTCTAGCAGGTAATACGCCTGGAACACCGTGGAGGGACTCAGGCAGCGGCTGGCGCTGGCCTGCCGCACCGAAGGCAGGCGGTCGCCGGGCCGCAGCGTGCCGGCCTGGATGGATTGCGCGATGTCGTCGGCCAGCAATTCATAGAGCGTGCCGATGGGCGGTTCCATCTGGGGCTGGCGGGAGGTGGGTGGTTTGCTGCGCGGCATCGGCGGTTCGGGAATTCGCTGTTTGGCACATGGCCGGATTCTGATGACTGTACCGTATCAGCAAAGGGCACGGTGCAGTGGCGATGCCGCGCCGGCAACGAATCAGCCGGGATATGTGCACTGCGGCAACTTGTCGCGTGCCAATCCCCCTGATCCGGTCGATTCGTGTTGATCTGCTTCTGTTCGGTCCTGTCTTGTCTGCTTAGCATTCAGCGCTGTCCGTTGACTGCGGCGGCCGTGGCGCCGTCGTGGGGAGTGCAAGGAAAAACATGGATCCCACGAGTCTGTTGTTAGCTACCTTCCTGCTGTCCGTAGGTGGGCTGTTTGCCTTTATCTGGTCGCTGCGCAAGGGCCTGTTCGATCTCGAGTCGGCTGGTGCGCGCACCATCTTCGCGTCTGGCGAAATCGGCCATCCGGAAGAGCCGTCGAGCGATGCCGCGCAGCAGCAGGCGCTGTGGACCGGCGCTGCGTCCAACCGGCAGACCGCATCCGTCGCCGCGGCGGCCCGAGCCGATCTAGAAGCCGAACTGGCCGCGCGCCATGAGGCCGATCGCTCCAGTTCCCTGCCGGCCCTGCTGATGCTGAGCTGTGCCGTGGTCTGGCTGGTGGTGGCTTCCGCCGCCGGGCTGCTCAGTTCGCTCAAGCTGCACATGCCCGACCTGCTGACCGGGCAGGCCTGGCTGACCTTTGGCCGCCTGCGCACACTGCACCTGAACGCGGTGGCCTACGGCTGGGCGCCGATGGGGCTGCTCGGGCTGACGCTGTGGATGCTGCCCAGGCTGTTGCGCACGCCGCTGCTGGGCGGGCGCTTCGCCATGATCGGCGCGCTGGT
This sequence comes from Cupriavidus sp. 01L45, assembly GCF_056399885.1. Lineage (NCBI taxonomy): Bacteria > Pseudomonadati > Pseudomonadota > Betaproteobacteria > Burkholderiales > Burkholderiaceae > Cupriavidus > Cupriavidus sp. 01L45. The sequence goes on along the minus strand of NZ_JBFTSG010000027.1, from coordinate 24,834 downwards.
CTGGAATGCCGGGCTGGTGGCGGGGCTGGGTGCCATTGCCGTGGGCATCAATGCCGGCATGGAATGGCTGGAGATCCCATGGCAGGTGGGCCTGCTGTTCGCACTGGGCGGGATGCTGATCGGCTTGCCGCTGGCGTTCATGCTGCAGAAGCGCCGGGTGCACCATCTGTACGTGTCGGTCTGGTATATCGGCGCGGCGCTGTTCTGGTTTCCGGTGCTGTATGTGGTTGCCAAGATCCCCGGCGTGCACTTCGGCGTGGAGCAGGCCACGATGAACTGGTGGTTCGGCCACAACGTGCTGGGGCTGTTCTATACGCCGCTGTCGCTTGCCGCCGTGTATTACTTCCTGCCCAAGGTGATCGGGCGCCCGGTGCGCTCGTACAACCTGTCGCTGCTGGGCTTCTGGACGCTGGCGTTCTTCTACGGCCAGGTCGGCGCGCACCACCTGATCGGCGGGCCGATTCCCCCGTGGCTGATCACGCTGTCGATCGTGCAGAGCGTGATGATGATCATCCCGGTGACTGCGTTCTCGGTGAACCAGCACCTGACGCTCAAGGGGCATTTTGGCGCGCTGCGCCACTCGGCCACGCTGCGCTTCATCGTGTTCGGCGCCATCATGTACACGCTGGCATCGGTGCAGGGCTCGTTCGAGGCGCTGCGCTCGCTCAACGCGGTGACGCACTTCACGCACTTCACGGTAGCGCACGCGCACCTTGGCATGTACGGCTTCGTGTCGATGGTAATCTTCGGCGGCATCTACTTTGCCCTGCCGCGCATGGTCGATGCGCCGTGGCCCCGGCCGGCGCTGATCTCGCTGCATTTCTGGCTGGTGGTGGCGGGCTTCCTCACCTACCTCATCACGCTGAGCATCGGCGGCGTACTGCAGGGCCTGGCGTTGCTGGACCCGGCGCGCCCCTTCATGGACTCGGTGGCGGTCACGCTGCCCTGGCTGCAGGGACGCTCGCTCGGCGGCGCGCTGATGACGCTGGGGCACCTTGTCTTTGCCTTCCACTTTGCCTTGATGGTCTTGCGTCCTTCCGCGCTTGCGCAGACCGATCGCATGGTTTCCCAAGCGGCTGCCTGAACATGGAAAACGAACTCAAACTTGTGGGCGGGGCCATGGTCACGCTCTCGCTCGCCACCTCGGCCATGATCGTGGTGCCCTTCCTGCAACTCAAGGATGTGCCCGCGCCCGCTGCGCTGGCGCCCTATACCAGCGAGCAGTTGCGCGGCCGCGAGGTCTATCTCGCCAACGGCTGCATTGCCTGCCACACCCAGCAGCCCAGTTCCACCGGCGCCGGGCGCGCCGACGGGCAGCGCGGCTGGGGCCGCCCATCGGTGGCGGCCGACTATCACTACGACAGCCCGCCCTTGCTCGGCACCATGCGCACCGGCCCGGACCTGTTCAATATCGGCGTGCGCCAGCCCAGCGCCGACTGGCACCTCGGCCATCTTTACCAGCCGCGCGCCTACGTGGCGGACAGCATCATGCCGGGTTATCCGTTCCTGTTCGAGCTGAAGCCGGAAGGCGCGGTGAGCAAGAGCGACAAGGTTGTCGCGCTGCCCGGCGGCACGGTGCCGCCCGGCAAGGTGGTGGTGGCCACGCCCCAGGCGCTGGACCTGGTGGCCTACCTGATCGGCATGCGCCACACGTACCCTGTGGTGGACCAGTCCGCCGCGGCCGCCGTTCCCGCGCAAGCACCCGGCAGCGCCACGCTTGCCGCCCTTCCGGTCGCACCGTCCATCCCGCGCGGTGCGGCCGCTTCCACCCAATCCACTTCCAGCTCGCCGGCACCTTCCGCCGCCGGCGTGGCTCCGCTCCGATGAAACCACCCGCCCACAAGACAGAGAACGCCGATCCGCACGAGCAGCACAATCCGGTGCCCAAGGTAGTGCTGGCACTGGTGTGCGGCCTGCTGGTCTGGGCCGTCAGCTACATCGCCATCGAGCGGGCCGACGGCAGCGCCGCGCTGGGCGACCGGCGCGACGTCGCCGCGCTGGCGGCGCCGGCAGGGCAGGGCACCGTGGCCGACGGCAAGCAGTTGTTCGCGGCCAATTGCCAGGCTTGCCACCAGGCCAGCGGGCAAGGCATTCCCGGCGTGTTCCCGCCGCTGGCCGGCTCGCCCTGGGTCACGGGCGAGCCGGACCAGCTCGCGCAGATCCTGCTGCACGGCATGACCGGCCCGCTGGACGTGCTCGGTACCACCTATAACGGCGCCATGCCCGCCTTCGGCGAACAGTTCTCCGACGCGGAGATCGCGGCGCTGGCCACGCATATCCGCGGCCAGTGGGGCAACGGCGCCGCGCCGGTGGAGGCCGCGCAGGTAGCGGCGGCGCGCGCCGCTTCCACCGCGCAAAAGGAGCCCTGGCACGGCGGCGAGGCGCTGCAGGCATTCATCCGGGCGGGAGGTGCCGCCAAGCCATGACGCGCGCGTGGGGCAAGACGCTGCTGATGGTGGCGCTGGTGCTGGCGGCGGCCGGCGCGGCGGTGTTCGCCACCACGCGCGGCTTGCGCACGGTCAGCGCCGATGGCGCGCGCCGCCTTGATCTTGCCCGCGCACCGCGCGAACTGCCGGCGCTGGTGCTGCTCGACCAGGCCGGCGCGCGCCACGCATTCGGCGGCGCGGCGGCGGCCAAGGGCGGTGCTCCGCTCACGCTGGTGACCTTCGTCTATACGCAGTGCACGGCGGTTTGCCGCACCAGTGCTTCGGGGCAGGCGTGGCTGCAGCAGCAATTGCGCGAGCGCCGCTTGCAGGACAGCGTGCGCCTGCTGACGCTGAGCTTCGACCCGGTGCATGACCAGCCCGCTGTGCTGCGCGCCTATGCACGCACCCTGCGTGCAGATCCGGCGCTCTGGACCTTTGCCACGGTGGCCGAACCTGCGCGCCTGCGCAGCCTGCTCGACGCCTTCGGCATCGTCGTGCTGCCCGATGGCCTGGGCGGCTACTCGCACAATGCCGCGCTGTTCCTGGTCGACGGGGACGGCCGGCTGGCTGCCGCCTACGATGTGGAGCGGCCGGACCTGGCGCTGGCCGACGTACTGCGGAGCTGGCTGTGAAGGCGCCGGCGCGCGGCTGGCTACCCTGCCTGCCCGGCGTGCTGCTGGCGCTGGCCGCGTTGTTCCGGCCGTGGCTTGAGGCCACCATGGCCAGGCATATGGGGCTGGAATTGCCCTTGCTCGCGCTGCTGGGCTGGTGGGCCGCGCGCTGCGCCGGCCGGCGGCTGGCGGATTGGCTGGCTCCATGGAATGCCGCCGGCCTGCCGGGCCTGCTGGCAGCGTGGTGCATCGCCAGCTACTGGATGCTGCCGGTGGCGCTTGACGAGGCCACGCTGTCGGCCCCGGCTGGCATGGCCAAGGTCGCGRGCATGGTGCTCGCGGGTTTGCTGGCGCGCGCTTCCTGGCAGGCTGCCGGCCCCGTGCTGCAGGGCTTCTTTGTCATCAACGGCGTGTGGATGATGCTGACTGCCGGCTTGCTGTACCAGGAGGCGGATGCGCAACTATGCAGCACCTACCTGATCGACGAGCAACTGGTTGCGGGCCGGGCGCTGGTGCTGTGGGCGCTGGCCTTGCTGGCGGTGTGGCTGTTCGCGATCGCCAGCCGGCTGGCGGTGGATCCCGAGCCAGCCGCATAGCCCGGCAACCGGCAACCGGCAAGCAGGCGGCGTTGTCTTGCGCTTTGGCATGGTGTAATGTTGCGGCATCCTTCGGCCTGCGGGCCAGGTATCCCATCTTCAACGGACCATCATGATCCACGCCGCGCACAACGCTTTTGCCGCCATCGCCACCCTTCCGGGTGCGGTCCGGCCGTGTGCCGCCGCTTTCGCTCCTCCTGTCACCTCGCCGCCGCGCGCGGGGGCTGGCCTTGCGCCGCCGCCCGTTGCCGTGCTGGGCTGATCCGCAGCCCTGTCTTTTCCGGCTTTTTCCGGTCTTATCCTGCTCCGGCCTTTTCCCTGACTGGCGCCAGGGCGCAATTCGCGCCTGCGTGACGCCGGGGCGCGCCGGAGCCGATCGATTTCCCGTGACAGGTGAATTTCATGGCTTTGAACAAAACCGCCCTGAGCGCGTATGGCTCGACCACGCTCTTCGTGCTGTTATGGAGCAGCGGCGCGATCTTCGCGCGCCTGGGGCTTGAATATGCTTCCGCTTTTGCCCTGCTGGTCGCGCGCTTCGCGCTCGCGCTGGCCGTTCTTCTGGTACTCGCGGCATGGCGCCGCCGCTGGTTGCCCGCGGCGGGCACGCGGCTGCAAGTGATAGCGGCGGGGCTGCTGCTGACCGGTGCGTACTCGATCTGCTACCTGCTGGCGCTGGCGCGCGGCATTACGCCTGGCGTGCTGGCAACGGTGCTGGGCGTGCAGCCGATCCTGACCCTGCTGCTGGTGGAGCGGCGCTTTTCAGCGCGCCGCCTGGCCGGCCTTGCCGTGGCGCTGGGCGGACTGGTGCTGGTGGTCTGGCAGGGCATCGGCATGGCGCGTTTTTCGGCGCCGGGCATGGGCTTCGCGCTGGCGGCACTGGCCTGCATGACGATCGGCGCCATCCTGCAGAAGACCATCCGGCAGGCGCCGCTCGACGTGCTGCCCTTGCAGTACTGCGCGGGGTTGGCGCTGTGCCTGTTGTTCGTGCCGTTCCAGCCGATGGACGTGATGCCGGCGGCCGGCTTTGTGTTGTCGCTCGCGTGGCTGGCGCTGGTGATTTCGGTAGGCGCCACGCTGCTGCTCTACAAGCTGATCCAGGCGGGCAGCCTGGTCAACGTCACCAGCCTGTTCTACCTGGTGCCGGCCGTGACCGCGCTGATGGATTACCTGTTCCTGGGTAATCGCCTTGCCGCGTTGAGCATGGGGGGCATGGTGGCGATCGTGCTCGGGCTGGTGCTGGTGTTCAGCGAACAAGCCGGCGAACAAGCGCGCGCCCGGTAACGAAACCGGCCCCGGCCGCAAACGCGCCTGAAGGCGCGCAGCGGGCCGGGGCCGGCTTTGCGAAGCGGGGCAGCGTATCAGGCGTGCGCCAGCATCGTCTCCGGGCGTTGCGTTGGCAAGACCAGCTCGGGCACGGCCTGGAACAGCGGTGCGGCGACGGTGCCCACCTCGAAACGCGCGGGCGCTTCGCGGGCCAGGCGGCGCAGCCGTTGCAGCCGGGCTTCCAGGCCAGCGTCGGGCTGTGTGTCGAGGCAGAGGGTGGACGGGCACGCCACACCGAGGATATCGAGCGCCTGCCTGAAGTTGGCGGGCGTCAGTCCCTCGGCGGGGTTCACCGCTACCGCGTGGGGACGCAGGTGCGCGTATTGCTCGCCTTGCATCGATGCGGTGTCGCAGGTCAGGATGGCGAAGGCCGGCGGTGCCGGGCGGTGCGCAAAGTAAGCCGCGATGCGCGCGGCGTGGCCGCCGGGCACATCGGGCGTCATGCCCTCGACCTGGAGATCCAGTTGCTGCAGGATGGCGGCGGGAACGCCGCGGCGCCATGCCTCGGAGATCACCACGCGGGCACCGGCCAGGCCGAACAGCCGCCGCACAAAACCGAGGGCGACGGGATCGAAGAAGCGGACGTCGCGCAGGGTACCCGTATCGGGGATTCCGCCCAGCCGAGCCTCGGAGCGGCTCGAATAGAGGACACCGGGGACGTCGAGCATGATGAGGCGTTCTGACATGATTTCCTTTGGTTGCAGCGCCTGGTTGGCACGTTTGAAGATTACGACGCAACCACGGAAATCTGGAGAGGCACGGAATGCCTAAGTTGCAACATATCTGTAACTTGAGATGCGACTTGGTAAAAATCAGCGATTCGCCCGACCGATATGTTTCGGCAAGAAACAACTTGGCGGGGCGATCCACTTCCGGCAGCCGGTTTTCACGAAGCCGCACACCTTGCGCTACAGCATGCCGGTGGCCGCGGACAGCCGCTCGACGCTCCAGCCCTTGCCCAGCAGGATCATGCGCGTGTGCAGGTCGTCGTGAACCTGGCTGCTGACCGTGCGCCCGAGATAGGTCAGGGTCTTGCAGCGCAAATCCACATAGCCCAGCTCATAGTGCCGGGACAGCGCGTGCCACAGCGCGTTGGCGCCGGGCGACTGCCGCGCGCCGCTCATCAGGCAGAGGCCCGCATCGAGTCCCCACCGGTAGATTGCGGTGGCCAGCCCGCGCCGCTGGTAGGCCGTCTCGTATTTGGAGTGCGGTGCGCGCAGGTGGGGATCGGCGCTCCGGCCTACCTCGATCAGCCGGTTGAAGACGGTGTAGCCGGCCAGCCGCTTGCGTGCGACGTCTTCCACATAGACGTAGTACTCGCCGTCGGCCTCGCGATAGCGGATCACGAGTCCGGGCGAGTCCGTGGCGACCTCCGGGATATCGTGCAGGCGGTCGCCCGGCCGGTGGAGGCGGCCGTAGATGGAGCCGAACTCCTGGTTGAGCTCGGCGGGACGGTGGCTGACATCGATGCGCAGTTCCAGCTTGCGCGCGAGCCACGGGAAGGTCATGACTGGGGCCATGATGGCCATGGCAATCTCCTCGCTGCCATGCGCCCCGGGCGGGGTGCATGGGGGTTCATCATCGGTCCAGGTAGCGCAGGCGCTAAACGGGCATGTGCTGGAAGCCCCGTGCCAGGGCAAACACCACGACCATGAAGAAGACCAGGATCAGCAAGACTTTGTAGAACATCGCTTTACCTCCGGAGAAAGGATCAAGGAAGGGATTCAGGCGGGACGCCGCGTCACGCAGGGCCGTGCGCGCGCGGCGGCATCTCAGCGCATGGCGGGTTCCTCCCACCAGCCGCTCACCAGACCCTCGGGCTTCGCCGCGGCAAGCACCTTCGCGCTCGCCGGCCAGGCATCGACCCTCACATCCAGTCCGGCGTACACGCCATAGCCCGCGCCCGCGCGGATTTCGTCCCGCGCCTGCAGGCCCTCGCCGGCCTTGATGGCGCATTCGGCGAGGATGGCCTCTTGCGCCTTGATGCCCCAGCCCGCTTCGAGATGCATCCCGGAGCGGATCGAGGCGCCGCACTCGATGCCGTGGCCGGCGCGAATGGTGTGGCGCGCATCGAGCGTGCCGCCGGCGCGAATGCTCTTGCCGCAATGGATGGCGGCCTGCGCAATCAGGTCGTGGCCAACCAGCGCGCAGCCGGACAGCGAGATCTTGCCGCCGCAAAGCACATCCCAGCCCGCCTTCAGGTTGCCGCCGCCAGTGATGGCGTCGAGCACGTCGATGCCCCATGCGGCCTTGATATCGCCGGCGGTTTCCAGCACGCCGCCGCAATGGATGCCACCCGCGGCCACGATGTCCGCGCCGGCCACGATGGCGCGGCCCGCGCGGATGCCGCCGCCGGCCTGGATGGCACCGCCTGCCCTGACCGTGGTCTCCACGTCGATGCCGCCGCGCACCAGCAGCGAGCCGGCAAAGACCACGGCCTCTGCGTCGATGGCATCCACGGCCAGTACGGCATCGGTGGGGCCGAACTGCGTCAGCAGCCAGCAGGCGTCGTCGACGCGGCCGGCTTCGACGAGGGCGTCGAGCAGGCGCTGGTAGTCGCTGCCGTCCTGGCGGTTACGGACGAACCAGCGGTAGCCATCGGCGCAGGGGCGCTTGGCTTTGACAAAATTCTTCGTGAGCTCCATGGCGATATGGGCGTGCGTGATGAATGCCGCGGACGTGCCGCGGCAGTGGAATGGCGTGCAAGGCCATGACGGGGCAACGGCTTTGCCGGTGCCCCGTGCTCAATCAGAGATTGATGAGAAGGTAGACGGCGACGACGGTGCCTATCGCACAAAGGGTCTTGTGATAGATCGAAGACGAAGACATTGGCTTTCTCCCAGGTTGCACGTTGGACAAGGGGCACGATGGCGCCCTCAGGCAAAGTGCCGTGCGGGGAAAGTCAGGACCGGGCTGGTGAGTCCTGGTTTCCCCGCACGGCCAAGAGAAGCACGGCGGCGAAACCATGGAAGTAGGCCGCGGCCGTTGTGGCGCGGCACGAGCGCACGCCGCCCCGTGCCGAGCACGCACGCAGGGCCGCGGCATGCATGGCATGCCGGCGGATTGCGTTGAGGTGCGGGACGAGGAGCATGTGGTCTCGGATGAAGGGTAGGAAATTCTGCCAGGAGCGCTGTGTGTTTACAGGCAGCAACATCTCTTATGCCATATCGGGACGGCCTTGTCCAGCCAGCCGCCCTGCGCATCGCTTCCGGACCGGCGCCTGCCGCCTAGAATGAATGCTCCCCGAACTCACGGGAGATCTCATGCATCTCGAAGGTTCCTGTCATTGCGGCGCGGTCAGCTTCAGCCTGGAGTCGGACTCGCCCTATCCCTTCATGCACTGTCACTGTTCGATCTGCCGCAAGACGGCTGGCAGCGGCGGCTATGCCATCAATCTGGGCGGCGACGCGAGCACCCTGAAGGTTCGCGGCAAGAAGCATATCGGTATCTATCACGCCGTGATACGCGAGCCGGGCCAGCGTGCGCGGCGCTCGCAGGCGGGGCGGCATTTTTGCCTGAAATGCGGCAGCGCACTATGGCTGTGGGATCCGCGCTGGCCGGAACTTGTGCATCCGCACGCGTCGGCGATCGACACGCCGCTGCCCAGGCCGCCGGAGGTGGTGGAAGCCGCGCTGGACTATGCCGCGCCCTGGGTTGATGTGCCCAAGGGGAGGGGCCATGTGCATTGCGGTACCTGGCCTGCCGAGTCGCTGGCGGAGTGGCACCGGCGCAAGGGGTTGCAAGGCTAGACGGGCGCTTGACCGGGCGGCTGTCAGCCGCGCGCCAGCATGATTGCGGCGGTGGCGATCAGGCACACGGCGAACAGCGCGCGCAGCCGCCGTTCCGGCATGCGGTGGGCCAGCGCCACGCCCCACGAGATGGTCAGCATGCCGCCGAGGGAGAGCGGCATGCCGCTGGCCCAGTCGACATGGCCGGCGTGGGCGTAGGTGGCCAGTGCCACCACCGCGCCGGGCGTGACCAGCGCCAGCGCAAGGCCTTGCGCCGCCGCCTGCCGGTAGCCGAACAGTCCCACCAGGGCAGGTGCGGCCACCACGCCGCCGCCGACACTGAAGAACCCGGAAAATGCGCCGCCCACCGCGCCGAGCGCCGGAATCCAGCGCGGTGACAGGCGGCTTTGCTGCACCGTGGCAGCGCGCCCCGGCAGCAGGCGCCACAGGAAATAAAGCGCCAGCCCGATCATGAAGCAGGCAAAGATGCGGCGCAGCAGCACGGCATCGATGGCGGTGGCGAGGCGCGCGGAGGCATAAGTGGCCACGACCGCCGACAGCCCGAGTACGGCCGCCGTGCGCAGGGCGATGTCCGCGCGCCGGCGGTATTGCCAGAAGCCGATCACCACATTGGGCGCGATCATGACCAGCGCGGTGCCCTGCGCCAGTTGCTGGTCCATGCCGTAGAGCAGCCCCAGCGCAGGAATGGCGATCAGGCCGCCGCCGATGCCGAATAGCCCGCCGACGGCGCCCAGCAAGCCACCGAGGCCAAAGATCAGTGCGGAAGACAGCAGGGAATGGTCAGGCATGAGGATGGAAAGCTGGGGGGGCGCAAAGAGCGTGCACTGCATGGGGGCGTGATAACGTCCGCCGGGCCGCCGGAACAGGGAAAAGAGCAGCGGAAAGCGCGCAATGATACGTGGGTTTGGCGAGCGTCGGCGGTGTGGCTGGATTTGTGCTCTATACGACGGCTTTGTCAGGGTTTTCCCTCGAAATTGCCATGTTCCGGTGCTTTCGTCAGTTTTATTTGCTTCCGTGAAAGCCGTTTGTAATGCAGTTCAGTTTGAATGCGCTCGGAAGATCTTTTGCCACCGCCGGATACCGGCAAGAACGCGGCCGGTTCCACGGAGATACGTGAATATTCGCTATCTCGGTGCACCGATCGGCGGGCATGGTCGTTTACCGCACACTAAAGTCGAACCGAGCCAGATTGATCGTGTCTTTTTCCATTCCTCGTTTCCTGCTGATCAGCCTCTTCAGTGCCGCAGCGGGCGCTGCCATGGCCGGCTCGGATGTGCCGCAAAGTGCGCCCCTGCCAATGGATGGCCCCTGCGTTGCGCCGCCGTCCAAGGCAGCGCTGACCATTGCCCAGGTGCGCCTGGATGCGATGCGCTGCAACCGCGACATCATCGCGGCGCGGCGCGGCGAGGAGGCCAGCCAGGCCGATATCCAGATTGCCTCGCAGCGGCCGAACCCGGTGCTCAGCCTGGGTGTGGCCAATATCAACCCCCACCTCGGCGTCGGCGCGGGCAGCCCGCGCAGCAAGACGGTCGATTCGACCCTGCGCGTGGACCAGACCATCGAGACGGCCAACAAGGGCGGATTGCGCGCGGATACCGCGCGCGCCAACAACCGCGCTGCCGGCGAAGTGCTGCAGGCCGTGATCACCCAGCAAACCAGCGCTGTCGAGCAGGCATTCTATGAAGCGCTGGYGAGCCAGGAACGCGTCGCCGTACTCACCGAGACCCTGGCCCTCTATGGCCGCACCCAGCAAGCCAATGAGTCGCGGCTGAAGGCGGGCGACGTCTCGCGCGCGGATGTCAGCAAGCTGCAGCTTGATGTGATGCGCGCCCAGACCGACATGCGCAGCGCCATGGCCGACCATGCGAGCGACAAGGCTGCGCTGGCGCAGGCGATCGGCGTGCCCGGCACGCTGGCCAGCAACCGCCTGGTGGCCGATTGGCCTGCCCTCGATGTGCCGGTGCCGGAACCCGATGCCGATACCGTGCAGCGCCGCCCCGACGTGACCGCGGCCGAGGCCCGCCTGGCCGCCGCCGCCAGCGCGCGCGATCTGGCCCGCGCCGGCCGCGTGCCCGACGTTACCGTTGGCGCGCAGGCTGAGCACTACCCCACCTCGCCCTCCAACCAGACCGGCAGCGGTAACAGCTTCGGCGTGTTCGTGTCGATCCCGCTCTACGTGCGCCACAGCTTTGGCGGTGAAGCCCGCCGCGCGGAGGTGGATTACTACGCCGCGCTGGACGATCGCAACCGCGTGCTGCTCGAAGCGCAGAACGAACTGGAGCGCTCGCGAAACCAGCTCGAAGCCGCGCGCCTGTCGCTCAAGCAGATGATGGAAGGCGTGGTCCCGACCGCGGAAAGCGTTGCCGGCAGTGCCGAGTTCGCTTACTCCAAGGGCGCCAGCAGCGTGCTCGACCTGCTCGATTCGCGCCGGGCGCTGCGCCAGACGCGCCTGGATGCCGTCACCGCCCAAGGCGAATTCGCCAAATCCCTGGCGGCTTATCGCGCCGCCCTGCAGTCCTCACCCAATTCCCAGGTTCGTACCGATGTGCCGCGTCCTTAATTCCGTGTCTGTTCCGATGTCCGCTTCGATGTCCGCCTCGATGACCGCTACGCCTGCCTCGATGTCCCCCGCCCGTGCCACGGCCCGCCACGGCGTTGCCGCGCGGCTGGCCGCGTTTTCGCTGGTTGCCCTGGCACTGGCCGCCTGCGGCAAGCAGGAAGCCCCGCCCCCCAACGACGAGCCCAAGGTCAGCGGCAATACGATTGAATTCCCCGCCACGGTCAGGACGCTGCCCGGCATTACGGGCCAGGCCGTCAAGAGCGGCGGCGAGCGCATGCTGAGCCTGCCCGGCCGCCTGGTGTGGAACGAGGACCGCACCGTGCGCGTGACGACGCCGTTTGCCGGCCGCGTGACCGAGGTACTGGTGCAGCCGGGAAGCAATGTGAAGGCCGGGCAGTCGCTGGCCACGCTGACTTCGACCGACTTCGGCATCGCCCAGGCCGATGCCCGCAAGGCCGCCGCCGATTCCGCCTACGCCGGCAAGGCGCTGGCGCGCCAGCGCGAGTTGTACAACGCCGGCATCGTGGCGCAGAAGGAACTGGAGCAGACCCAGGCCGACGCCGCCCGTGCCAGCGCTGACCTGCAGCGCACCCAGGCCGCGCTGCGCCAGTACGGCGCCGCTGCGCAGGGCGAGGGCGCGAGCAACCGCTTTGCCTTGCGCACGCCCATCGATGGCCTGCTGGTCGAGCGCAATATCAATGTCGGCATGGAACTGCGTCCCGACCAGCAGCCCACCGCGCCGCTGTTCCTGGTGACCGATCCCAGCGAGCTGTGGGCGCAGGTCGATGCCGCCGAGTCCGACCTGGCGCTGTTCAAGCCCGGCGTGACCGTGCAGCTCGTCTCCAGCGCTTACCCCGGCGAGACCTTCGCCGGCAAGGTGATCAAGGTGGCCGACTACGTCGACCCCGCCGCGCGCAGCATCAAGGTGCGACTGTCAGTGCCCAACCAGGACCGCCGCCTGAAGGCCGAGATGTTCGTCACCGCCAAGCTGCAGGCTGCCTCGTTCCAGGGCATCAGCGTGCCGTCGAAGGCCGTGTTCCTGGCCGACAACCGCAGCTACGTGTTCGTGCGCACCGCGCAGAACCATTTCGAGCGCCGTCTCGTCAAGCTGGGCGTGTCGTTGCCCGGCATCACCGAAGTGGTCGAAGGCCTCAAGGATGGCGACATGGTGGTGATCGAAGGCAACCTGTACCTGCAGGACATCTTGCGCGACGCCACCGCGGTCAACGCGGCCCGCGCCAGCGAAGCCAGCAGCGCCAGCGCGAAGCAGTGAGGAAGACCGCCACATGATTTCGCGTATCGTCCATTTCGCGCTGCACCAGAAGCTGTTCGTCTGGCTCGGCCTTGCCATCTTCATCGGGGGTGGCCTGGCGGCCTTCAAGAACCTGCCGATCGAAGCCTTCCCGGATGTCTCCGACATCCAGGTCAACGTCATCACGCTGTACCCGGGCCGTGCCGCCGAGGAAGTCGAACGCCAGGTCACGATCCCGATCGAAACCGCGCTGGCCGGCACGCCGAATTCCGTGCGGGTGTTTTCGCACACCCAGTTCGGCCTGTCCTTCCTGATGGTCACCTTCAACGACAAGGCCACCGACGTGGTGGCCCGCCAGCAGGTGATCGAGCGCCTGCGCGGGGTCGACCTGCCAGACGGCGTGCAGCCCGACCTGGCGCCGCTGTCCACCGCCATCGGCGAAATCTTCCGTTTCCGCCTGACCGGCAAGGGCTACACCGCGCAGGAACTGCGCACGCTGCAGGACTGGGTGGTGGAGAAAAATCTGCGCCAGGTTCCCGGCGTGGCGGATCTGGTCACCATTGGCGGCACCATCAAGCAGTACGAGGTGAACCCCAACCTGGCGAGGATGCGCGACGCGAAGATCTCGCTGTCGCAGCTCTTCACCGCCCTGCAGCGCGCCAACTCCAACGCCGGCGGCGGCGCCGTCGCGCACGGCCGACAGCAGTACCTGCTGCGCTCGCTGGGCAGCTTCTACACCTCGGCCGATATTGCCAACGTGGTGGTGTCGGAAGTGAACGGCACGCCGATCCTGGTCAAGGACATCGCCGATGTGCGCATCGGCTCCGCGCCGCCCCAGGGCCTGATGGGCCAGGACGACGAAGATGACATCGTCTCGGGCATCGTGGTGATGCGCAAGGGCGAGAACCCCTCGCTGGTGCTGGAAGCGCTCAAAAAGAAGATCGACCTGCTCGACAGCACGATCCTGCCCAAGGGCGTGAAGATCGTGCCCTACTACGACCGCTCCACGCTGATCGACAAGACCTTGCACACCGTGTTCGGCAACCTGGTCGAAGGCGCGCTGCTGGTGATGGCGGTGCTGTACCTGTTCCTGGCCAATGTGCGCGCCGCGGCCATCGTGGCAATCGTGATCCCGCTGGCGATGCTGTCCACCTTCATCGGCCTGACCTGGGTGGGCATCCCGGCCAACCTGCTTTCGCTCGGCGCGATGGACTTCGGTATCATCGTCGACGGCGCGGTGATCGTGGTGGAGAACATCTTCAAGCGGCTGGGCGAGTTGAAGGAAGCGCAGATCAAGGACAGCCGCGCGCGCCTGCACGCGATCCTGCAAGCCACCACCGAAGTGGGCCGCCCGACAGTGTTCTCGATGATCATCATCATCGCCGCGCACATCCCGATCTTTACCCTGCAGCGCCACGAGGGCAAGATCTTCGCGCCCATGGCCTACACCGTCACGGGGGCGCTGGTCGGCTCGCTGATCATCTCGCTGACGCTGGTGCCGCTGCTGTGCCACCTGCTGCTCACGAAGAACATCGCCCACGAAGACAACTTCATGGTGCGCCACAGCAAGCGTCTCTACGAGCCGATGCTGGCCTGGGCGCTGGACCACAAGCGCACCGTGGTGGGCGTTGCCCTGGGTTTGCTGGTGGCTACCGTCGGCGTGGGCAAGTTCCTCGGCAGCGAGTTCCTGCCCGAGTTGGACGAAGGCTCGATGTGGGTCAGCTTCGACCTGCCGGCTTCGGTTTCGACCAACGAAGCGCGCGAACAGGCCAAGCGGTTGCGCGGCGTCATTCGCCAGACGCCCGAGGTGAATACCACCATCTCCAAGGTGGGCCGCCCCGACGATGGCACCGATCCCAAGCTGATCAACACCGTTGAAATCCTGGTCGACCTGAAGAACGACAAGCAATGGCGCGCGGGCTACGACAAGCGCAAGATCATCAACGAGATCAACCACAATCTGCGCCAGCTGCCCGGCATCGAGCCCAATTTCTCGCAGCCGGTGCGCGACAACATTCTTGAGAGCATCTCCCAGATCAAGGGCCAGATCGTGATCAAGGTGCAGAGCGACAGCCTGCAGCAGAACAAGCGCGTGGCCGACCAGATCCTCGCCAATGTGCAGTCGGTCAAGGGTGTGATGCGCGCCTTTATCGACCGTGACGGCGAGCTGCCGCAGTACGTGCTGGACTTCGACCGCGCCCAGGCCGCGCGCTACGGCATCAACGTGGCCGACGTGCAGGACCTGATGGAAACCGCGCTGGCCGGCAAGGCAGCCACCGAGCTGTGGGAAGGCGAGAAGCACTTCAGCGTGGCGGTGCGCCTCAAGCCGAACGAGCGCGAGCTGCCCAACCTGCCGAATATCTTCATGCAGACCGCCGACGGCGCGCAGGTGCCGCTGTCGCAGCTGGTGCACTTCCGTGCCGCTTCCGGCGCGATGAACATCAGCCGCGAGAACGGCCAGCGCACCACCTCCATCGGCATCTTCATCCACGACCGCGACATGGGCAGCGTGGTGAAGGACATGCAGGCGCTGGTGGCCAAGAACGTCAAGGCCGACGACGTCAAGATCAGCTGGTCCGGCGAGTTCGAAAACCAGGAACGCGCCATGGCGCGCCTGTCGATCGTGGTGCCGCTGTCGGTGCTGGTGATCTTCCTGCTGCTGTTCAACGCCTTCAAGTCGTTCAAGAGCGCCACGCTGATCATCTCGAACATCCCGTTCGCGCTGATCGGCGGCGTGTTCGCACTGTTCCTCACCGGCATTCCGCTGTCGGTGTCGGCGGCGATCGGCTTTATCGCGCTGTTCGGCCAGGCCGTGCTCAACGGCGTGGTGATGGTGACCTACTTCAACCAGTTGCGCGACGAAGGCATGCCGGTGCGCCAGGCCGTGCTGACCGGTTCGATGGACCGCCTGCGCACGGTGCTGATGACCGCGTTGCTGGCCATGCTGGGCTTGTTCCCGATGGCCATCTCGCGCGCCATCGGCTCGGAAACCCAGCGCCCGCTCGCCATCGTCATCATTGGCGGGCTGATCACTGCCACCATGCTGACGCTGATCGTGCTGCCCACGCTGTATGAGTGGATGGTGGGACGCACCTGGCCGGATGAAGAAAACGGCAACGGGAGCGATAACCGGCTTTCGGATTCGATGCCGGCCTGATCGACGGGCGGCTCCGGCCGCCCGCGGCCTCGAAAAACCCGTCACCCTGGTGGCGGGTTTTTTTTATCGGCTTTCGCTCGGCCGATGCTGCCCGCGAGACGCTCCGCAAGCCGCTCGCGTGGTGAAGGCGTTCAATGGCCAGCCGGGCTGGTGTTGGCGCGGAGCGTTCAATCAGATGGCGGGACAGGCGCTTGCTGCCATTACAGGTTGCGCATCGCGCGGCTGCAAATGCGGCGGGTGGCGGCCGCCGGTTCGCCTTGCTGCCAGTGCAGGCACAGTGCGCGGACCCAGTCTGGACTATCCTTGGCAGCGTCGTTGAGCCAGTTGGCCACCGAGTCCTGTACATAGGCCGAGGTGTCGGCCTTCAACGGTTCCAGGAGCGGCAGGGCTTGCGCCGGATTCTTCTTCAGCGCGGCGATGTGCGCGCACCACACGCCGCGCGGGCGCAACGCTTCGCTGGCAAAACGGCGCAGCCTTTCCGACGGTGCGGCGGTCCAGGCGGCCAGCAGGGCGATGCTGGCATCGAGGTCAGCGGCGAGATGCGGCCGCATGGCCATCCAGGCCCATTCGCGCACGCCGAAATGCGGGTCGTCGGCCAGCGGCCGGATGGCCGCGAGCCGCTGGCTCAAGTCCGGTCCCGGCTGCATGCCGGCCATGAAGCAGGCCCAGCCGCGCACGGTGTCCGATGGATGCGCCTGGCAGCGTGCGATGCCCACGGGGCCAAGCTCTTCGAACAAAACGGTGCCGATGCTGGCCATGCGCTTGAGGATGCCAAGCTGGCAGGCGGCTTCGGCCTGCCGGATGGCGGGTGGCGAGAGCTCTGGAAGCACGGCTCGCAACAGCGTGGCCTGATTCAACGCCAGGCCTTCGGCCAGCGTGGCGCTTTGCAGTTCGCCACGCTCCAGCGCGGCCAGGATGTCGGGTGGAATGTCCGCCGCCCGGCTGGCGCCCTTGCGTGTTGTCGGTTGCGTCATGCAGGATCCCCCGGCATGGCGCTGCGGCTGGCAATGCCCGCGGAGACCTTGTTCAGCAGCCCGGCGAGCAGCTTGCGCTCCTGTGCGGACAAGTCGCCAAACAGGCTGGCGATCCAGCGGCCGTGTTCGTCGAACACGTTCCTGGCGACTTGCTTGCCCCTGGGGGTCAGCCGGATGGTCAGCGCGCGCCTGTCCATGCTGTCGGCGTGGCGTTCGATCAGCGCCTCGCGCTCCAGCCCATCGAGCAGGCCGGTGATGGTGGCGCGAGTCACGCCAGCCTGCCCGGCGAGCACGTTGGGCGCCAGTCCGTCCTTGGCCGCGTCCAGCAAGAACAACAGCACGAAACGGCCTTCGGACAGCCCATGCGGTGCCAGCAGCGCCGCGCAGTCGCGGTCGATCGCGGACGCCAGCGACAGTGCCTGGAAGCACAGCCGGATGCTGTCCAGATCGGGTAGTTGGCGTCGTCTGGCTGCGTCCAGCAGGGCCAGGTATTTCTGTTCGAGCGTATTCATAGTGGCGCCATATTATTATGGCGCCTAACTAAGTGACAAGTGCGCTTGCCTTGGCTGCCATCCGGTCGACCAGCAGCACAATGCCGGCGCCGATCACCGTGGCCGCCACGCGGTCCGTCAGCATTCCGCCATCGGCGGGCCGGCTTGCCCCCATGATCATGACCATCAGCGGGGTCATCGCGGCCGAATAGACGAGGTAGTTGCGCAGCCGCAGCAACGGCCGGATGCCCGCCAGCCATCCAGCGTTGAAAGCGACGACCCGGGAAGGGAGCTGATGGCCCAGCAGCAGGGCCGCGCCGATCACGCCGAGGATGGTTCCGGCCACGCGCTGCGTCATCTTGACGGAGAAAAACCAGCAAGTTGGCCTGATCGTGCGCGGCGTCCTGGCGCTCGGCCGCCGGTTGCGCGCGGAGCGCCCGGACGGATCGGCAAGCCTCGCGGCAATCAGCCTGCTGCGTACGCTGAAACGGACGGGCTCGGTCCCCGTGTCGCGCCTGGCCGCTGAAGAGCGCCTTGCGCCCCAGTCCCTCACCCGGCTGATCGCCGAGCTGGAACAGGCGGGCTGGATCCAGCGCGAGAGGAATGAAGCCGACCGGAGGGAAATCCTGATCTCGCTGACGCCCAAGGGCGGCGATGTGCTGGCCAACGATATGCACGCCCGCACCGTGTGGCTGGAGGAGGCCCTGGCCGCCGCGCTGGATGACGGCGAGCGTGATGCACTGGGCAAGGCGGCGCACGCCATGCTCAAGCTGGCCGCGCACGATGCCACGGTGCCAGCCCCGGATGCGGGGGAGGAGCGGGGCGGTTCCTGAGCGGCCGGGCAGCCAGCGAGGTGCTCAGGGTGGCTTCGCCGCGTGCTACTCGCCGGACCTGCGCGCCATGAAGTCCCGGGGCGCCTTGCCCAGCGCGCGCCGGAACATGGTGGAGAACGCACCGGCATTGGCATAGCCGGTCTCGGATGCCACATGCGCCAGCGGCTTGCCCCGGCTCATCAGGTCGACGGCGTGCGCAAGCCGCAGCTGCTGGCGCCACGCGGCAAAGCTGGTGCGCAGCTCGGTGCGGAACAGGCGCGCCAGGGTACGTTCGCTGGCGCCCGTCAGTTCTGCCCATTGCGCCAGGCTCAATGCCGAACCGGGCTGCTCCATCAGGGCGTCGCACAGTGCCTTGAGGCGGCGGTCGGTCGGCAGCGCGAGCCCCGGCCAGAGGGTGGGGGCGGCACGCAGTTCCTCGATCAGCAGGGCGGCGCTCAGATGGCGCCGCCGCTCGGACAGGCTGGCGGCTTCGGTCAGGGCCATCATCAGGTGGCGCATCAGTGGCGACACTTCCAGGACTGAGCACGTGGCGAGCGACAGCGGCGACGCCGCCGGCAGCACATAGCAGGCGTGGAGCGCGGCCTCGCCCAGCGTGACCACTTCATGTTCCACGTCCGGCGGTATCCATACCGCGCGCATGGTCGGCACCACCCAGGTGGTCCCCGCCGCGGTCACGCGCATGCTGCCGCGCAGGGGACAGGAGACCTGCCCCCACGAATGCCGGTGGCGGCGAATGATCGCGTTGGGTGGTGGCAGGCGCAGGTGCACGATGACCGGCTGCCCGGCGGTGGGCTCTGTCAGCGGGACAGGCTGGTAGGTGGTGCGTGGCATCCGGTGTTGCTCCTTGTCGCCGCCGATGTCCGCATTGGCCGCGCTTCGCGGCGGTGGCTGAAATTCGTAAGAAATTGCCCGAGAAGTGTAACTCAGCCACTTCGTGCCGCCCTACGATGACGCTCATCGCATCGGCACCACGGAGTTCCTTAGCATGAGCAATAGCAGCCGGCCTGGCTTGTCGCCCCCCGCCACTCTTCCCGCCAGTCTCGCCGGGCAGGCGGCTTCCGCGCCAAAGGCGGGCGCCGGTACCGCGCCGGCCGGCAAGCTATCGGACAGCGTGCGCGCCGCCACGGTCATTGCCCTGTGCGTGGCGGCGGTGTGGCTGGCGGGACGCGCCACCGGCGCACCCGACGCGCTCGTGCTGGCGGCCGCGCTGGTGCTGTCGACGGTGTGCTGCTGGGCGCTTGGCGTGTTGCCGGAGCCGGCCACCACCCTGCTGTTCTTCCTGTGCGCCATCCTGCTGCATGTGGCGCCGGCTTCCGTCGTGTTCTCGGGCTTCGCCTCCACCGCGTGGTGGCTGATGTTCGGCGGCGCCGTAACCGGGGTGGCCTTGCGCCAGACCGGGCTGGCGCAGCGGCTGGCGGCTATTATTTTCCGCGGCCGGGTGGGCAGCTACCGGCAGGTGATCGGCACCGTGGCGCTGAGCGCGGTGGGGCTGGCATTCCTGATGCCATCGACCACCGGGCGTGTCCTGCTTCTGATGCCGATCGTGCTGGCGCTGGCTGACCGGCTCGGCTTCGCGCCGGGCTCCAACGGCCGCATCGGCATGGTGCTGACCGTGGCGGCGGCCAGCTATATGCCGCCCACCACCATCCTGCCGGCCAATATCCCGAATAGCGTGCTGCTCGGCGCGGCGAGTTCGCTGTATGGCGTCAACCTAAGCTACGGCAGCTACCTGTTGCTGCATTTTCCCATCCTTGGCGTGCTGAAGACCTTCATGCTGGTCTGGCTGGTATGCCGGATGTTTCCGGAGCACGGGCCGATCGCGGCACTGCCCCACCAGGAAGCGGGCGCGCCGAGCCGCCAGGAAAAGCTGCTGGCGGCGATCCTGGCGCTGGCCGTGGCGGGGTTTGCCACGGATACCCTGCACGGCATCTCGCCTGCCTGGATCTCGCTGGCTGCATGCATCGTCTGCCTGCTGCCTGGCGTGGGCCTGGTGTCCTCGCGCATGCTGGCCGAGCAGGTGCATCTCACGCCCCTCATCTATGTAGCAGGCTTCCTTGGCCTGGGCGCCGTGGTGGAGTCGACCGGGCTGGGGACGGCCATCAGCGCGGCGCTGCTGCGCTGGCTGCCGCTCTCGCCGGGACATACCGCTGCCAACGTGGCCGCGCTGGGCGCGGTCGGGGCGAGCCTGGGCCTGATGACGACGCTGCCCGGCTTGCCGGCGGTGCTGACGCCGCTGGCCAGGCAACTGGCGCAGGCCACGGGTTTGTCGCTCGAAGCAGTGCTGATGCTGCAGGTACCGGTGTTTTCGACGGTGTTTTTCCCCTACCAGTCGCCGCCCATCGTGATTGCGATGCAGCTCGGCGGGGTAGGGCTGCGCGAGGGCACCCGGCTGTGCCTGGCACTGGCCGCGCTGACCTTGCTGGTGCTGTTGCCGCTGGACTATTTCTGGTGGCGGGTGCTGGGCTACCTGCCGTGAGCGCCGCCAGCAAGCTTGTGCCCTCTGAGACATGATTCCGCCCTTCGACATCTGGTTAACCCGGATCGCCGGGCAAGCCGGGATTCGGGCCTTTGCCCACGGGGGCCGGCCGCGCGTCGGCCTGTCCGTAGCCGCTCGCTCGTAATTCGCCGCGGAACGCCGGCCGGTGCGCCGAACGCCCGACCTATGCCATTCCCCAGGGCATGGCCGGCCGGCGTCGGCTGGTTTTTTTTGCTCTCTGCCGGTAATGACTTGTGTTCATGTCAACCGGAAGTATTACTATTCGTTACGAAGTATTACGAGGCGATACGTTTACCCGGAGGCTCTGCCAGGCCGCCGGCCATGCCTCGTGATCCGGGCCCGGCAGGGCCGCAGCTTGCCGCCTGGCAAGCGCGGACGTGTCGATCGCAAGGGCAGCGCACCACAAGACCGGGCACCGGCTTTGCTGCATTGGGTAACAGGAGAGCGTCAAGTCGTGCAAGGACCAATCTCGAGCCTTCAATGGCTATCGGGGCTTAGTGCCAAGGGATTCTTTCTGGATCTCGGACCTTTTTTCTATTTTCGTTATCTGGGGGCTCTCGCTGCGCTGTCGGCTTTCTGCCACCCGCCGGGCGGCAGAAAGTGGTGGCTCAGGCGTATCAAGCTGATTGGAAGCTCGGCATTCCGCCATAAGGCGGTACGCAGCTGGCTACAAGCGGTGAGTTCCTGCGCGCTGATGCAGCGCGTCGCCCTCGCCAGGCCCGCACTGCTGGAGCGTCCATATCGTCCGCTCGGCGCATATGGGCTGCGTTTCCGCGAGCGCATGCGTATCGTGCTGGAGCACTACCGGATTTTGAATACGCTGGTGCCATTGGCGCTTAACGAGCGGATCTACCTGGGCGGCGGCCTCGAATGCCCGGTGGGCGAAGGGCGGTACGCACTGCACCTGGCCGACTCCGGGCCCAATCCCAAGGAAGGCGAACTGGCTTTCTACTGGCGCGATACGGCCACTGGCGTCTGCCTGAGCCAGCTTAGTTTCTATCTGGTGCAAGGCAAGACCGGGCCGGAGATCTTCGTGGGCGGGCTGCAAGGGCCCATGGGCGAAAACAGCCGCGACCTGATCCGCGAAGCGACCAAGGCCTGCGAAGGCCTGCGTCCCAAGGATGTGGTGATGGAGGCACTGCTCGCCTTTGCCGCCGCGCTGGACGTGCAACGCATCGTGGGCGTTTGCAGGAACAACCATGTGGGGCGCCAGCGCCATACCCCACGCGAGATCCTCTGCGACTACGAAGGGTTCTGGATGGAGTCGGGCGGCGAGCCGCTGGCCTGCGGCAATGTCGCGATGCCGGTCAGCCAGCCGCGCCGCGATGTGATGGAGCTGCCGTCCAAGAAGCGCTCGGCCTACAGGCGCAAGCTGGCACAGGTCGAGTCCATCCAGGCGACGGTGCGCGACTGGCTCGCGGCGCCCGGCGCGGTACCGGCCATGACGCCGGCGCCGGTCCTGACGCAAGTCATTGCGCCGGCAGGCCCCGAGGCGCTCGCGGCGTAAAAGAGGGGGGCGACAGGCCCGCCGGGGATGCAAACCAGAAAAATGCAGGCAGCGCGGGATTTCGTCCCGCGCTTTTTTTTCGTCCGTCTTGCAGTAAACCCCAGTAGTCTAGGTTTATAGACCTTATTAAAGTAGGTCGCTTCCATATAGCGGCGGCGCGCTGGCGCCATGCCCGCCGTCACCGCAGATGCCGAACCCAGCTTTCACCGCCTTGCCTGTCAACAGCGATCTCCTTTCCCGCAGCCGTCAGCCGGTCTACCTGCAGCTTGCCACTATCTTCCGCCGCCATATCGAAAGCGGCGAATGGCGCCAGGGCGCGCGCATTCCGTCGCTTGAACAACTCTGCCGCGAGTTTGGCGTGGCGCGCATGACCATGCACCACGCACTCTCGCTGCTGGACGAGGAAGGCCTTCTGACCCGCGAGCGCGGGCGTGGCACCTTCGTCAAGGCAAGCTGCCGTGAGCGCCGCGCGCTGAAGCTGCCAGTCAGCTGGGACCAGGTGGTTGCGGTTGGCGAGCAGCTCGATACCGAAGCGCTGTCGGAATCCGTCGGCACCGTGCCGTTGCCGGAAGACCTCGGCATGCCCTGCCGCGCGGCGCGTGCGCCGGGCTATCACTTCCTGCGCCGGCTGCACCGGATCGAGCAGCGCCCCTTTGCGCTGGGCGAGGTTTTCATCGAAGCCAGCGTGTTCGCGCGTAACCCCGAAGCCTTCCGCCACGGCCCATCGGTGCCGGTGCTCGACCGCTTCCCGCAACTGAAGGTCACAGCCGCCAGGCAGCGCCTGTCAATCATCGCGGCGGGCGCGGAATCGGCCGCCCGGCTGGCCTTGCCGGTTGGCGCGCCGGTGGCCGAGCTGCGGCGCTACGCCTGCGTCGACAGCGTGATCGTCTACTACGCGCGCATCGAATTCCCGAGCGAGTTCGTGTGCCTGGATTTCGACCTGCTTGCGCCGGGCGCGCAATGCTGATGCCAACTCAATTACCTGCCAACTGGAAATCAACAAGATGCAGACTACCGACCGCAACCAAGGGAACCATGCCCGCCAGGCAGACAACGGGCAGGGCGAGATGAACGGCGCCGAGAGCCTGGTCAGGACGCTGCTGGCCTGCGGCGTGGACACCTGCTTTGCCAATCCAGGCACCAGCGAGATGCATTTCGTCGCCGCGCTCGACCGGATTCCCGGCATGCGTTGTGTGCTGGGCCTGTTCGAAGGCGTGGTGACGGGCGCGGCCGACGGCTACGCCCGCATGGCGGACAAGCCGGCCGCCACGCTGCTGCATTGCGGCCCGGGCCTGGCCAATGGCCTGGCCAACCTGCACAACGCGCGCCGCGCGCAGACGCCGGTGATCAATATCGTTGGCGACCAGGCCACCTACCATCGCCCGCTCGACGCGCCGCTGACCGCCGACACCGAAGGCTGGGCGCGTCCCGTCTCGGTCTGGACCCGTACTGCCACGCATGCCGCTTCGGTAGGTGCGGATGCCGCCACTGCGGTACAGGCCGCATGCGCCGCGCCGGGCGGGGTGGCCAGCCTGATCCTGCCGTCCGACGTCTGCTGGGATGCCGGCGGCAAGGTGGCCGCGCCGCTGGCGCCGATTCCCCTGCCCAAGGTCTCCCCGGATGCCATCGGGCAAGCCGCGCGCGTGTTGCGCTCGGGCCAGCCCACGCTGATCGTGCTGGCCGGCACCGCGCTGCGCGAAGCCGCGCTGGCCGACGCGCACCGCATTGCCGCCGCCACCGACGCCCGCCTGATCACGCCGATGTCCAACGCGCGCGTGACGCGCGGCCGCGGCCGCTTCAATGTGGACCGGGTGCCGTACTCCGGCGACGCATCGCTCGCCAAGCTGGCCGGCATCCGCAATGTGATCCTGGTAGGCGCGCCGCCGCCGGTTACCTTCTTCGCTTACCCGGGCAAGTCGCCGCGGCCCTACCCGGAAGATGCGGAAATCCATGTGCTGGCGCGTCCGGAACAAGACCTGGCGGAAGCGCTCGCGCGCCTTGCCGACGAACTGGGTGCGCCGGCGGTTTCGCTGCCGGCCTCCGTGTCCTCGCACGAGATCGCCAAGGGCGCGGTGACTTCCGAAGCCGTGGCGCAGACATTGACTGCGTTGTTGCCCGAGCAAGCCATCGTGGTGGAAGAGAGCGTCAGCTTTGGGCGTGCTTTCTATCCGGGCACCGTGCATGCCGCGCCCCATGACTGGTTGCAGCTCACCGGCGGTGCGATCGGCGATGGCCTGCCGTTGGCCACCGGTGCCGCGGTGGCGGCGCCCGGACGCCGGGTGGTTGCGTTGCAGGCTGACGGTTCCGGCATGTATACGCTGCAATCGCTGTGGACCATGGCGCGCGAGAAGCTCGACGTTACCGTGGTGATCCTGGCTAACCGGAAGTATGCGATTTTGCTGGGGGAGCTGGCCGGGGTCGGGGCTAGTCCGGGGAAGACTGCGCTCGATATGCTGGATATCGGGAATCCGGATCTGAACTGGGTGCAGTTGGCTAATGGGATGGGGGTGGAGGCTGCGCGGGCTGAGGATATGGGGCGGTTTGCGGAGTTGTTTAGTATGGCGAATGCGCGGTCGGGGCCGTTTTTGATTGAGTTGGTGATTTGAGGGTTTGAAATTCAAATTCAACTGATTAAGTTCAAAGGCTTAAAGGCTTAAARGCTTAAAGTCAAAGGCAGTTTCACCTCCCCTTCGGGGAGGCGACCTACTTTYTTGTCTTGCCAAGAAAGTAGGCAAAGAAGCGCGCCGGATGGGGCGACCCCCCCCTCGTCGGCAGACAAAAAGAGCGGCCGGGACCCAAACTCGCATCGCCTTAAGGCGATACTCAAACATGGGTCCCTCTTTTCCGCTCTTTTTGCC
>NZ_JBFTSG010000026.1:0-108748 GCF_056399885.1 Cupriavidus sp. 01L45 | reverse complement strand
GCGCGTAGTCGCGTGCGCGGCAATAGCGCTGTTCTTCGGGTGTCATGGCCTGCTCGACGCCGCCGGGGAGGTACTGGCGGACGCCGATGTCTTCGAGTGGCTGCGGGTCGTTCAGGACCGGGATCAGCACCGGGACGAACTTTGGGATTCTCCAGGCGCGGAAGTCATAGAAGGTACGAAGGAAATTCCATTTGCGCTGGCGCCGGTCTGTCCCCAGCACATAGGCCATGCGTTCCATGCTGCCGGGATCATCCAGCAGTGCAAGTCCGAGAACAGCACCCTGACGCACGCCATAATATTTCGCTTCCAGGTATGGTCGGATATCGGCAACGCGTTGTTCCACAGGTACGGATATCTGGGCCATGGTCAGCAGGAGCTCCTTGTCATCTTCCTCTTCCGGAGGCTGCAGTTTTGCCTTGAGAATGGGGTAGACCTCGGGCCGCGGATCTTCGATCAAGCCATAGATGCTGTTGTATCCGCCGCCATTGCCGAAGCCCTGCGCTAGAAGCAGCGCGGATTCCTGTGTGCGGATCTGCCTCAGGCAAGCATAAGCGGCATCCTTTGTGTCACTTTCCTTGGCGGTCGCGATGAGGTTATTGGGATAACGTCGGGCGAGAATCGCCTTGATCTCAGGAATGACCTCGTTCCGGTAAGTGCGGCAGTATGTCTTGGCCTCGTCCCATTTTTTGTCGTTAATCAGTTGGGCCAGGGTTGGCATGGCTTGGGTCTCCTGAGCGGGTGCGGTTTGCGCGGTAGCGGATAGGGCCGGCATGGCCGTGGCAATGCCATAAAGCAGCGTCAGGCAAACACGCCATGACCGGGTTTGGCGTCGATGTCTTGGCTCCATGCGGTGTCGGTTCCTTTTGATTTGGATTGGTTGAGCAACGCGATATTGCGCGCTGTGGCGATTTCAGATTCGTCCGCACGGGACACAATCGTCGGCACGACTTTGCAACACAGCATCTTGCCGCCGCAGTCGACGTATCCCCCATTGGGGTACTGTGTTCTGCCATACCCCACATCGTTCAAGCGTCCGCGTTGACGTACGTTGGCTTGAAGCGGGGGCGTCGCCTGCAGTGCGGTGGAAACGTACATCAGGCTCCGGCGCGACCAGTAATCCTGCATGGCGTGGTCTTCCGGCCGGGTAGGCGGGTTCGCTACATCGTCACCGCTGGCGTTGATCGTGCCGGGATGCCAGAGGCCGAGGTAGTGGCCGATTTCGTGGGCAATGGCCTGTATGACTTCCGGTGCAGCCTGTTGGAAGCCGCCAGCCATCTTCTCGCCAACCACCAGCGCGGTGTTGCAGGCCCCCCATCCGATGCCAATCCCGCTCATGGTTCGGACCAGGTACATATTGAGCTTGCCGCTTAGCCGATTGACGCTGGTTATTTCATCGAACTCGGCAGCATTCATTTCACCGGCCTTTGTGAGCCGGATGTTCTCGTCGAGCCAGCCTTCGATCTCGTATTGGATGCCGGCCGCGCGCCAGATGTCGTTGACCTTGTCGAACAGGTTCCAGATATCGTGACGGGTCAGGCCTGGGCCAACCGGCGCAATGGCAGGATTGTCCTTCTGGCCGATGGTCATGGCGTGCACGACCACGGCGACCCAGATAGGGTTGTAGACTTCCACATAGAGGCGATGCAGGAGCGGGCCACCAGCGTTGCTATAGCGAACCTCAATGGTGGCCTTCCTGGGCTTCTCCCTATCACCGCCGTTGACTCCAGTCAGTTGCACGATATCGCCCGATGGCGTGCCAACCGTCACCACGCTTTCATCCGTGCTCTTGACGGACAATGGCACATTCTTGAACAAGTGCAGGCGTTGCAGGTAGATCTGAATGGTCTGTCCATTCGTCAGGCTGACCACCGGGCCGGGCCTGCCATCGACATAGCCGCGGTCATCCAGTTCCGGGTATTTCGGATCGAATCTGTTGTAGTTCTCGCGCACGAAGCGCACCGGCACGAAGCGGTGTCCTTCGTAGATCTCCCGCGCGAGTGGCTGCGACTTGCCTGGCTGCGGCTTGCCCTTGGCCGGCTGGGGTGGCGGTACGGCGCACGGTGTCATCGTGTCCGGCGGGGCGCTGCCGCCGCCTGCCGCCAGCCGGGCCACGAAATCGGGATGAAACTGCCTGGTGGTGGAGCTTGCGATGTCGGTGTGAAAGCCATATTTCCGGCCCGGATCGATCTTGCCATCGGCACCCACTTCGTGACGCTCGATTTCCCCGTCCGGCATGAGGCCGTTGTCCACCTGGAAGCGAAGAATGGCGTCCTCGATTTCAAGATGATCCAGCTTGTCGTTGGGCGTCTGGGGTTCCACTCGTGTGTTCGGTGGTACATAACAGTACGGCTTGTCGTAATAGCCCAGGATCATCAGGCGGCGTTTCGCGCCCTGGATGCTCATCGTCGTCCGGCCGTCGGTCGCTTCGTCGGCGCTGTAGTCGCGCGGTTGCAGGTGAATGGTTGTCCCCAGGATTTCCAGTTCTCCGGTCAACCCCGGCCGCAATCCCGGCAGCAGGATCTGGCCGTTGGGTTCGGTCTGGCTCTCGATGTCTGGCCGGCCGGGAATGCGCAGCTTGTAGAAGATGCCAGCCAGTGCGCGCTCGGACACTTTGCCGCTCATGCCGGGGTAGGTCTGGAAGTAAATCCGCAGGGGCCGCAGCGGCAGCCCCACCTGACAAACTGCGCCGCCGGGCTTCAGTGTCAGCGTGGGGAGCGGGGCCGCGGTCTTGGCGGGCTGGGAAGGATGGGTCGCCATGGTGTCCTTACAGGAGTTCGATTTTCAGGGGTTCGCCGAATTCGGCCAGACGCAGCGCGGTTTCGCCATCGGCGTTGGTTACGCCTTCGATGACGCTGCCATCGGCGCGCGTGATGCGATAGGGCTGGTAGGGCGCTGGCTGGTTGGCGTCTTCCCAGTGCAGCTTGTAGAAGCCGGAGTAGCCCTTGCCGAAGCTGGGCATGGGCGTGGTGCGGGTCTTGGGGCCGGTGAGCAAGCGGCTGCCCGCGTGGACCGCCCAGGACCCGCTGGTGCCGCTTTCGATGGAGCTGGGCGTCATGCGGTAGTACGTGCCGCCTACGTTGAAGACGATCTCCTCGGCGGCGGTGATCTCTACTTTCTTCTCGGTGCTGGTGATGCGCAGCGTGTCGCGCGACACCATCTCCATCTCATTGTTCTGCGCCTGCGCGATGAATTTGCCCTTGCGCGCGATCAGCTTGACATCCTCTGTGTGGCCGCACAACGAAACGCCCTTACCCGCGCTGCCGACGATGCTGGCGCCGCTGGAGAGGGAGAGATGCTTGCCGGTGGTCAGCGCTGTGTGGTCGCCGCTGTGCAGGTGCGTGGTCTTGGCGGTCGTGCTGGCGATGCCTGCCGGGCTTGCCACTATCAGCATTGGTTCGCTCAGTTCCCCAAGGGGGTCGCCTGTGCCCCGGATAACCTGGTTTTGCGCCGCGATGGCCTCGGCTACATCCTCCTGTTCATTGGTTTGCGCGAGGGCCGCGATGCTGGCCTCCAGCACATTGCGCGCTTCGCCCAGTGCCTGTTCCAGCCGCTGGATCGTTTCGCGCATCGCCAACGCATGGCCCTCTGCCTTGCGCCGGGCCTCGGTAGTGATCAGCATGCCGTCCGAACGGATGGCGCCCTTGCCATCGGTGCGCAACTCGAACCCTTCGCCGCGCTTGTCCTTGCGCCCCTCGGCGTCCTTTACCCGCACGTTGTGGCCCAGCGCCAGCAAGCTGTTCTGGTAGGCCGAGGCTACCTGGACCTGTTGTTGATCCTGGGTATCGTCATAGAGTGTGTGGTTGCGGCCCTCGCCAAACAGCTCCTTGCTCCGATAGCCGGATAGGGCATGCTGGCCGGGCAGGTTCCAGGGCGGCAGGTTCAGGCGGTTGTTCACCCGCCCGACAATGATCGGCAGGTCCGGGTCGCCTCCCATGAATTCCACCAGCACTTCCTGGCCGATGCGCGGCACGTGCGTGCTGCCGAACTGGTCGCCCGAGGCATAGTCGGCCACGCGAATCCAGCAGGAACTGTTCGCGTCGTCTTTGCCATAGCGGTCCCACGGGAACTGGACGCGGACCCGCCCCACGTCATCGCACCAGATGGCCTGGTTCTCGGGGCCGACGACCCTGGCGCTGTGATAGCCGCCCACCTTGGGCTTTTCCACGCGCTCTGGGCGGAAGATCTCATTGCTGGGCTGCGCTTCGAATTCGACCTCGCAGCGCCATTGCTGGCCGCTGCCGGAGACTTCCCCCACGTCCTCGATCCACAGGCGCGCGGCATAGATCAGGAATTCGCGGTTCGCCTTGCGCCGCATGAACCGCTTGAGTGTGAACATGCAGCCCGGCACCATCGCGCGCACGTTGCCCTTGCCCCGCACCCGGTAGCCGTGCTGGCGCATCGCTTCCATGCGGATGCGTGCGAGCATGTCGCCTTCCTGCCAGGCATCGCTGCCGGTCTTGGGTTGGGTGAAGTCGCCCGGCCACACATACCGTTCCTGCATCGGGTGGCTGGTGTCGCGCGGATCTTTGCTGGTGACGTTCAGATCGGCACGCGGCTGGTTGAAGTCGTAGTCGCCGTGCGTCCACTTGCCCGACACCAGCCGGTCGTGGATTTCGAAGGCGTGCAGGTGTTCCTTATCCACGCGATCCGAAGAGGGATACCAACTGATCGTGTGATAGGCGGCGCTGGGGAATTTGCGAAAGGCGCCGTTGCCATCGGTCAACACCATGCGGTGATGGCCATCTGCGTGTTCCCAATGGAAGTTGATTCCAAATTCGCTGAGGATGCGACAGAGAAACCGGTAGTCCGTTTCACCGAACTGCCACTGACATTCGCGCCGAGGGTACTCGATGCCGAACAGGCGCCGCTCGACCGGGAAGGTGTAATCCGACAGCACTTTCTCGGCGATTTCAATCACCGTCATGTTCTGGAACGACTTGTAATCGGTGGTCTGTGTGGCGAGCCAAAGCCAGGGGCGCAGCGTCATGCGGTAGACGACGTGCTGGTTCTCATAGATGGGGCCGTACAGGTCGGTGACGATGCCGGTGATTTCGCGCGTGCCCTTGCCGACGCCACCTTCAGGGCCTGACCCGGCGCCGTCCAGTTCAATTTCAACCGTCAGTTCCTGCCCCTGCATGGCTTCCATGTCCAGTTCGGCGGCAGGGCCATACAGGGCATTGCGTGCATCCGGGGTCTTGAGTTCCAGTTCGTAGGCGAACAGGCTGTTGATGCTTTCGGTGCCAGACAGCTTGGAGAACACCAGCATCGGCTGGCCAAGCAAAGTGGGCATGCCCGCACCGGTGACGCGGACGGTGCGGGAGGAAAACGACGGCAAGCGATGACCCATGCAAAACACTCCGTGAGAGATTGGAACTCGGTGGCTTGCGCATGGCGGCTGCCACGCGGTTCGGCCAGTCCAGGCGCAGTGACTCAGGGTGATGCTAAATAGGTGCGCTTAGCGAGTAAATCGGACGCGTCCGAATTCGCTATCGAAGTCAAATGCAAAGCGGAATGAGTTACGGCTGATATCACGCTCATTTCGGATGGCGCGACCAGCCTGGCGCAAGAGGCAATACCCGCGCTAGCGCGTTTGCAAATTGCTTACATTGCGTGGCGCGCAAACGACGCGGTCAGGTACTGCTGTCTGGTGCATGTCCGGCCATCCTTGCGCGTTGCGTGCCGGGCTTCTAGGAGGGCCAGAAGTTATCCGGATGAGGACTGCTACCTGATCGCCGGTGCGCACGGATCGCTAGCCGTGCAGACCATGCGACTCAAGACCTGCGCGCGCGACAAAGACCGCTCATGGTTAAAGCCATTCCAGGCCAGCGTGGCCGGATTGGTGCACGAGGACCCGCTCGAACGGCAGCTCGCGCATTTCTGCGACGTGATCCACGGCACGGCGAAGCCTCTTGCCACCGTGCATGATGGGCTGCAGAATCTGCGTGTCGCCGAGGCCATCGCCGAGGCTGCGCGCACAGGCTGCATCGTCGGGACGGTGGAGGCCTGAGCCGTGCATCCGCCAGCAAGGCGGCACCGATCGGAAGACCGGCAAGAACACCTGGGAAAGAGGAAACAACATGCAATCCGTACTCGTCATCAACGGCCCCAACCTGAACCTGTTGGGCACGCGCGAGCCGCAGATCTATGGCTCGACCACGCTGGCGGACGTCGAGGCGGCCCTGAAGCAGCAGGCCGCCGGAATGGGCTTGTCGCTGGACTGCTTCCAGAGCAACCACGAAGGCGCCATCGTCGACCGCATCCACGCGGCGCGCACCGAGGGCGTCAGCTACATCCTGATCAATCCCGGCGCGTTCACGCACACCAGCGTGGCGATCCGCGACGCCTTCGCCGGCGTGGCGATTCCCTTCGTGGAGGTGCATATCTCGAATGTGCACAAGCGCGAGGCGTTCCGCCACCATTCCTACCTGTCCGATATCGCGGAGGCGGTGATGGCAGGCTTCGGCACGCAGGGCTATGGCCTCGCGCTGCAGTTCATTGGCGCGAAGCTGAGAGCCACGCCGGCTAAATGAAAGCGGCGCGGCCCGGCGGAAAGCCGCCGGGCCGCGCCTCGCGCCGTCATGCGTTTCAGTGAGCGGGGGACTGGCCCTCGATCGCGCCAGGGACTGCGCGCGGCGCCATGAAGTACATCCAGGCCAGCGCGAGGAAATACGCGCAGGGAATCATGGTGAACAGCACCGAGTAGTTGTTGTGCGTCCTGGTCAGCACGTAGCCGACGAGCTGGGTCATGAACATGCCGCCGACGGCGCCCATCATGCCGCCGAAGCCGAACACGGAGCTGATGACTTCCTTGGGCGTGTAGTCCATCACCATGCTCCAGATGTTCGCGGTCCAGGCCTGGTGCGCGCCAATGGCGATCGAGATCGCGGCCACCGCCATCCACAGGCTGCTGGCGCCGGCGGCGAACACGATCATGGTGATGCAGGCGGCGAAGAGCAGCATCGACAGCAGCCGTGCCTTCACCGGCGCCATGCCCCGGCCGATCAACAGCGACGACAGCGCGCCGCCGCCAACGCTGCCGAGATCGGCGGCGAGGTAGATGACGATCAGCGGAATGCCCATCTGCGTCACGTTGATGCCGAGGTTGTACTGCTGGTTGAGAAACGGCGGCAGCCAGTAGAGATAGAACCAGAATACGGGGGCCGTGATGGTGTAGGCCAGCGCGAAGGCCCAGGTGCCGCGCATGCGCAGGATGCGCGAGTACGGCACCTTCTGCGGCGCGGGTTCCACGCCTTGCTGTACGTAGCGCAGCTCGCCCTGGCTGACGCGCGGGTGCTGCTCGGGATCGTAGTAGTTGCGCACCCAGAACACCACCCAGATGAGGCCGAGCGCGCCGATGCAGAAGAAGGCGGCCTGCCAGCCCCAGGCCACGAGGATCAGCGGCAGCATGACCGGCGCGACCATGGCCCCGACGTTGGTGCCGGCATTGAACAGGCCCGTGGCCACGGCACGCTCGCCCGCCGGAAACCACAGCCGCGTGGTCTTGACGCAGGCGGGATAGTTGGCGGCTTCGGTCAGGCCCAGGAAGAAGCGGCAAACCATGAAGCCAACGGCCGACACCGCCAGGCCGTGCGCGCCGGCGGCGACGCTCCACAGCAGCACCGCGATCAGGAACGCGCGCTTCACGCCGACCTTGTCGATAAAGCGCCCCTGCGCCCCAAAGCCCACGGCATAGCCAACCTGGAACCAGAAGTTGATATTGGCGTAGTCCTGGGCTGTCCAGTTCATGGCCTTGGCCAGTACCGGCTGCATCACGCCCAGCGCCGCACGGTCGATGTAGTTCAGCGTGGTGGCGAAGAACACCAGGGCCAGCATGCCCCAGCGCATGCGCCCGACGGCGAAGGCCGAGCGTATCTTGTCGCCAATCGTGCCATGCACGGCGAGTGGCGTGACAAGGTCCTTATGTGTCGTAGTCATGGGGGTGTCTCCGGGAATTTCCATTCTGTCTTGCGCCCTTGCCGTGGCATGGCGTCTGTGCTTTTGCGGCAGCGTACCCGCTGCGTGGCCGGCGAGCGCGCCGCTCAATAGGCGATCCTGGCCACGGCGCGTAACGCATCGGCCGTTGCCGTGCCGAAGCCGAAGAATTCCAGGTAGGCCGGAATCATTTCGAACAGCATGTCGGTGCCGACCTGGACCTTGCAGCCGCGCGCGATGGCCGCGCGCAGCAAGGGCGTGTATTCGGATTTCATCACCACCTCGCCAACCCATGCCTGCGGATCGATGCGCGATACGTCGAAGGGCAGGGGATCCGTCTCGTTCATGCCCAGCGGCGTGGCGTTGACCACCACTTCGTAGCCGGCGGGGTCGTTGGCGCCCACGCTGACCTGCAGGCTCGGATAGTGCGACTGCAGGCGTGCCGCCAGCGCTTGCGCGGAGGCTTCGCGCGCGTCGAACAGCCCCAGCCGCGCCACTCCGGCGGCAGCCAGCGACGCGGCGATGGCCGAACCGACGCCGCCGCAGCCCGAGACCAGCACGCTGGCGCCCTCCAGCCGGCAGCCCTTGCGCTGGATGCCGCGCACGAATCCGGCGCCATCGAACTGGTCGCCCAGCAAGGTGCCATCCTCGCGCAGCAGCACGGCGTTGCAGGCGCCGGCGATGCGCGCGGTCGGGGTGAGCGCGTCCACCAGTTCCATGGTGGTGACCTTGTGCGGCATGGTGATCAGCGCGCCGCGGATATTGGTCAGCCGGAACAGCGCGCGGAATCCGCTCGCGAAGTCCTCCGCTTTCAGGCCCATGGGCACCACCACGGCATTGATGCCGCGCTGTTCGAACCACGGGTTGTAGATCATCGGCGCCTTGAATGACTCGGTGGGGTAGCCGATATGGGCGATGAGAGTGGTCTTGCCGTTGATCATGATGTAGGCCGGGTTCGATGTGGATAGCCGAAGCTTAGAGGCTCAAGTGGCTTGTTCCAAGAGATTCAATCGGCACAATGCGCGATAGATGGACGAATGCGCGCGATTATAGGTCGAAATTCGGGTTTGCCCCCGGTGCTCCACCTACCCGGACAGAGCGGCAAGGCGAGATAAGGGTTTACGCCAGTTTCGTGCGTTCATCGTTCGCCGGTGCACGAATAATGTGGCGGGCCGGGGCTGTTGCCATTGTTGGCTGCGGGGGCGGCGGCTACGCTTCGGCTGCCGCCGCGCCCACCCGGTTCGGCGCGCGCGGGTCTTGCGGCCGGGCTAGAGCGAAGCCGGGGCCCTTGCTATGATGAGTGACGCCACACCCGCAGCCACCACGGATTCCATAAAGGAGCAGAGACATGAGCCTGTCGGCAGACGCTTTTTCCCCGCGCGGCGACGATTTCCAGCCTTGGGAGAATCCGCTGGGCATCATGGGTTATGAGTTCATCGAATTCGCGTCTCCCGACCCCGTGGCGCTCGGGCGTACCTTCGAGCGGTTCGGCTTCCATGCCATTGCCCAGCACCGGCACAAGAACGTGAAGCTGTTCCGGCAAGGCGAGATGAACTTCATCGTCGACGCGGAGCCGGATTCCTTCGCCACCCGCTATGCGTCCGAATACGGCCTGTCGATCTGTGCGGTCGGCATTCGCGTGAACGATGCGGCAACGGCCTTCGCGCGCGCGATCGATGCGGGCGCATGGCCGTTCGAGGGCGGGACGGTGGGGCCCATGGAACTGAACATTCCCGCCATCCAGGGCATCGGCCAGTCCATCATCTACTTCATCGACCGCTGGCGCGGCAAGGAAGGCCGGCCCGGCGACGTAGGCGACATCTCCATCTACGACGTCGATTTCCGCTCGCTGGCCCATGCGGCTTCGGACGCCGCCGCGTCCACCGCAGCCGGCCTCACCCGCGTGGACCATCTGACGCAGGCGGTCGATCCGGGCCACCTGGAAGAGTGGCTCGATTTCTACCGCAACGTGCTCGGGTTTCGCGAGATCCACGAAGTCAACGCCGGCTGGCATGTCGCCAGCGATTCACGCGTACTGCTTTCGCCATGCGGTCTGATCCGCATCCCGATCTACGAGAAGGGCACGCAGCGGCACGACCAGATGGAGCACTACCTGTCCGGCCATCACGGCGAGGGTATCCAGCATATTGCGCTGGCGACCGACGACCTCGTGGCCAGCGCGGCCGCGCTGGAGCGCAACGGCGTGCGTTTCGTCGAGCCGCCACCAGCCTATTACGACACCGTCGATGCGCGCGTGCCTGGCCACGGGCTGGATCTGGCCGCGTTGCGGCGCTATGGCATCCTGGTGGATGGCGCGCAGCGCGACGACGGGACGCGCGAGCGCTTCCTGCAAGCCTTCGCCCGGCGCGAGGCCGGCGAATTCTTCTTCGAGATCGTCCAGCGCGACGGCTACCACGGTTTCGGCGAGGGCAACCTGCCGGCGCTGGAAGCGGCCATGGCCCGCGCGCCCAGGTCGCCGGCCTGACCGGCCTGCGGATGGCCGCGCAGTGCCAGCTGCCACGCCAGGCCGCCAACGGCGATGCCGCACTGGCTTGACGGCACGGACCTGCTCGCGGATAGTGCGGTTCGCGGCATCCCGTGCTCAGCGCGGCGCCGGTGTCGTCCCAGCTTTTTCCTCCCTTGTTTCAGGCCGTGCAGCCGCGGCCCTCGCGTTCGCCGTCACCATGAATCTTCGCCCTCCCGCTGTCTTTCCGGCATGCCCAACCCTTGCCCGGCTGATGCTGGCGCCGGCCCTGGCACTTTGCCTCGGCTTGCCCGCGTGCTCCCGGCACGACACCTCGCCCGAGGCGGCCGGCGCCTCGTCCGCCGAGGCCAGGCCGGCCTCCGCGGCGGTTGCGCAGGCCGACAGCCTCAAGCGCGAGGCCCTGATCCGGCTCGCCTTTCTCGGCTGGCGCGACGACGACAAGGGCCGCGTGGTGCGCGCCCGTTTGCCGGACCAGGAGTACAAGGGCAAGGGCGAGGCGCCGCTGGTGGAGGACACCATCGACGTCAAGCCGATCCAGGTAATCCGGCTGGATGACATCCACGCCGTGATGCTGACCGAAGGCGTGACCGTGGATGAAGGCGGCACGCGCAACGATAGCCACGCCGCGGGCGCCTGGCTGGGTGCGTATTTTTTCACGCGCAACGGTGAAGCCTGGCAACTGGACCGGCGCGTCGACGGCTATGACTACACCGGCGTGGAAGGCTCGCTGGGACAGTCATCCGTCACGAAGATCTCAGCCACGGATTTCGCGCTGACCCAGACCTGGGGCAGTTGCTGGCAGGGCTATTGCGGCAGCTGGGCCTCCGTCTATCGCCTGGCGCCGGGGCAGATATCGACCTTGCTGGGCAGCGTGGCAATGAGCGCGGAAAACAGCGGTGCGCTGGAACCGTGCGCGGACGCGCTCGCCGGCAAGCCGCTCGCGCCCGCCGAACGCGGCACGGACAGCCAGGACGATGGCGAGCAGGTCTGCTACCAGGTGGAGGGCAAGCCGGCCTTCGCGCTCGGCACGGATGCGCCGGGGGAGCTCACGCTGACGTTCCAGGGCGAGGAGGTCAAGGTGCCCGGCGGCGCGGCCAAGCCCCGGCGCCGCTCGCTGGACGCAGTGGTGCGCTATCGTTTCCAGGACGGCAGGTACCTGGTGAGCCAGGGCCAGAACCCGGTTCCCTCTTTCTGAGCCTCCCAGGCCGGGGCGCGCCGCCGGGGCTTACCGGTGCTTGCGGGGGCGGCGCGGAAGGCGTAGCTTGTCGGCTTGCCGCCGCCGCGACGGCAAGACTCCCACGGTCCTGACCGCGCGCCGCCCGCTGCCGCCACTTCCCGAGCCGCGCCTGCACGCTTGCCGGCTCCGGCGTGCCCGTCCCACGCACTCAGAGAATCGCGCACCCATGACCGACATCCATCACGCCGCCGCCCAGGGTTTTTCCAGCCAGGCCGATACCTACGCCCGTGGCCGCCCCGACTATCCGCCGGCGCTTGGCGCCTGGCTGGAACAGGAGCTTGGCCTGCGGGCCGGCAAGACCGTGCTGGACCTGGGCGCGGGCACTGGCAAGTTCAGCCGCCTGCTGCTGGCTACCGGCGCCACCGTGATCGCGGTCGAGCCGGTTGCGGCCATGCGTGCGCGGCTCAGCGCCGCGGTGCCCTCGGTGCAGGCGCTCGAGGGCACCGCCGAGGCCATCCCGCTGCCCGGCGCCAGCGTCGACGCGGTGGTCTGCGCGCAAGCCTTCCACTGGTTCGCCAACAGCGCCGCCATGGCCGAGATCGGCCGCGTGCTGCGCCCGGGCGGCAAGCTCGGCCTGGTCTGGAACGTACGCGACGAATCGGTCGACTGGGTGGCGCGGCTCACCGCCATCATGACGCCGTTCGAGGGCGATGCGCCGCGCTTCTACAAAGGCGACTGGAAGGCGGTGTTTCCGGCGGCAGGCTTCGGCGAACTAGCCCTGTCCGCCTTCCCCTACGAGCATGTCGGTCCCGCGCAGCAGGTGGTCGTGGACCGCGTGATGTCGGTCAGTTTCATTGCCTCGCTGCCGCCGGCGCAGCAGGATGCGGTGCGCGCACGGCTGCAGGCCGTGATCGACGGCAGCCCGGCGCTGGCCGGCAAGCCGAGCGTGGCGTTTCCCTACCGGACCGAGGCGTATAGCTGCCAGCGGCTGGGGTAGCAGGCGCGGGCGGGGGGGCTACGGGGAAGCCGTGCCTGGCGCCGGAGCCGGTGCGGTCATGCCGTAGTCGGCCGGCGCGTCGGCCGGGCGCGGCGTGTCACCCGCTCGTTCGATCCAGCCGCCGCCGAGGAACTGGTAGAGATCGACCAGGTTCGTCAACCGTTGCAGCCGCGCGTTGATCAGCAGCAACTGCGCGCTGTAGAGGTCGTTTTGCGCGGTCAGCACGCTCAGGTAGCTGTCCACCCCGTTGCGATAGCGCAGGTCCGACAGCACCAGCCGGCGCTCCTGCGAGCCGGTGAAGCGTTCCAGTGACTTGATCTGGTTGTCGAAGGTGCCGCGCGCGGCCAGGCCATCGGACACCTCGCGAAAGGCGGTCTGGATGGCTTTCTCGTAGCTGGCGATCTCGATGCGTTTCTGTACCTGCGCCAGGTCCAGGGCCGCCACGTTCTGGCCGCCCTGGAAGATCGGCAGGGTAATCTGCGGCGCGAATGACCACGCGCCGGAACCGGGCTTGAACAGGCCGCCGAGCGTTGGCGAGAGCGTGCCCGCATTGCCCGTGAGCGTCACGCGGGGGAAAAAAGCCGCGCGCGCCGCGCCGATGTTCGCGTTGGCGGCCAGCAGTAATTGCTCCGCGGCGGCAATGTCGGGGCGCCGCGTCAGCAGGTCGGACGGCAGGCCCGCCGGGATATCGGCGAGCAGGGCCTGGCTGTTGAGCGGCAGGCCCGGCGGCAGGTCCTCCGGCAATGGCTCTCCCACCAGCAGCACCAGCCCGTTCTCCGCCTGCGCGCGCAGCCGGGCTTCCGTTTCCAGGTTGGCGCGCGCCTGCTCGACGACGCCTTCGGACTGCCGCAGGTCAAGCTCCGAGCCGGTCCCGACATCGAACTTCAGGCTGGTGATGCGCAACGACTCCTCGGCCGTCACCAGCGTGGCGCGCGTGACGGCGAGCGCATCGTCGAAGGCGAGCATGGCGAGATACTGGTTCGCCACCGAAGACAACAGGGCAAGCTCTGCCGCCTTGCGGCTTTCCGCCAGCGACAGGTACTGCGCGAGCGCCTGGTCCGACAGGCTGCGGATACGGCCGAAGAAGTCGATTTCCCATGACGCGTTGAGGCCGACCGAATATTCGGCCGCAATGGTCCGGCCCGCGACCGTCAGGTTCGCCGGCGTGCGCGCCCGGGTTCCCGAGGCCGCCGCGTTGACCGAGGGAAACAACGCCGCGCGCGTGATCTGGTACTGCGCCCGCGCCGCTTCTATGTTCAGTACCGACACGCGCAGGTCGCGGTTGTTCTTCAGCGCCAGCTCGAGCAGGCGCTGAAGACGCGGATCGGCAAAGAAATCCCGCCAGCCGATATCGGTCGCCGGCGCGGCCGCCGTGGTACTCTCCGCGCCGCTCGCGGCGGGCTGCTGGCCGTAGGCGCCGCCGGCGGGGAAGGCCGGCGCAACAGGGGCGGCCGGGCGCTCGTAGCGTGGCTGGAGCGTGCAGCCGGCGGCAAGGATGGCCACGGCGGTCGTGATCGATGCGAGTCTGGGCATCTCAGTGTCCTTCCCTGTGCATGCCGGCGTCGCCGTTGCTGTCCGGCTGGTCAGGCTGGCCGGAAGGCGGCGATGGCGGGGGAGGCGTCCCCGGCGCTGCCTTGGTCTTGCTGAACTTGCCGATCACGACGAAGAACATCGGGATCATGAAGATGGCCAGGAAGGTCGCCGTCAGCATCCCGCCGATCACGCCGGTACCGATCGCATGCTGGCTGCCCGAGCCCGCGCCGTTGCTGAGCGCAAGCGGCATCACGCCAAGGATGAAGGCGAGCGATGTCATCAGGATCGGGCGCAGGCGCAGGCGGGAGGCCTCCACCGCCGCATTGATGGTGCTCATGCCCTGGTCGCGCAGGTCGCGGGCGAATTCCACGATCAGGATGGCGTTCTTGGCCGACAGGCCCACCGTGGTCAGCAGGCCSACCTGGAAGAACACGTCGTTCTCCAGCCCGCGCAGGGTGGCTGCCAGCAGCGCGCCCAGGACGCCGAGCGGCACGACCATGATCACAGAGAACGGAATCGACCAGCTTTCATACAGCGCGGCCAGGCACAGGAACACGAACAGGATCGAAATGCCATAGAGGATCGGCGCCTGCGAGCCGGACTGGCGCTCCTGGTACGACAGGCCCGTCCATTCGTAGCCGATGCCGGGCGGCAGTTTGGCGGCGATGGCTTCCATGGCGTTCATCGCCTGGCCGGTGGATTTGCCGGAAGCGGCCGCGCCCTGGATCTCGGTCGCCGGAATGCCGTTGAAGCGTTCCAGCTTGGGAGATCCATAGATCCAGGCCCCCGAACCGAATGCCGCGAACGGCACCATGCCGCCGGACGCGTTGCGCACGTACCAGGCGTTCAGGTCCTCGGGATTCATGCGGAATCTCGGCTCTCCCTGCACGTAGACCTTCTTGATCCGGTTGTCGGTGTCGAGGAAGTTGTTGATGTACAGGGAAGCCCATGCCGCGGAGAAAGTCTGGTCGATGTCCGCGGCGCTGACACCGAGCGCATTGGCTTTTTCGCGGTCGATGTTGACCTTGAACTGCGGTGTGTCGTTCAGGCCGTTCGGGCGGACCTGCGCGAGCATCGGATCCTGCGCCGCCATGCCGAGCAGCATATTGCGCGCCTGCATCAGTTTCTCGTGGCCCAGGCCGGCGCGATCCTGCAACTCGAAGTCGAAACCCGCGGCCGTGCCGAGTTCCGGGATCGACGGCGGATTCAACGGGAACACGTTGGCGTCCTTGTACCCGGCGAAATGTCCGAAGATCCGCTTGACCAGGGCAGGGGCTTTAAGGTCCGCGGACTCGCGCTGCTTGAAGTCCTTCAGCCGCACGAACACCAGGCCGGAGTTCTGCCCCCGGCCGGCAAAGCTGAAGCCGTTCACCGTCAGCACCGCCTCGACCGCGTCTTTCTCGCTATTCAGCAGGTACTGCTGCACATCCAGCAGCACCTTGGCGGTGCGCTCCTGCGTGGAGCCCACGGGCGCCTGCACCAGCACGAACATCGTGCCCTGGTCTTCTTCCGGCAGGAACGCCTTGGGCAGCCGCACGAACAGGAAGCCCACGATCAGGATCACCACCAGGTAGATGATCAGCCAGCGGCCGGAGCGCCGGATCACGTGCACCACGCCGCCACGGTATTTCTGCTGGCTCTTCGCGAACGTACGGTTGAACCAGCCGAAGAAGCCGGTCTTTTCGTCGTGATGGCCCTTCGGGATCGGCTCGAGCATGGTCGCGCACAACGCCGGCGTCAGGATCAGCGCGACCATCACGGACAGCACCATGGCGGCGACGATGGTCAGCGAGAACTGCCGGTAGATCGCGCCCACCGAGCCGCCGGAGAACGCCACCGGCACGAACACCGCCGACAGCACCAGGGCCACGCCGACCAGCGCGCCGGTGATCTGCTCCATGGCCTTGCGCGTCGCGTCGCGCGGCGACAGGCCTTCCTCGGCCATGACCCGCTCGACGTTCTCCACCACCACGATCGCATCGTCCACCAGCAGGCCGATGGCCAGTACCATGCCGAACATCGACAGCGTGTTGATCGAAAACCCCACCACCGACATCACCGCGAACGTCCCCAGCAGCACCACCGGCACCGCGATCGTCGGGATCAGCGTGGCGCGCAGGTTCTGCAGGAACAGGTACATGACCAGGAACACCAGCACGATGCCTTCGATCAGGGTCTTGATCACTTCCTCGATCGACAGCGTGATGAACGGCGTGATGTCGTACGGATACTCCACCACCACGCCCTGCGGCGCGTACCGCAGCAGCTCGGTCATCTTGGCGCGTACCGCCTTTGCTGTGCTGAGCGCGTTGGCACCGGTGGCGAGCTGGATGCCGAAGGCCGCGGTCGGCTGGCCGTTGTACTTGGTGTCGAAGTTGTAGTTCTCGCCGCCAAGATCGATCCGCGCCACATCCTTCAGGCGCACCTGCGAGCCGTCGGTATTCACTTTCAGCAGGATATTGCCGAACTGCGCAGGGGTTTGCAGCAGCGTGGCTTCCGTGATGGTGGCCTGCAGCATTTGTCCCGGCACCGACGGCGTGCCGCCCAGGCTGCCGCCGGCCACCTGCACGTTCTGCGCCGCGACCGCGTTCTTGACGTCGATCGGCGTCAGGCTGTAGTTGTTCAGCTTGGTCGCGTCCAGCCAGATGCGCATCGCGTACTGCGTGCCGAACAGCGTCACCGTACCGACGCCGTCGATCCGGCTGACCGGGTCCAGCACCTTCGATGCCACGTAGTTGGCGAGGTCGTAGCGGCCCATGCTGCCATCCTTCGACACAAAGGCGAGGATCAGCAGGAAGCTGCTGCTCGATTTCGTGACCTTGGTGCCCAGTTGCTGCACGGCCTGCGGCAAGAGCGGCGTCGCGAGTTGCAGCTTGTTCTGTACCTGGACCTGCGCAATGTCCGGATTGGTGCCGRCCGCGAAGGTCAGCGTGATGGTGGCCGTGCCGGAGTCGTCGCTGGTGGAGGACAGGTAGAGCAGGTGATCGAGACCGCTCATCTGCTGCTCGATTACCTGCGTGACGGTATCTTCGACGGTTTTTGCGGAAGCGCCGGGATAGGTGGCGCTGATCTGGACGGCGGGCGGGGCAATCGTCGGGTACTGGGCAACCGGCAACGTGGCGGTGGAGGCCAGGCCGGCCAGCATCAGGATGATGGCGATCACCCACGCAAAGATTGGCCGGTCGATAAAGAACTTTGCCATGAAGGCGGCTCCCTTTTATTGCGCGGCCGGGGTGGATGACGGGGATGGCGCCGACGATGGCGCCGCTGTCGCCGATGCCGCAGGCGCGCTCGCGGGGGGCGTTGCCTGCGCGCCGGAGGCCGGCTGCGCCGGCACCTGGGCCTCGACCGGCTTTACCGTCATGCCGGGTTTTGCCTTTTCCACGCCGTTCACGATCACGCGATCGCCCGGTAGCAGGCCGCTGTCCACCACCCAGCCATTGCCGAAGGTGCCCGAAGTGGCGATCTGGCGCTGGGCTACCTTGTTGTCCTGGCCGACCACGAGCACCACCGGCTGCCCCTTCTGGTCATGCGTGACGCCGATCTGGGGCACGACGATGGCCTTGTCGTTCATGCCCTCGTCGATGCGCGCGCGCACGAACATGCCCGGCAGCAGCACCCGGTCCTGGTTGGGGAAGATCGCGCGCACCGTGACGGAGCCCGTGCCCTGGTCGACGCTCACGTCGGTGAACTGGATCTGGCCGGTCTGCGGGTAAGTGCGGCCGTCTTCGAGCAGCAGCGTGACCTTGGCGGCGTTGGCGCCGCTGGTCTGCAACCGGCCTTCCAGGATCTGGCGGCGCAGCCGCAGGCCTTCCACGCTCGATTGCGTCAGGTTGACGTAGATGGGGTCCATTTGCTGCACGGTGGTCAGCAGGGTGGCCTGGCTGGCCTGCACGTAGGCGCCCGGCGTGACCTGCGACACGCCGCTGCGCCCGGTGATCGGCGAGACGACATCGGTGTAGCCCAGGTTGATCTGCGCCGTTTCCACGCCAGCCTTGCCAGCTGCCACGTCGGCCACCGCCTGGCCCAGGGCGGCAACGGCGTTGTCGTAGTCCTGCTTGCTCACGGCGTTTGCCCCGACCAGTATCTTGTAGCGCTGGACCAGCGCTTGCTGCGTGCCGACGTTGGCCTGCGCCTTCGCCAGCGCCGCCTTGGCATTGTTGAGCGCGGCAATGTAGGGCGTCGGGTCGATCTTGTAGAGACGCTGTCCGGTCTTGACGTCGGAGCCCTCGGTGAATTCCCGGCGCTGCACGATGCCATCGACCCGCGCGCGCACCTGCGCCACCAGGAACGCGCTGGTGCGGCCGGGTAGTTCGGTCGTGACAGGCACGGTGGCCGGCTTGACGGTGACGACGCCGACTTCCAGCGGCGGGGGCGGCGGCGCAGCAGGTTTCTGTCCGCACGCGGCAAGCACTACGGCAATCGTCGCGGCACTGATATGGCGAAATGGAACCCGCTCGATGCGCATGAAAGAACCTCGGAATCGGTGGTAGGGGACTGGAGACACGAAAACACGCATGCGCCGGATGCGCGCCGGACCGGGCCGGCGGGGCGGCTTGACGGCCCGGTGACGGATGCGGCGCGGCGGGGCGCCGGCCGGCGCCGGGGAAGC
This sequence comes from Cupriavidus sp. 01L45, assembly GCF_056399885.1. Classification (NCBI taxonomy): domain Bacteria; kingdom Pseudomonadati; phylum Pseudomonadota; class Betaproteobacteria; order Burkholderiales; family Burkholderiaceae; genus Cupriavidus; species Cupriavidus sp. 01L45. The sequence goes on along the minus strand of NZ_JBFTSG010000026.1, from coordinate 90,012 downwards.
AAGGCGGCAGCCATTCCGGCTTTGCGCCGCGCAAGGCCATCGTTGAAGGTTCGGCTATCGGTCGTGGCCGCGATCAGGGCGGCGGCGATGGCCGGAAGCCTCGCACGGCGCGCGGGAAAGGCCGTGAGAGCGTTGATGCCTGACCTGGCCATGGGAAATGGCAGGACGAACGAGGTGGAGGAAGGTGATTTCCGCAAACTGAATGCGAGCCTGTGTCAGTGCACTCAATCCAGCCATTGCTCGATCACTTCATCGTGACGTCATGCCGTCATGCCGTGAAGCGCTGTGACTATTCATTTACCGTCACAGCAGGGCAGAGTGGGGCGAAACGGCGGGGCGAAATGGCGCATCACATCACTCTAGATCACTTGCATGACAATGCAAGGAACGTCGTGAAGTATCGCGGGCCGCACGAGCCTGGCGCGGAAGTCGGCGATACGCCGCGATTGCGGCGGCGGACAGCGACGCACCCCCTGCGATGGAATAAAACCGGGGCGCCATGCGTTTACCCGTTGGGCAGGACCGGCGGCGGCATGCGCGCAGCCGGCCGTGGCGCATGCGGCATCGGCCGATGCCGCCGCCGCGTGGCCTGCCACCAAGGAGACCAACATGAAAGCGCTCCGACTGGTTTCAGCATTGCTGCTGGCGTTGATGGCGGTGGCGGCCTGCTCGTCGGATGGCGGCGGGTCCGGCCAGTCATCGGCCTCGCGCGACGGCAGCCGTAGCACGAGCGGCACCGGCGGCATGGGCGGCGGCGGGTACTGAGATCCGCGCGGATGCATCGGGATGCGTGCCCCATGTCTTGTCAGCTGTGAGCTTTGGCGATGACATAGCGGTCTGGCTTCCGCAACTGCGGCGCTATGCGCGCGCCCTTACCGGCGACGCCGCGTGGGCGGACGACCTGGTGCAGGACACCGCGGAGCGCGCGATCGCCCAGGGCAGCCGCCTGCGCGCGGGCAGCAACGTCAGGGCCTGGATGCTGACCGTGCTGCGTAATCTCTATATCGATCAGTTGCGCCGCCGCCGCGAAGTGGCCGTGGACGACGCCGACCCGCTGTGGCAGCGGCAGGAGGCCCCGGCAGGCGAAATCGACGGGCTCTTGCTGCGCGATGTGCAACGCGCGCTGTACCGGCTGCCGGCAGAGCAGCGTGAAGTGCTGCTGCTGATCGTGCTGGAGGGCTTGAGCTACCAGGAGGCCGCCGCGGTATTGCAGGTGCCGCCTGGCACCGTGATGTCGCGCCTGGCGCGGGCGCGGGAGCACTTGCGCGCGTGGCTTGGCGATGGCACCGGTGGCGCAGGTGGAAACAGCGAGCGGCACGTGCCGCTCAAGGTGGTGAGAAATACGCCATGAACGACGATCGGGAAACTGGCTCCAGCCAACCCGCACCGGATATCGAGGCGATAGCGCGCTTGTGCGCGCTGGTGGACGGCGAACTGCCGGAGTCCGAAGCGGCGGCCGCCCGCGCGGCGCTGGCGCATGACGCGCAGGCGGCAATGCTGGCGGAGCGCTATCGCCAGCAGAATGCCGCGCTCAAGGCCTTGTTTCCGCTGCCAGCCAACCTGCGTTATGTGCTGGTCAGGGCGCGGCCGCGCTGGTGGCGCCGTGCCCTTGCCGCGCTGGGCTGGGCGCTGGCCGGAATGGCGCTTGCCCTCGGCGTGGCCTGGCTTCCCGGTGCGAGCGCCGATCCCCGCGAGTTCGCGCGCCACGCCGATGCCGCCTACGCGGTGTTCGCGCCCGAACAGCGCCATCCGGTCGAGGTGGCGGCTGCCGACCAGCCACACTTGCAGGCCTGGCTGTCGCGCCGGCTCGCGCGCACGCTGACCATCCCGTCGCTGGACGAATACGGATTCGCGCTGCTGGGTGGCCGGCTGCTTGTGGGCGACGCCGGCCCGGCTGCGCAACTGATGTACCAGAACGCGGCCGGCGAGCGGCTCACGCTGTACATCACGCCGGCGGCGCCGGCTTCGGCCTCGCTCGGCCTGCTGCGCCAGGCGGACCGCCGCACCTATTACTGGGTCGGGGGCGGGGCCGGCTATGCGCTGTCAGGCCAACTGGGCGAAGCTCGCCTGCGCGCCATCGCCGGCGATGTCTGCGCCAGCCTGGGAGGGCATCCGGAGGCGTGGCGATAGCGGTCCGCGGCGCGTTTTGACGACGTCAGGCAGCGTGGCATGAACGGGGGAATAAACGGGGGGAATAAGCGGGGGCGCCAATCCGTTTACGTAATGCAGGCGCGCAGGCGCGTGCGCCAGCCGCGCCAGCGGGTCCTGCAGGCAAACCGATGTGCCGCGGGATGTGCCTTGCGCGTTGCCCTGGTACGTCGCAAACGTCGGGCGTTCGTTCCCTGGGATGACATCATGGGAAAAGCTCTGGGTGCCGTGGCGGCGTTGCTTGCCGGCCTCGGCTTGAGCGTGCCGGCCGCAGCGCAGATGGCCGCTGACGCATGGAACGGCTATTCGTCGCCCTGCCAGCAGATGGCGGGACAGGTGGAGATCGATGGCTACCTGCAGCAAGTGGTCGGGCTGGCCTGCCTGCAGCCGGACGGTTCGTGGCAGATGGTGGAAAGCTCCGGCGGCACCATGATCTATACGCAGCCGGCTTACTACGTCGATCCGTGGTACTGGGCGCCGGTCGGTGTCGGCTTTGGGGCGAGCTTTATCTTCGTTGACCGTTTTCATCACTTTCACCATATGCACCACATGTCCTTCGCGCACGCGGGGGGCGGCTTCCATGGCGGCATGCGCGGTGGGTTCCGGGGCGGGTTCCGCGGTGGATTCCAGGGTGGATTCCAGGGTGGATTCCATGGGGGCGGCGGTGGCGGTGGCCACCACCATTGAGGAGGGAGGCCGGCGCCGGACGTGAATGCGAAACAGGTGCTTCCGCCGGACTGTTCCACGGCGCGGTTTGCGCGGGCCCTGGATGATTTCGCCTCGGTGCTCGGGGAGGGCGCGGTATTGTCAGCGCCCTCCGACCTCGCCGCCTATCTCGATCCCTACTCGCCACTGCCCGATGAAGATCCGGGGGCCTTCGCCCCCTCCGCGGTGTTGCTGCCGGCCAGCATTGCCCAAGTGCAGGACGCGCTGCGCGTGGCAAGCGCCGCGGGCCTTGCGCTCTGGCCGGTTTCCATTGGCCGCAACCTGGGCTACGGCGGCGCCGCGCCGCGGCAGCGCGGCACGCTGGTGCTCGACCTGCGGCGCATGAACCGCATTCTCGAAGTGAACCCGGCGCTGGCCTATGCGCTGGTGGAGCCGGGCGTCAGCTATTTCGATCTCCACGCGCATTTGCGCCGCGAAGGCATTGCGCTGTGGATCGATCCGCCGGCGGTCGGCTGGGGCAGCGTGATCGGCAATACGCTGGAGCGCGGGTTTGGCGTCACGCCCTATGGCGATCACGCCGCCATGCAGTGCGGCATGGAGGTGGTACTGGCCAGCGGGGAGATCGTGCGCACCGGCATGGGCGCGCTGTCCGGCGGCACGGCCTGGCAATTGCACCGGGACGGCTATGGCCCTGGCATCGATGGCCTGTTCATGCAATCCAATCTCGGCATCGTCACCAAGATGGGCATCTGGCTGATGCCCGCGCCGGAGACGGTCTTGCTGTGCCAGGCCAGCTTTGCCCGCGAATCCGACCTAGAGACGGTAGTCGACACGCTGCGCCCGCTGCGGCTGGCCGAGGTCGTGCACGGGCCGGCCGTGATCGAAAGCGCCGTGCGCTGGGCCGCCGGCGTGTCGGCGCGCAGCGACTGGTATGACGGTGCCGGCCCCATGCCGGCAACGGCGCTGCAAGCCATGATCCGCAAGCTGGACATCGGCTGGTGGAACCTGCGTTTCGGCCTGTACGGACCGGCCGCGCTGGTGCAGGCGCGCTGGCGCATCGCGCGCAAGGCATTCGGCGCGATCCCCGGCGCGCGCCTGCGGGCCTGGCCGTACGACGCCGCCGGCGTGGCCAGCGCGCCGCCGGACAGCGCAGGCGCGCTGGGCCTGCTTGGCGTGCCCAGCTTGTCGGCCATGCGCATGCTGGCGTGGTGCGGCGGCGACGGCGCGCACCTCGATATCTCGCCACTGTGCCCGGCCACCGGTGCCGATGCCATGCGGCAATACCTGCTGGTGCGCGATCGCGCGGCGGCGCACGGCTTCGACTACTACGGTGGCTTCACCGCGGCGCCACGGTGCCTGCATCACATCTTCGCCGCCATCTTCGATCGTGCCGACCCGCAGCAGCGCAGCCAGGCGCGCGCGCTTGCGCACCGGCTGGCGGGCGAACTGGGCGCCGCAGGCTACGGCCTGTACCGCGCCCATCCGGACCTGATGGACCGCGTGGCGGCACAGCAGGATTTCAACGGGCATGCCATGCTGCGGCTGGTCGAGCGGGTCAAGGATGCGCTCGACCCGGCGGGCATGCTGGCGCCGGGGAAGCAGGGCATCTGGCCACGCGGGCGGCGTCCCCGCGCGCAGGGTGGCGGGGACAATTGACAAGGCTGGTGCCGTTCTATACCGTGGAACTGTGTGCGGGAATGTCGTTCCTTCGCCTGCGCCATTCAAGCTTTCCAGTCCTGTTTCCTGTTTCCTGTTTCTACATACATGCCACGTAAAGCTGCCCAGCTATCCGAAGCCGACAAGCATGCCGCGGAAGGCGGCGCCGTAGCCGTGGACCGGGCCCTCTATGTGCTCTCCGCGTTCCATCTTGGCGACACCACACTGAGCCTGGTCGAACTGGCACAGCGTACGGGCCTCTACAAAAGCACGCTGCTGCGCTTGCTGGCGTCGCTCGAACATGCCAGGCTGATCCTGCGTCATACCGATGGCCGCTATGGGCTAGGTCCCGAAGTGGCTCGCCTGCACTCGGTGTATTCCGCCTCCTTCTCGCTGGAGATGGTGGTGATGCCCGTGCTGCGCCAGCTGGTGCAGGCCACGCGCGAGAGCGCCGCCTTTCACGTCGAGCAGGGCGAGCATCGCCTGTGCCTGTACCGTGTCGATTCGCCGCAGCCGGTGCGCGACCACGCCAAGGCGGGCGAACTGCTGCCGCGCAACCGCGGCGCCGGCGGCCGCGTGCTGCGCGCATTCAGCGGCGCGCGCGGAGAGATCTACCAGAAGATCCGGGAAGAGGGCGTTGCCGCGCTGGTTGGCGACCGGATCCCGGACATTGCCGGCGTGTCATCGCCCGTGTTCGGTCCGGACGGCCAGCTGAAGGGCGCGCTGACGTTGACCTGCCCCACGCCGCGCTTTGACGAGGCGTTTCGCCCGCATGTGCTGCTTGCGGCGCGTGACCTGACTGTGGCGCTGGGGGGCACCTTCCCGTTTCCTGTCTGATACCCGGGGATCCAGGCCTCGCTGGCGCTTGCCACGGTCGCCGGTCGCACGCCGGCTCGCTGTTAGCGCTGCGTCGCTTCCTCCGTCCGAACCTGACACGAAACCAACGATGTTTGTCAGGGACAACCATGCCCGGCTTGTCGGGGGTGCCCGGTGGGGCCCCGTGACGTTATCATGCGCCTTTGCGAAATTGACCCGGTATCCAGGCCGCCCCCGCCCCCGCACCTTCCCGTCAACGTCACCGGCAACACGGTATCTTCAAAGGAATCCCGTGCAGTTAGACCAGCAAACGATCGTCGTCGTCATGGTGGTTGTGTACGCCAGCGCGCTGGCCATTTCGGCGGGCCTCCTGGCGGCCTTGCGTCCCAGTGCCGCCGGGCGCCTGTGGGCATGGGGGCACCTGCTGGTGTCGGCGGCCGGACTGGTGCTGGCCGCCAATGCGTCGGCGCGCCTGGTTTATGTCGGCGCCGCGGGCGCGGCGACGTTTATCGCCGGCAGGCTGCTGATTTACCGCGGCGTGCGGATCTACTGCGGCCTGGTCTCGTGGGACCGCTCGCTGGCAGTGGGCGTGTCGGTGGCCGGACTGGCGCTGCTCGGGGTCGCCGGCATGGCCAACAGCCAGGCGCGCATGCACGTGATCGGCTATGGCTGCCTGGCCCTGGTGGCTGCGCTGACCGCCGGCACGCTGCTGTGCGCCCACGGGGGCCGGCGCAGCATCGGCACGCCGCTGGTGGTGGTCGCCAGCCTGATGCACCTGACGACGCAACTGGCCGGCTTCGCCGCCGGTGTGAACGGCATGGTGGCCTCGGGCCCGTTCTACGCCAGCAGTGCGGACGCATTCCTGCTGCTGACGCCGCTTGTGGCTACCTTGCTGGGGTTGTTCGGCTTCACGCTGATGGCGATGGAGCAGGTTATCGCCGCCAAGGAAGACGGCGCCCGGCTGGACGCGCTGACGCGCCTGCTCAACCGCGGCGCGCTCGACAAGGCGGCTACCAGCCTGGTAGCGGCATGGGAGCGCCACGGCCAGCCCTTGTCGTGCCTGGTGATCGACGTCGATCATTTCAAGCAGGTCAACGACCGTAACGGCCACCATGCCGGCGACAGCGTGCTCAAGCTGATTGCGGAGGCCATCGACAATTCGCGGCGCGCCTCCGATGTGGCCGGCCGCTACGGCGGCGAGGAGTTCTGCATCCTCTGCCCGCATACCGATGAAGGCCAGGCCACGACGCTGGCCAACCGCATCCTGAAGAAAGTGCGTGCCATCCCGCTGCCCGGCGACGGGACGGCCTTCGCCAGCGTAAGCATCGGCGTGGCCGAGCTGCGGGGCGGGGCGGCGGGGGTGGACGGGCTGTGGCGCGCGCTGTTCGCGGCGGCCGACCGTGCCCTCTACGCGGCCAAGGAGTTCGGCCGTGACCGCTATGCGCTGGCGTCCTGGATGGCGCCGGCCACGCGGCCGGTACCTGGCGACGTGGGCGATTCCGTCCACGCGCCGATCCGGTAGTTCTACCGCTCAGTCCTGCGCGGGCGGCACGTCCCGCGGCGGATGGCCGTCATAGGTCCAGATGTACTGGCGCGGGATGGGGCCCTTGTTGCGGCCGCCTTGCTGGGTTTGCTCCCATGCGTGGGCCAGGATGCCGACGGAGCGCGACAGGCAGAACAGCCCACGCGCCAGGGGGGCAGGGAAACCCAGTTCGGCATAGATCACGGCCGTGGCGCCGTCGATATTCATGGGGATGGGCTTGCTGCGGCCGGCGCCCAGTTCGGCCTCCACCGCGCGCGCGATGCCGGCGAAGCGGCCCGAAACCACGCCTTCGGCCGCGGCCTTGTCCACCAGTGCCAGCAGGCGTGGAGCGCGCGGGTCCAGCGGATGGAAGCGGTGGCCGAAGCCGGACACGAACTTGCCGTGGTTGTCGCGGTAATCCGCCAGCGCACCCTTGACCGCTTCTTCTTGCGTTTGTCCGCCGTCGACGCGCCGCGCCACATCCTGGTACAACTCCACCGCCTGCTCGCCGGCGCCGCCGTGCACGTCGCCCAGCACGTTGACGGCCGACGCCATGGCGTTGTTCAGCCCCACACCGCAAGTGGCAGCCATGCGTGCGATCGCGATGCTGGGCGCCTGCGGGCCGTGGTCCACCGCCGACATCAGCGCGGCATCCAGCAATTCGCCCTGGCCGCGGCCCGGCAGATCGCCCCGCAGCATCAGCCAGATCATCTGCGCGAACGACACCTGCCCGATCAGTTGCTCGATGGGATAGCCGCGGTAGCGGATCTCGCCGGGCTGCATGTCGATGATTTCGGTGCGCCACCAGTCCTGGGACAGCCGCTGGCCTTCGTTGATGGGTTCGCTCATACGGCACGCTCCTGTTGCAGGGTTTCGATGTCAGCCTCGCCATAGCCGAGCTGGGCGAGGATTTCGCGGGTGTGCTGGCCGAGTTCCGGCGGCGGCGTATCGACCGACGGCGCCTCGCCGTTGAGCTTGAAGCCCGTGCGCACCAGCCGGATATCGCGGCCCACGCCGGGCACGTCGGCAAAGTCGCCGATCATGCCGCGCCCGCTGACCTGCGGGTGGTCCAGCGTTTGCGGCACGCTGTAGACCGGGCCGGCCGGCACGCCGGCCTCGTTGAACAACTGCCACCATGCGTCGGCGGACTTCTTCGCCAGCTCGGCTTCCAGCTCGCGCGTCAGCTCGGCGCGGTTGGCCAGCCGCGCCTGGCGTTCCGCGAAGCGCGCGTCGGTGGCGAGTTCCGGGCGACCCACCACCCGGCATACCGCTTCGAACTGTTCCTGCTTGTTGGCGGCGATATTGATCAGGCCCTCGCCGGTGTGGAAGGCCCCCGACGGGCTGGCCGTCATGTTCTCGTTGCCCATCGGCGCCGGAGTCTTGCCGGCGATCAGGTAGTTGGAGACCACCCAGCCCATGGTGGCGAGGGTGGCCTCGAGCATCGACACATCGATGAAATAGCCCTCGGTACGCTGGTGGTCGGCCAGCGCGGCGGCCACGGCAAAGGCCGCGGTGATGCCGCCGATGGTGTCCGAGACCGGGTATCCCACGCGGTAAGGCGCGGTCTGCGGGTCGCCGGTGATGCTCATCACGCCGGACATGCCCTGGATGATCTGGTCGTACGCCGGCAGGTCCGAGAGCGGGCCGTCCTGCCCGAAGCCGGAGATCGCGCAGTAGATCAGCTTGGGATTGATCAGCTTGAGAGCGTCGAAGCCCAGCCCCAGCCGGTCCATCACGCCGGGGCGGAAGTTCTCCACCAGCACGTCGGCGCTCTCCACCAGCTTGCGGAACACTTCCTTGCCGCGCGCGTGCTTGAGGTTGACGGTAATGGAGCGCTTGCCGGGGTTCTGCGCCAGGAAGGACACGCCCATCAGCCGGCGGTTGAGTTCGGCGTCGGCACCGAGCTGGCGGGCGAGGTCGCCGGTGCCCGGCGTTTCCACCTTGATGACTTCAGCGCCCATATGGGCCAGCTGGTGGCAGCAGAAAGGGCCGGCCAGCACATTGGTGAGATCGAGGACGCGGATATGGCGTAGCGGTTTTTGCATGGCGCGGATTCCAGGTATCAGTGCCGGGGCCGGCTTCGTGGCAGCGAAGCCGGCCCCGGGGTGCGKAGCGGTCGGGGCGGTAAAGACCGGGAGGCTTTACTCTACCTTGGCGCCGGACTGGCGCACGATGGTGCCCCAACGGGTGTTTTCCGCCTTCATGAACGCGCCCAGGTCGGCAGGGCTGYCGCCGCGCGGCTCGCTGCCTTCCTCGCGCATCTTGGCGATGGTGTCGGGCTGGGTGATGGCCTTGTTGATTTCCTCGTTGACGCGCTTGACCACGTCCGCCGGCGTGCCGGCCGGCGCTACCAGCGCCTTCCAGTCCTCCGCCTGGAAGCCGGCGTAGCCGCCTTCGATCACGGTGGGCACGTCGGCCAGCAGCGGCATGCGCTTGGCCGAAGTCACCGCGAGGGCACGCAGCTTGCCGGCCTTGATCATGGGCAGCGCGATGGGCGGGGTGGCGAAGTAGAAATCGGTCTGGCCGCCCAGCAGGTCGGTCAGTGCCGGGGAGGCGCCCTTGTACGGCACATGCAACATCTTGATGCCGGTGCGGCGGGCAAACATCTCGCCGGTGAGGTGGCCCACGGTGCCGGTGCCGGCCGAGGCCATCGATAGCTGCTTGCCCTTGCCGGCGGTAACGAGATCAGCCAGGTTCTTGTATGGCGCATCCTTGCGCACGATCAGCACCAGCGGCTGCGCGGAAACCAGCGCCACTGGCGTGAAATCCTTGATCGCGTCGTAGGGCATCTTGGGATACAGGGTGGGATTGATCGCCAGGTTGGCGGTCTGGCCCATGCCCAGCGTGTAGCCGTCCGGACGGGCCTTGGCTACTGCGTCCATGCCGATATTGCCGCCTGCTCCGGCGCGATTTTCCACCACCACGTTCCAGTGGGTGGACATGCCTACCTTGTTGAACACCAGCCGGGCCATGACGTCGGTGCCGCCGGCGGGGGGGAAGGGTACTACCAGGCGCACGGGTTGGCTCGGGTAGCTGTCCGCTGCCGCGGGGGTGGCGGCGGTGGCGAGCATGGCGGGGATGGCGAGGAGGAGCAGGGCACGGATGGGGGAGGGGAAGAGGGTCAATTTTGTCTCCTGTTTGGGGTGGTGCTCTGCACCGTTGGGTGATTTTTTGTGTTCTGTAGGATAGAACAGTGGTCTTACTTAGGGAATTTATTCGAGAGGATAGGAGGGGTGGGGAGGGTTGTCAAGGGTGGGGTTTTATGTGGTTTTGGGGCTTGGGGGTTTTTTATGGAGCGGTGTTGGTTTTTGGACCCAAAGGAATACGACATCCCCCTGCGGGGGACGCCGGTCACTCTTCTTTGCTTCGGCAAAGAAGACTAACGAGAAGAAAGCCGACCCTGCCGGGGGCAGAGCAATAAGGCTTATGGGCCTCGGTGGTTTCGTCGTACGGCCCTGAGTGTTGGCTGGCGTGCCTCACCGGCTTGAAGGACATCGCCACTGCATGACCCAATGGTTTCGTGGTGCGGCCCCCGATGGCGGGTGCCGTGCCCATTCGGCCATCTGCCGTTCGCGGTGCCGAGCGCCACGACGCTGCCCGCCTTGGTGGTTTCGTGGTTTTGTCTCTGGCGGCACGCGCGGTGATTGTTCGGTCCCTGCCGTTCGCAGGGACGGGCGCCGCGCAACTTCGCAATGATGGGTTTCGTGGTGGGCGCGGTGGCCCGCGCTCAGTCGCCCGTGGCCTCGCGCATGTCATGGTAGTGAACCGCACAACACCATCGTCAGATTCTTTCGTGTTCGCTGACCGGGCCAAGGGGCCCACCACGAAACGAGGACGGCTGTATTCCGTCAAGGCAAGCGCCGGTACGGCAGGGTGTCGAATGGCAGGGTATTTGCCGTCAGAGACAAAACCACGAAACCAGCAAAGCATGAGATAGCGCAGCCCGTTGCATCGCGAACGGCAGATGGCCGAATGGGCACGGCGCCCGCCATCGGGGGCCGCACCACGAAACCACTGGGTCATGCAGTCGTGCTGCCGTTAAAGCCGGTAGAGCATGCCAGCCGAAGCCACTGCCCGTACGACGGAATCACTGCCGCCGAATCGCCTGATGGCTCTGCCCCCGGCAGGGTCGGCTTTCTTCTCGTTAGTCTTCTTTGCCGAAGCAAAGAAGAGTGACCGGCGTCCCCCGCAGGGGGATGTCGTACGCTGTTGGGTCCAAAAGCCAACACCGAACACCAAACAGCGAGAACCCCAGAGAACCTGCAGAGAACCTCAGAACCCCCCCTCTCAATCCGTAGTACTAGGACTCCAAAACGCCTGATGAACAAACTCCGCCTCAGCCAACCGCGCCATCAGCCGATCCAACACATCCCCATCGACGGAAGTCGAAGTCAACACCGCCTCAATCTCCACATCGCTATCCCCAAACGCACGCACCTCAAGATCCCGCGTTGGATAATTCCCCGCCTCCAGCGTCTGCTCCAGCAACCGCAAGGCCTGTTTCTGCGAAGCACGCGGCGCGATCACATAGACCGTATTGGTGACTTCCACCGCAGGCGTATCCATTGGCTGCTGGTTGATCCGGTTAACCACCGGCCTGAGCAACGTATTGGCGGCCAGCACGAACAGGCACCCCAGCCCGGCCTCCAGTATCAGGTCAGCACCGGCGCTGGCGCCGATCGCCGCCGATCCCCATAGCGTGGCGGCGGTATTCAGCCCGCGCACATTCCCTTCCTCGCGCATGATCACCCCGGCGCCGAGGAAGCCGATCCCCGACACCACATAGGCCACCACCCGCACCGCGCCGTCGTGCCCGGCCATGCGGTTGGCCATGTCGACGAAGATGGCGGCGCCCACCGCCACCAGCACATTGGTGCGCAGGCCGGCGGTGCGTTGGCGGATCTGCCGCTCGTAGCCGATCACCGCGCCCAGCACAAAGGCGGTGGTCAGGCTGACGGTGGTGTCGAGCAGCGAGTCCAGGTTGATGTTCTGGAAAGCTTGGAGGGACATGATGGTTTTCCCCGGTCTTGAAAGTTATTGTTTTTGGTACCTGTCATTCTGTCTTGCCTGCTTTTACGCCCGCCAGGTGTCATCCTGATGTCACGGGCGGCGCCCCCCGCAAGGGTGGCGGGGGCGCCGCCGGGCGCTTACTGCCACCCGAACCGCCGGATATAGAAGCGCTTGACCACCGTCACCAGCAAGGCGTAACCCAGCACGATGCCGATCATCCAGGGAAAATAGCCCGGCGGCAATGCCTCCAGCTTGAAGTATGCCGCCAGCGGTCCCATCGGCAGCCAGATGCCCACCGCCATGATCGCCACGGTGGCAATGGTCAGCGGCCAGGCCGCGCGGCTCTGGATAAAGGGCAGCCTGGGCGTGCGGATCATATGCACGATCAGCGTTTGCGTGAGCAGCCCGACCACGAACCAGCCGGACTGGAACAGCGCCTGCGCCTCCACGCTGTTGGCGGCGAACACGTACCACATCACCACATAGGTCGTGATATCGAAGATCGAGCTGATCGGGCCGAACACCACCATGAAGCGGCCGATATCGCCCGGGTTCCAGCGCAGCGGGCGCGAGACCAGTTCCTTGTCCACGCGATCGAACGGGATGGCGATCTGCGAGACGTCGTACAGCAGGTTCTGCACCAGCAGTTGCAGCGGCAGCATCGGCAGGAATGGCAGGAAGGCGCTGGCCACCAGCACGGAGAAGACGTTGCCGAAATTGGAGCTGGCCGTCATGCGGATGTACTTCAGCATATTGCAGAAGGTGCGGCGGCCTTCGATCACGCCTTCCTCCAGCACCATCAGGCTCTTTTCCAGCAGGATGAGGTCGGCGGCTTCCTTGGCGATATCCACCGCGCTGTCCACCGAGATGCCGATGTCGGCAGCGCGCAGCGCGGGCGCGTCGTTGATGCCGTCGCCCATGAAGCCAACCACGTGGCCGTTGGCGCGCAGCGCCAGCACCAGTTGCTCCTTGTGCAGCGGCGACAGTTTGGCGAACACATTGTGCTCTTCCACCGCGCGCGCCAGCGTGGGCGCGTCCATCTTCTCGATGTCCGGCCCCAGCAGCACGCGCGTGACGGGCAGCCCCACTTCGCGGCAGATCTTGGCGGTGACCAGCTCGTTGTCGCCGGTCAGCACTTTGACCGCAACGCCGTGTTCCGCCAGCGCTTGCAGCGCGGGGCGGGTGGAGTCCTTGGGCGGATCGAGAAAGGCAATGTAGCCCACCAGGGTCAGCTCGCATTCGTCGGCCACGCCGTACTGCGTCTGCGTGGTGGGCGTTTCCTTCATCGCCACCGCCACCACGCGCAAGCCTTCCTCGTTGAGGTCGTGCGTCACCTGGCGCACGCGTGCCAGCATACCGGCGTCCAGCGCCTGCGCCGTGCCATCGATCTGCACGCGCGAGCAGATGCCCAGCATTTCCTCGACCGCGCCCTTGCAGATCAGCTCGTTGTGGTCCTCGCGCTCGGCCACCACCACCGACATGCGCCGCCGCTCGAAATCGAAGGGGATCTCATCGACCTTGCGGTAATGCTGCGTCAGCCTCAACTCGCTTTGCAACTCCACATGATCGAGCACCGCGCGGTCAAGCAGGTTCTTCAGCCCGGTCTGGTAGTAGCTGTTCAGGTAGGCGTGCTTGAGCACGTCGGTGCTCACGCGGCCGAGCACGTCGGTATGCCGCTCCAGCACGATCTTGTCCTGGGTCAGCGTGCCGGTCTTGTCGGTGCACAACACGTCCATCGCGCCGAAATTCTGGATGGCGTCGAGCCGCTTCACGATCACCTTGCGCCGCGACAGCATCACCGCGCCCTTGGCCAGCGTGGAGGTGACGATCATCGGTAGCATCTCCGGCGTCAGGCCCACCGCCACCGATAGCGCGAACAGGAAGGCCTGCATCCAGTCGCCCTTGGTGAAGCCGTTGACCAGCAGCACCAGCGGCGCCATCACCAGCGCGAAACGGATCAGCAGCCAACTCACCTGGTTGACGCCGGCCTGGAAGGCGGTGGCCGAGCGTTCGGTGCTGGTGACGCGCGCGGCGAGCGTGCCGAAGTAGGTCTGGTTGCCGGTGGCAAGCACCACGGCGGTGGCCGCGCCCGAGACCACATTGGTGCCCATGAAGACGATGTTGGAGAGTTCGAGCGGGCTGTCCTGCCGGTCGCGCAGTTCCGCGAATTTTTCCACGGGCAGCGATTCCCCCGTCATTGCCGCCTGGCTGATGAAGAGGTCCTTGGCGGCGATGATGCGGCAGTCGGCGGGAATCATGTCGCCGGCGGAAAGCGCTACCAGGTCGCCCGGCACCAGTTTGCGGATCGGCACTTCGATCCTGGCCGGCGGGCGGGAGTGCACGTGCACGTTGAAGTATTCCGCGCTGACGGCGGCAACGCCGGCGGCCAGGTCGCGGCGGATCACCGTGGCGGTGGTGCTGACCATGGCCTTGAGGCTTTCCGCGGCCTGGTTGGAGCGCCGTTCCTGGACGAAGCGCAGGATGGTGGACAACGTCACCATGGTGCCGATGACCAGCGTTGCCTTCATGTCCTCGGTGAAATAGGAAATCACCGCCAGCAGCGTCAGCAGCAGATTGAACGGGTTGCTGTAGGAATGCCACAGGTGCAGCCACGCAGGCAGCGGCTTCTCATGGTCGACTTCGTTGGGGCCGAACTGCTTGAGCCGTTCCTCCATCTCGGCGCCGGTCAGGCCGTCCTCGTGCGAGCGCATCCGTACCAGCACGTCAGGCACGTCTTCTCTGGCGGCGCGCTTCAGGGATTGCGCCAGTTGCTCCGGCACCGTGCGTGAGGGGCCCGGTTTGCCCAGCGACTCAAACATCGCCAGCCGGCGGAAGTGGTGGGTCGCCCGGCGCGTGCGCAGGAAGGCGACGAAGAGCGTTTTCATCAGGTTCATCGGTGCGGTTTTCCAGTGGTTCCCGGCGAGCCGGGCGGCGATGCGTGATCGGGGCGGCTAGGGCGAGGCGCCGCCATGGACGGATACTGCAAGTGCAAGAAAATGGGGGGCAGCGTGGGAGGCCAGCCTCGCCAGGGCTCGTATGCAGGTGCGAGCCGGCGTGCCGGCAATGCGGCGCCAGGCAGGGTGCGAGCGTTAGCCCGGCGGGGGGCGGTGCGCGTCGTCATGACGCGCTTCGGCAGGACAGACCGGCGGCAGCGCCAGTGCGAGCAGCAGCACGGCGGCGCGGCCGGGGCGGCCGGCGTGCCAGCGCAGCATCTGCAGCGCCAGCAAGGCGTGTTGTGCGATGAGGAGAGACGGCATGAGGCCTCCTTGCGCGATGGCCCGAAGGCGCGCGCTGGCAGGGGCGGGTACCACATCGCGGGGCGCGGACGAGCGCGCTCCGTGGCTGGATAGCCGCAGGCTTTTGCAACGAACTGGGAGGGAGTCGCACGGAGAACCCGTGCAACGGACCACTACCCGCCGGTATCGGCTAGGCAGTGGCGATAAGACGCCTGGACTTGCCTAGCCGTTCAGAGTTTGGCCGGAGGCCAACTAGAACAACTGTCCATGGAGATGACTCCGTAGCGATAACGGGGCGAAGCGTAGCAAAGGCGATGCGCGCTTGGCAACCCTTTTCTTCCGGCTTCGTCGCGCGCTAAGACGAGTCCTAAATTTCATGCCGTTCGGACCGTGCGCCGCTACGCCGGCGTGTCCGCGGGTGCGATCTCGTTGCGCTTTCATATGGCGCCTCGCACCAACCTTTGTCAGAATAGGGGGCTGCGATCCGCGCGGCATCGCGTTGTGCCCTGCACGCACCGGATCCCTTCGGTTTCCTGTGTTCCTCAACCAGCAAGAAGTCTATGACCATAGTGCTCCCAAGTGAAACGCAGGCTGCCTTGCGTGAGTTGATCCTGCTGATTTCCTTGCACGATCAGGATGCCGCGGAAGAATACTGGGCCTCGTTTCAGCGGGCGCTAGCGCGCGCTGAAACAGGCTGCGACGGCCAAATGCTGCTGTGGCCCCTGAATGAGGCGATCGGCCATGCGGCGGGCTTCTACGTGGAATGGAAGGACACTGCCGCCCTGGTCCGCAGCGTGCAGGCTCTGTGCGACCGCGTCGGCGTGCGTGTCGGCTGGGGCGTGACCGATCCGCTTTCAAGTGCCTTTCTCGCGCGGCACGATGTGCCGCAATTGATGGCCATCGCGCAGGCTTCATTGCGCGCGGCGGGCTTTACTTTGTGGTGCTGGGACACACAGGCCGATGCCTACGCAGGATGGATGATCCGCAGCCGCGACGAGGCCGCGCTGGCTGAACTCGCCAGCCGCCTGCACCTGATGATCGATCCCGCCGACGAAACCTACTGAGCCGCCGCCGCGGCCCCGCACTTGCAAACGGGGCCGCGGCGCGAATGTCGCTCGCATTCACATTTGTTGACATTTGCGCGCGTTGCGCATTGCCGTCGGCTTTCCCGTTCGCCGACCTTGGCTCGCGCAGCTAAAGCCAGCCTCCTCCACGATCCGCCGGATGCGTTCGGCCTGGCTCTTATCGTTTCCCACCGAAGCACGCGCCGTTCCCTTGAGGACAACATTGTGGCGGGCGCCGGGCAAGCCGCGTCAGTCCCCTCGCGTTACCACAATCGCAAGGCGCTAACCTGTTCGCCGAGGTGTCCCTTGCGGCATCTCATACCCGCCGGCAGCAGTGCCCCCTGCTGCCGTTTTGCCAACCAGGCCATGCAATGTGGCCTGGCTTTTTTGCCTGGGAGCGGCACTTACCCCGGCGTGCGTGATTGCGCCGCGCCGGCGCCGACGTACAATGCTGCGCCGGGGCTCGCCAGGGCCCTCACCCGGTTCGCCAATCCGCATCAACTCCTAGCCGCCAATCACGATGGAAAGCGCCGTCACCGAGATTTTCTACCGCCTTTCCACGGCGTTCTTCTGGCCGGTCGCGCTGGCGCTGCTGGCGTTGTTTGTCCTTTCGCTGGCCGATCTCGGCAGCCTGCTGGTGCAGTCGCGCCGCCGCGCCAATGCGCCGGCCAGCGATCTGCCCGCGCTGGCCAATGCGCTGGCCGCCAGCCTGCGCAACGGCACGCGGCCGCATCTGGGCGCGGCATCGTTGTCGCCTTCGCTCGCCCGATTCTGGGACATGCTGGAAGCACGGCTGGCCCGGCTCGATTCGCACGAACACCTCGACCTGTGGCTGGATGAAACGCTGCAACGCGAGGAAATGCGCGTGGCCAACCGGCTCGATCTGACCCGCACGCTGGTTCGCATCGCGCCGATGCTGGGCCTGGCCGGCACCATCATCCCGCTCGGGCCGGCGCTGCAATCGCTGCTGGCCGGCGACATGGCCGGCATGGTCAATCACCTGGTGATTGGCTTCGGCGCAGTGGTCTGCGGACTGGTGCTGGGCGGCATCGCCTACGTGCTGACGCTGACCCGCGAACGTTGGGCGCGGGTCGACCTCAAGGAAATGGAAAACCTGTGCGAGCTGGTGCTGCGGGCCTTGCCCGAGGCAGCGCATGTTCGCGGCGCGGCGCAGTTCGCCGGAGCGCACGCCTGATGGACGCGGGTCAAGGACACCAGTTCAGGCGCCGGCGCTTTGTGCGGCGCCGCCGCGCGCAGGGCGAGCTGGCGTCGGTGCACCGGGAAGACCCGCTGGCCGGCGTCGCCAACCTGTTCGACGCCTCCATCGTCTTTGCCGTGGGCCTGATGGTGGCGCTCACGCAAGCCTTCAGCCTGACCCAGCTGCTCAATCCCGATTCGCAATTCACCATGGTCCAGCGCGACCCGCGGACCGGCGAGCTGCAGTTGCTGGAGAAGAACCGCAGGGAGGTCAAGGTCAGCAAAATGTCCGCGCAGCAAAAGACCGGCGAGGGCACGCGGCTGGGCGTGGCCTACCAGTTGCCGGACGGCAGCGTGGTGTATGTGCCGGAAGGCGCGGCGCCGGGCACCCGGCCTGTCCCGGCGGCATCGGCGCCGGCTGCGCGTTGATGGGTTCGATGCCGCGCACGCCGTTCACGGTGTCCCTCGCACCGATGACGATGCTGGCGGATGCGCTGTTCCGGTCTCGCCCGTTGCATTGGCTGTTGCTCGCGCTTGTCCTGCTGTGCGGGCGAGCCCACGCGGCGGGGTTGGTGCAACCCGCAGCCGATGGCGGCCGTGCCCCTGTCCGCGTGTTGCTGATCACTACCAATACCCATCTGCTGCCCGCCGCCGAGGCGCGCCTGCGTGAACTGGCGGGGCCGGGCAGGGTGCGGCTCGACGCCGTCACCACGGCGCCCGATCCCGCGCAGGTGGCCGCCGCCGATGTCGTCTACGCCTACTTCGCGCCAACTGCCGTGCTCCGGCAGGTGGCACCGGCTGTGCGCCAGGCGCGGCAGCGCGGCGCGCTGGTGCTGGCGGCGCCGGCCGCCTCCGCCGAGGCCGCCTGGGGCATCGGCATGGACGCCGCGCGTAACCAGGCCGCCGAGGCTTACTGGAGCGCCGGCGGCGCCGACAACCTGGCCGGCTGGCTGGCCTGGCTGGTGGCCGCGGTGCGCGGGGAGCAAGCCATCGCCGTGCCGCCGCCGCGCCCGCTGCCCACGGCCGGCATCTATCATCCGCGCGCCGCGCAGCCCTTCGCCACGCTCAAGGACTACCTGGCCTGGTATCGCGGCGGCGGAGCCGGCGGCCTGCCTGCACAGGCGCCGCTGGTCGGCATCGCCTTCTACGCCAGCAACTATCGGCAGCAGGACCTTGCGCATATCGATGCCCTGATCGCGGCGCTGGAGCGCCAGGGCATCGGCGCGGTGCCGGCGTTTGGCTGGCCGCTGTCCGGGCTGGAACCGATGCTGGCGGCCGACGGCCACAGCCCTTTGCGCGCGCTGCTGACGCTGAACCTCACTATCAGCCGGGCCGAAGACAAGTCCTGGCTGGAACGCCGGGGCCTGCATGCCATCAACCTGATCGCCACGCGCGACAGCCAGGAAGCGTGGCGCGCGGACGTGCGCGGCATCGGCGGCGAGCGGTTGCCGCTGCTGCTCAACACGCCCGAGCGTGCCGGCGCCACGGAGCCGATCCTGTTCGCCACGCTGGAGGACGAGGGCGGCGCCAAGACCAGCCGGGCCGTGCCGGAGCGCGCGGACGCCGCGGTGGCCCGCGTGCGGCGCTGGATCGCGCTGCAGGACAAGCCCGCGGCGGACAAGCGCATCGCCATCCTCTACTACAACAACCCGCCGGGCCGCGGCAATATCGGCGCCAGTTACCTGGCCACGCTGCCGTCGCTGGTGCAAATCATGGCGCGCCTGCGGGAAGCCGGCTACCGCACCGGCACCGCGTTGCCGGACACGGCCGAACTCACCGCGCTGCTGGAACGCAACGGCCGCAACATGGAAGAATGGTCGCCCGGCGAACTGGCAGAGATGGTGTCGCGCGGCAGGGTCAGCTTGCTGCCGATGGCGCAGTACAAGCGCTGGTTCGACGCCTTGCCGGCGGCGTTCCGCCAGTCGGTGCTGGCAGCCTGGGGGCCGCCGGAGCGCAATCCGCTGATGCTGGTTGGCGATGGCCACGGCGGGCAGGATTTCGTCATTCCGGGCCTGCGCTTCGGCAACCTGTTCGTCGGCCCCCAGCCGCTGCGCTCCACGTTCGCGCGTGCGATGGACAGCTCGCACGATACGGTGACCCCGCCGCCGCACTCCTATATCGCGGCCTACCTCTGGTACCGCCACGCCTTTGGCGCCGACGCGATGGTCCACGTTGGCCGCCACGGCACGCTGGAATGGCTGCCGGGCAAACAGGTGGGGCAGAGCGGCGGCGACAGTGCCGAAGTGCTGCTGGGCGACCTGCCCAACGCCTACTACTACATCCAGGACGGCGGCGGCGAGGCGATCCAGGCCAAGCGCCGCAGCGCGGCCGTGCTGGTCAGCCACCTGACGCCGCTGATCGCCCGCGCGGGCTGGCCGGACGCGCTGGCGAAGCTGGACGAAGTGATCGAGCAGCAGGAAGCCGCCGCCGACAGCTCTCCGGCACTTGCCGAGCAATACCGTTTGCAGGCACTGGCGCAGATCCGCGCGCTGGGCCTGGACCGCCAGCTCGGGCTGGACCTCGGCGCGCCCTGGGCGCAGGTCGAGCCGGTGATCCACCGCTTCCTGCACAAGGTCGAGGCCGAGCCGGTGCCGCTGGGCATCCATGCGCTAGGCGAACTGCCACCGCCGGATATCCAGCAGCAGGCGCTGGCCACCGTGCTGGGGAGCGCCTTTGACGCGGGCGAGACGCGCCGCATCGGCCAGGATACCTTGTCCCGCTGGGCGGGCGCGCTGGTGGAGGGACGCGAGCCCGACACCGCCGGCGTCGGCGATGGGCAGCCGCTGGCGGACAAGGCGAAGGCCGCGTTGTCGATGGCGCGGGAGTGGCTGGCGCGGTTGCGCGAATCGCCGCGCCGCGAACTCGACGGCCTGATCACCGTGCTGGCGGGCCGCTACTTGCCGACCGCGCCGCTGGGCGATCCGGTTCGCACCCCGCAGGGCCTGCCCACCGGGCGCAACTTGCATGCCTTCGACGGCGCGCTGATCCCCACGCCGGCCGCCTGGGCACTCGGCAAGCAACTGGCGGCGCAGACACTGGCGCGCTATCGCGAGGAAACCGGCGCCGCGCCGGAACAGGTGTCGATGGTGCTGTGGTACGGCGAGACCGAACGCCACCAGGGCGCGATGGAGAGCGAGGCGCTTTACCTGATGGGCGTGGAGCCGGTCTGGAATGCCCGCGGCGTGGTTGAGGATGTGCGCCTGATTCCCGATGCCGAACTCGGCCGCCCGCGCGTGAACGTGCTGTTCACCATTTCCGGCATTTACCGCGACGGTTTCGGCGACAAGGTGGCGCTGCTGGACAAGGCCGCGCGCCTGGCCGCCGCCGCCGGCGACAACGCCATCAGCCGCCACGACCGCGAGGCGCGGGCAACGCTGCTGGCGGCCGGCGTGGAACCGCAACTGGCCGGCCGCCTGGCCCGCGCCCGCGTGTTTGCCGCCAAGCCCGGCAACTACAGCATCGGCGTGCAGCAGATGGTGGAGCAGAGCAAGGATGTGCCGCAGGCCGGGGAACAGCCGGGCGCGCTGGCGCGGCAATACCTGCGCTATATGAACTTCGCGTTTTCAAGCGAAGGCTGGGGCGAAACCGCGCCGCAGGCGCTGGCCAGCCATCTCAAGTCCAACCAGGCCGTGCTGTTCTCGCGCGCCAGCACGCTGTACGGCGCGCTCGACAACGACGATACCTACCAGTACGCCGGCGGCCTGAACATGGCCACGCGCGCGGTCAGCGGGCAGGCGCCGCGCTTCTGGCTGCACAACCTGCGCCGCGCCGGCGAGGAGCAGACTGTCGATGCCCGCACCTGGCTGGCAACCGAGCTCAACGCGCGCAACTGGAACCCGCGCTGGATCGAAAACATGCAGCGCTCCGGCTATGCCGGCGCGCGCGAGATGTTCAAGGAGATCGAGCATCTCTATGGCTTCCAGGCCACGAGCCCGGAGCAGATGAGCGGCAGCTTCTGGCAGAACACGTATGAAGTCTACGTGGCCGACAAGCACGGGCTGGGCATGGACCGCTTCTTTTCGCAAAGCAACCCGCACGCGCGGCAGGGCATCCTGGCACGGTTGCTTGAGGTGGACCGGCAGGGCAGCTATCGCTTCACGGCGCAAGAGCGCGCCGATATGGCGCGGCGCTATGTGGAATCGGTCAACCGCGACGGACTGTCGTGCTCGGCCAATAGCTGCGGCAATCCGGTGCTGATGCAATACATCGCCGGGCTGGGGCAGCAAGCCCGGCTGCCGTCGGATACGCTGCGCGCATTCGCCGAGCGGCTGGCGCGCGCCATGCCGGGGCGGGAGCCGGCCGCGCAGGGCGCACGCGCGGGATTGGCCGAGACGCTTGCGGCACGGCCTGCGCGCCAGGCCGCGCCGCAGCCACCGGCGCCGCGTCCCTCCACCGAGCCAGCCACCGGGCCAGTCACCGGCCATTTGCTGGAAAGCCGCGTGCTCAAGCTCGCGCCGCCCGCGCCCCTGACGGGCCTTGCGCCCCGCGAGGCACTCCGGGCCGCCGTGCTGATGCTGCTGCTGGTTGGCGCCGGCGCGGGCGCCGAGTGGTGGCGCGGCCGGCGGCGCGGACCGGCGCAAAGCTGACGCGGCGCCGGTGGACAGCACCTCCGTATCTCTTTATGCTGATCCCCTCGCAGCGGCCGGGACCGCCGCCGCTTACCGGCTGCGTGGTGCATAACTTGCCAAACGCCCGCATCGCTTCGCAAGCCCCGGTTCAACCCCAACGCCGAATTCGCAAATCCGCCCATGCAGACCCGTAAAATCCCCGCCACCATCGTCACCGGCTTCCTTGGCAGCGGCAAGACCACCTTGCTGCGCCATATCCTTGAAAACGCCGGCGGCCGCCGCATCGCGGTGATCGTCAACGAGTTCGGCGAACTGGGCATCGACGGCGAGATCCTCAAGGGCTGCGGCATCGGCTGCGACGAGTCCGGCGAGAGCAATGGCCAGCTCTACGAACTGGCCAACGGCTGCCTGTGCTGCACGGTGCAGGAGGAATTCTTCCCGGTGATGGAGCAATTGCTGGAGCGGCGCGCCGACATCGACCATGTGCTGATCGAAACATCCGGCCTGGCGCTGCCCAAGCCGCTGGTGCAGGCCTTCAACTGGCCCAGCATCAAGAGCGCCTTCACGGTCGACGCGGTGGTCACCGTGGTGGACGGCGCCGCGGCCGCCGCCGGCCAGTTCGCCGCCGATCCGGACGCCGTGGACGCGCAGCGCAAGGCCGACCCCAATCTCGACCACGAATCCCCGCTGCATGAACTGTTCGAAGACCAGCTAGGCGCCGCCGACCTCGTCATCCTCAACAAGACCGACCTGATCGACGCGGCGCAGCGCGCCGAAGTGGAAGCGCTGATCCGTCCGGAAATCCCCGCCGAAGTGAAGATCGTCGGCGCGCAGGGCGGCAAGCTGGATATCGGGCTGCTGCTGGGGCTGAACCGTGCCTCGGAGGAGAGCATTCACCTGCGGCCCGACCACCACGGCTCGGCGGACGATCCCGATCACGCCGACCACCATCACGACGAGTTCGATTCGGTGGTGGTGGAGCTCGGCGAGGTGGACCGCGATCCACTGATCGATGGCCTGCGCCAACTGGTGGAAAGCCATACGATCTACCGCATCAAGGGCTTCGCCGCGTTGCCGGGCAAGGGCATGCGCCTGGTGCTGCATGGCGTGGGCCGCCGCTTCGACAGCTACTTCGACCGCCGCTGGCAAGCGGGCGAGACGCAGTCCACCCGCATCGTGCTGATCGGGCAGGATCTTGACCAGCCCGCCCTGCAGGCCGCCTTGCAAACCGCGCTGGCGGGCGCCGTGCGCGTGGCTTGAGGCAGACCCTAGCCCAGGCACCCGATGCATCTGCTTTCCACCCGCCCGGGCGGCTTCGTCGACGATAACGCCGGCGTGGTGCGCATCGAGCAGAGCCCGGCCGAGATCGTGGTGCTGAGCGCGGCGGATACCACGCTGTCGCTGCTGGCCGGCGTCTTTCCGCGCCTGGGCGCGGACTTCCCCACGGTGCGGCTGGCCAACCAGATGTACCTGCGCCAGCCGGCCTCGCTCGACATGTACGTCGACGATGTGCTGCAGCACGCGCGGGTGGTGGTGGTCGATCATCTCGGCGGCGATAGCGACTGGGCTTACGGCCTGGAGCGGCTGTCCGAACTGGCGCGCGCGCGCGGCCAGTTGCTGGTGATGTTCTCTGGCGACCTGGCCGAAGATGCCAACCTGCTTGCGCGCAGCAATGCGCCGCAAGCGCTGGCCAGCAACCTGTGGCGCTACCTGCGCGAAGGCGGCGCGGACAACGCGGAACAGTTCTTCCGCTGCCTCGCGCACCATGCCTTTGGCTGGGGCGAGCCGGCATTGCAGCCGCGCGTGCTGCCGCAGGCAGCGATCTATCATCCGGCGCACGGCGTGGCCACGGCGGCGGACTGGCAGCGCGAATGGGAGCGTGACGGCCATCCGGACGGGCCGGTGGTGGCGCTGGTCTTTTACCGCTCGCACCTGCAGGCCGGCAACACGGCCGTGTTCGATGCCCTGATCGCGGCCTTGCGCGCCGAGGGCATGCGCCCGCTGCCGCTGGCGGTCAGTTCGCTCAAGGACACGCTGTGCCGCGACGTCATGCAGCACTTGTGCGCGGAGCACGGCGCGGCGCTGGTGCTCAACACGACGGCGTTCGCGGTTTCCTCGCTCGATGCGCCCGAATCGCCGCAACTTGCCGGCGATGCGCCCGTGCTGCAGGTCATCCTGAGCGGCGGCAACCGCGAGGACTGGCTGCGCGACAGCCAGGGACTCGGGGCGCGCGATGTCGCCATGCATATCGCCATGCCCGAGGTCGATGGCCGCATCATCACGCGCGCGGTCAGCTTCAAGGGACTGGCCTATCGCTGTCCTTACACCGAGGTCGACGTGGTGCGCTACCAGCCTGACGCGGAGCGCATCGCCTTCGTGGCCGAGCTGGCCCGCCGCTGGTGCCGCCTGCGGCAGCTCGGCAATGCGGACAAGCGCGTAGCGCTGGTGCTGGCCAACTATCCGGCCAACGAAGGGCGCATCGGCAACGGCGTGGGCCTGGATACGCCCGCCTCGGTCGTGGGTATTCTCGCCATGCTGCGCGAACAGGGGTACCACTGCGAAGGCTTGCCGGCGGACGGCGACGACCTGATGCGCGGGCTGACCCGGGGCATCACCAACGACCTGGCGCAACGCGACCTGCGGCCGGCTTTCCAGAGCCTGCCGATGGCGGACTACCTGTGGCAACTGGCCGCCCTGCCGGAAGAGAACCGGCGCGCCATTGCCGAACGCTGGGGCCGCCCGGAACAGGATCCGATGGTGCGCGAAGGCCGTTTCATGATCGCCGGCGTGCGCAGCGGCCATTTGTTCGTGGGGCTGCAGCCGGCCCGCGCGTACGCGCTGCCCGGCGAAGCGGGCACCCAGGGCTATGCCAGCTACCACGATGCCGATCTGGTGCCGCCGCACGGCTACCTGGCCTTCTATTTCTGGCTGCGCCACAGTTTCGGCGCCGATGCCATCGTCCATGTGGGCAAGCATGGCAACCTGGAGTGGCTGCCCGGCAAGAGCGTGGCGCTGGCCGACAGCTGCTGGCCGGATGCCATCCTCGGGCCGCTGCCGCATCTCTATCCCTTTATCGTCAACGACCCGGGCGAGGGCGCGCAGGCCAAGCGGCGCGCGCAGGCCGTCATCATCGACCACCTGATGCCGCCGCTCACGCGCGCCGAGAACTACGGCCCGCTGCAAGACCTGGAGCGCCAGGTCGACGAATACTACGAGGCGCTGGCGGTGGACCCGCGCCGCGCGCGGCTGCTGCGCAAGGCCATCCTGACGCTGATCGTCGACCAGCAACTGCATCGCGAGCTCGGGCTGGATGCCCCCGCCGACAGCGATGGCGAGGACGCGCTGCTCAACCGCACCGACGCTTACCTGTGCGAGCTGAAGGAATCGCAGATCCGCGATGGCCTGCATGTTTTCGGCGTGTCGCCGGCGGGCCGCCAGCGGCGCGACACGCTGCTTGCGCTCGGGCGCTTTCCGGTGGGCGACGGCAAGGGCGCGCAGGCCAGCTTGCTGACGGCGCTGGCCGCCGACCTGGCGCTGGGCGGCGGCTTCGATCCGCTCGATGCCGACTGGTCCGCGCCATGGCAAGGGCCGCGTCCGGCGCAAATGGCGGCGCTCGACGCGGGGCCGTGGCGCCATCATGGCGATACGCGCGAGCGGCTGGAGATGTTGGCCACGGCATTGCTTGACGCGGCGGACGCCGGTGACGGCATGGCGCGTTCCCTGCCGCGGACCGCTGCCGTGCTGGCACGCCTGCAGCGGGACGTGATGCCGCGCCTGGATGCCTGCGGCCCGCAGGAAATGCTGCAACTGTCGCGCGGGCTGGCCGGGCGCTTCGTCCCGCCCGGCCCCAGCGGCGCGCCTTCGCGCGGACGGCCCGATGTACTGCCTACCGGGCGCAATTTCTACTCGGTCGATACGCGCGCGGTGCCCACCCGCACGGCCTGGACGCTGGGCCTGAAGTCCGCCAGCCAGCTGATCGAGCGCCACTTGCAGGAGCACGGCGAATATCCGCAGTCGATCGGGCTTTCCGTATGGGGCACCGCCACCATGCGCAGCGGCGGCGACGACATCGCGCAAGCGTTCGCCTTGCTGGGCGTGCGGCCGAAGTGGGCGCCCGGCAGCTACCGCGTGACCGATTTCGAGATCCTGCCGATGACGATCTTCGACCGCCCGCGCATTGATGTGACCTTGCGCGTGTCGGGTTTTTTCCGCGATGCCTTCGCCAACGTCATGCGCCTGTTCGATGCCGCCGTGCAGGCGGTGGCCGAACTGGACGAGCCGGCCGAACTCAACCCGGTGCGAGCACGCGTGCAAAGCGAGCGAGCGCGGCTGGAAGCGCAGGGCGTGCCGGCCGCCGAGGCGCGCCGCCGCGCGGGCTGGCGCGTGTTCGGCGCGCGGCCGGGCGGATACGGCACGGGCCTGCAGGATCTGATCGAAAGCCGCAACTGGCAGGACGACCACGATCTCGCCCAGGCTTACCTGCATGCCGGCGGCTACGCCTACGGACAGGGCACGGATGGCGTCGAAGCGCGCGCCAGCTTTGCCGAGCGGCTGGCCAGCCTGGATGCGGTGGTGCAGAATCAGGACAACCGCGAGCACGACCTGCTCGACGCCAACGATTACTACCAGTTCCAGGGCGGCATGGTGGCCGCCGCGCGCGCGTTCGGCGGTGCCCAGCCGGCCATCTATCACGGCGATCACAGCAATCCGGCGGCGCCGCGCATCCGTACCCTGCAGGAAGAAATCAGCCGCGTGATCCGCGCGCGCGTGGTCAATCCCAAGTGGATCGACGGCGTCAAGCGGCATGGCTACAAGGGCGCCTTCGAGATGGCCGCCACCGTGGACTACCTGTTCGGATTCGATGCCACCACGCGCGTGGTGGCCGACCACCAGTACGCCCTGGTGACCGATGCCTATGTGAACGACGCGGACACCCGCGCCTTCCTGCGGCAGCACAATCCGCGCGCGCTGCACGCCATCTGCGAGCGCTTGCTCGAAGCGGTGCAACGTGGCCTGTGGCAGGAGCCGGGCGCACGCCGCGCCCAATTGGAACAACACCTGCTCGACAGCGAGCAGGCGCTTGAAGGAATGCCCTCATGAATGCGACCGCCCGGCTCCTGCGCGTGCCGTTTCCCTTCAGTGCCCTGGTGGGGCAGCAGCGTCTGCGGCAAGCGCTGCTGCTCGCCGCGGTGGACCCCGGCATCGGCGGCGTACTGGTCAGCGGCCCGCGCGGCACGGCCAAGTCGACCGCCGCGCGCGCGTTGGCCGAACTGCTGCCAGAGGGCCAGTTCGTCACGCTGCCGCTGGGCGCCAGCGAAGAGCAACTGACCGGCACGCTTGACCTTGGCCATGTGCTGCAGCAGAACGAGGTACGCTTCGCGCCCGGCCTGCTGGCGCGAGCGCACCAGGGGGTGTTGTACGTGGATGAGGTGAACCTGCTGCAGGATCACCTGGTCGACCAGTTGCTCGATGTAGCCGCCAGCGGCGTCAACGTGGTGGAGCGCGACGGCGTGTCGCACCAGCACGAGGCGCGCTTCGTGCTGGTCGGCACCATGAACCCGGAGGAGGGCGAGTTGCGTCCGCAACTGCTGGACCGCTTCGGTCTGGCGCTGGCGCTGGAGAACTGCACCGATCCCGCGCAGCGCCAGGCCATCGTCAAGGCGCGGCTGGCGTTCGACAGCGATCCCGGGGCGCTGCGCGCGCGCTTTGCCGCCGAGCAGGACACGCTGACGCGGCAGGTGCGGCTGGCGCGCGCGGCGCTGCCGTCGCTATCGTTCAGCGATGCCGTGCACGAGCATGTCAGCGCGCTGTGCCTGGCCGCTGCCGTCGACGGCGTGCGCGCCGACCTGGTGATGTTGCGCGCGGCGCGCGCGCTGGCGGCCCTGCAATGCGATGCGGCGGTGGTGCCGGCGCATGTGGATGCCGTCGCGGAACTGGTGCTGCACCATCGGCGCCAGGCGGCGCCCGATGCCGACAGGCATGGCGATGCCAGCGATGCCGGGGAATCCAGCCGTGCCAGCGATGGCGGGGGCGATAGGGCAGATACCGGCGCGGCGGGCGCCGGCAACCCCTGGGGAGCGCTTCCGCCGCCGTCGGCGGCCAGCACGACGGGCATCGCCGCCGTCAAATCCGTGAGGCCGCTGCCCGCAAAAAAAGCCTGAGCCACCGGCAGGCCGCCGCCGATTCCGGGCAAGGCGGCAACCGGTGGCAGGCACCCCGTTTCGCCTCTCCCCGAGGCCTCCCGGCAGGCCTGCGCATCCACTGGCCGCGCACGCTCGCGGCCAAGCGCACCGAACCGCTGGCCGCCGGCCACCTCCGCATGCGAACCCAGCAGGCACATGCCGGCGTGTTGCATTGTTTCGTGCTCGACTGCTCGGCATCGATGCTCCATGGCCGCCAATTGGCGCTTGCGAAAGGCGTGCTCCTGCGCTTGCTGGAGCGCGCCTACCAGGCGCGCGCCGAAGTGGCGCTGGTGTGCTTCGCCGGAGGCCGGGCGGAGGTGCGCCTGCAGCCAGCGCGGGCCCGTCCGTGGAGCGAAGCCTGGATCCGCCCGATTGCCGGTGGCGGCGGTACGCCGCTGGCGCTTGGCATGGAGCGTGCCGGCCAGCTGCTGGCGCAGGCTGCGCACCGCCGTCCGGCGCAGCAGCGCTGGTTGTGGCTGCTAAGCGATGGCCGCAGCATGGAGCAGCCGCCGCGTCCGCATGGGGCAGATGCGGTGATGGTGGTGGATTTCGAGCGGCAGGCGGTGGCGTTGGGGCGTTGCCGGCATTTGGCGCAGAGGTGGGAGGGAGAGTATCTGGTGGCGGATGCGTTGATCGGGTGAGATACCAGCACTGTATGTTTATACAGTGTGGTGTAGGATGCCATTTCCTCCGCCGGATCATGAGCGTGAAAGCGAAACGTACACTCGGTGGCCTGGATGGCGGCCTTGGGCGTTGGCGTCAGGCTTGTCATTCGTATAGTCAGGCTATACATTTCTCATGATTTTGCAATGAGCAAAAGCTTCGCTCACTCCGGCCTGCAGCGATTCTTCGAGACCGGATCGAAAGCCGGGATTCAGCCTCGGCATGCCGAGAAACTTCGGATACAGCTTGGTGCTTTAGACCACGCCATCAAGCCGGAGGACATGGGCGTGCCCAGTTGGAGATTGCACGAACTCAAAGGCCGCATGGCCGGACACTGGTCAATCAGCGTCAATGGGAATTGGCGCATTACCTTCAGATTCGAGGATGGTGATGCGCTGGTTGTGGACTACCGCGACTACCACTGACCCTCAAAGTACTGACATCAAGGAGCCCATCATGACTCGGATGCAAAAGCCTCCGCATCCCGGCACGGTCCTCGCTGAATGGCTGGCGGGCCTCGACGACATGACGATCACGGCGTTCGCCGAGCACATCGAAGTGACGCGTGCCACGCTCTCCCGTATCGTGAACGGCCATGCGGCAATTACGCCCGATATTGCCATTCGCCTGGAAGAAGCGTTGGGTGCCAGCCGCGAGATGTGGTGCGGTATGCAGACGGCCTACGACCTCTGGATGGCCGCGCAGAAGCCCCGGAAACACATCAAGCCGATTGCTCGTCCGGTCATGGACGAAGCGGAGCCGTCCTGCGCATAGGGCACCGGCGGGAAGCCCATATAAGTTCCGCTCCGGCCACACTCGCTCAATGGCTTGAGCAAGGGCGCCGATGTGGTTCCCATTTCAGCGAGCGGCGCAGGTCCGCCTCGCCAGACCTCACCCCATCCGCACCTCGATCTCATCGTAGCGCCGGACCCGGTACACCACCATCGAGATCAGCCAGCTCAGCACGAACACGCCGATGATCACATAGCCGAGCATGCCGAAATGTTCGTTCAGCTCCCCGATCACGTCCCACAGGCCGCCTTCCAGCCCGAGCTTGTCGGCGATTAGTCCGAGCGCTTCGATGCCACCGATCACTACCGCGACGATCACCGATACCAGCGTGATGGTCATGTTGTAGTAGAGCTTGCGGATCGGCTTGGTGAAGGCCCAGCCGTAGGCGCCCAGCATCAGGATGCCGTCGGTGGTGTCCACCAGCGACATGCCGGCGGTGAACAGCGCGGGGAACACCATGATGGTCCAGAACGGCACGCCTTTTGCCGCCTCCGCCGCCGATAGCCCGAACAGCGCCACCTCGGTGGCGGTATCGAAGCCGAGGCCGAACAGCAGCCCCATCGGGAACAGGTGCCAGCTGCGGCTGGCCAGCCGGAACAGCGGGCGGAACAGCCGCGACAGCACGCCGCGGTTGTTCAGCAGCAGGTCCAGGTCCTGCTCCTTGAGCGCCTCGCCGCGCTTGACCGCCCGGAAGGCGCGCCACACGGAGATCAGGATCAGCAGGTTGAAGAAGGCCAGCAGGAACAGGAACAGCGCGGACACGCTGGTGCCGATCATGCCGCCCACGGCTTTCATGTCCGCAAAGCGCGTTTGCAGCGCGGCGGCGGCAACGGCGATGCCGATCGACATCAGCGTGACCACGGTGGAATGGCCGAGCGAGAAGAAGAAGCCGACCGTCACCGGGCGCTTGCCTTCCTGCATCAGCTTGCGCGTGACGTTGTCGATGGCTGCGATATGGTCGGCATCGACGGCGTGGCGCAGGCCGAGCGTGTAGGCCAGGACCGCCGAGGCCAGCAGCATGGGGTGCTCGCGGAACGCCACCAGCGCCCACACCCACGCCCCGGCGTTGGCGGCGATCAGGAAGACATAGAGCGCAATGACCTTGCGGCGCACGTCGGCGTCCTGGTCGTTGAAGATGCTGGCGAGGAAGCGAAACATGGGGGCTCCGTGAACGGTCCGGAATGTTGGGTAAATGGGCGACCGCCGGGATTCATGCCCGGCGGCGGCGCCTGCGAAACAACCTGCGCCAGCCGATCACCACGCCGCTGACAGCGCCTGCCAGCCCGACGATCGAAAGCAGCCAGACCGCCAGGTCCCAGGCGGGGCGATGCCGCAGCAGCCAGCCGAGATCCCAGCTATGCGCGGCATTGAACAACCACCGGTAGGCGCGCCGGCTGCTGTCGCTGCGGCCGAGCAGGTTGCCGTTGTCGGGATCGATATACGCCCAGGTTTCGGCGGCATCGTCAAAGCGCACGCGCAGCACCGGCAGCTTGCGCGGCTGGTGGTGGCTGTACCAGTAGGCGTCGTCTTGTTGCAGCAGGTCGCTGCCAGCGACAGCCGCGTCCGGCACCAGCCGGGCGGCAGCCTGCGCGAGCGCCCCGGCGGAGATCGCAAGCGGCGCCCCGGTGTCGGCACGGTAAGCCTGCGTCGTGACCGCGGCGCCGGCAGCGGCCCGCGCCACCAGCAAGACCGGCAATCCGGCCTGCCAGGCCATCTTGATTTCCCGCGGGGGCGCGCCGGTGCCAGGCGGCATCCCCGCAAGCGCCGTGGCGTCCCTGGCGGGAAAGCGCGGCAGGACTTCGCCCGCATAGCGCTCCAGCGCGGGCTGCGCAAACGCGCGCCCCGGAAACCACTGGTTGGGATTGACCGATAGCCAGCCGCTTGCCAGCCAGGCCAGCAGGAACAGCGAACCGGCCAGGCCGGCGATATGGTGCCAGGCCATCCAGCCGTGATAGGGCGAGGTGCCGCCGGCGCTGCCATGCGCAAAGCGGCGGCGCACGCGCAGGCGCAGCCAGCCGATCCAGATGCCGCTGATCGCCACGGCGATGCAGACGCCGGATGTCCACAGCACCACCTGCCGCCACAGCGGCGGATCGGCCCGCACCGGCGTGAAGTAAAGCCAGTGCGGGACCGCGCCAAGCCAGTTCCAGAATCGCTCGTTGCGGTTCGTGTCGCGCATGACTTCGCCGGTGCGCGCGGAGACATACAGCTCGGTGCCGGCGGCATCGTCCAGCGCAATGCGGTGCAGCGGGCGCCAGGGATTCAGTCCGTTGGGCACGGTCCACTGGTCCCGCTCGGCGGTCTCGATCCAGCGCGCGCCGGCGGCGCCGGAGAAGCGCCGGGCGATCTCTTGCGCGGCGGGGGCATCCACCTGTTCGATGCGGGCCGCGTTGCGCGCGGACACGGTGTGTGGCTTCCCGTTCCAGTCGACCATGCGATAGACGGGGTGCGCGCCCATCATTTCCAGGCGCAGGCTGCGCGGAAAGCGGGCGAGGCCTGCGCCGGCCATCGCCGCATCGGGCGAGACCCGCACCGTGGCCACGTCCAGCGGCGGCAGCCCCGCGAGGCGCTCGGCGTCGGTCAGCGCGGGAAAGGCCACATACATCATGACCAGTCCCGACAGGAACCACATGGCGATCAGCAGGCAGCCGGCGATGCCGGCCCAGCGGTGCACCAGATAGAGCCAGCGGCGCGTGAAGCGCCAGCAGGACTCGCGCCAGGACAGGGGCGTGCTCGCCATGGCCTGGCCTAGAAGTAGAAGTTGGCCGACAGCTCAGCGGCGCGCGGCCGTCCCAGCAGCCACTGGGCGCCGCTGTTGCCGGACGATTCGGCGTAGTCGCGGTTGAACAGGTTGTAGACCCGCAGTGTCAGCGCCGTCTTGCGCGATATGCGCCATTGCAGCGAGGCATCGACCACCGTGTACGACGGCATGGCCGTCGTATTGGCATTGTTGGTATAACGCTTGCCCACGTAGCGCAGGCCGCCGCCGGCCTGCCACCGCGGCGCGAAGGCCCAGGTCAGCCACAGGTTGGCCGCCTGCTGCGGCACGTTCGTCGGCACGTTGCCGTTGCGCGAGACCAGGGCGCCGTTCACGCTTTCGGTGAAGTCGTCGTACCGGGCCCGCAGCAAGGTGCCGTTGGCATCCACGCGCAGGCCGCGCATCAGTTCCACGCTGACCGAGGCTTCCAGCCCGCGCGAGGACTGCTCGCCTACCTGCACCGAGAGCGCCGGGTTGCCGGCATCGCGCGTGAGGAGGTTCTTCTTGACGATCTGGTAGGCGGCAAAGGTCCACTCGCCGCGCTGGTTCCAGAACGACTGCTTGACCCCGGCTTCGATCTGCCTGCCGGTAGCGAGCTTGAAGTCCTTTTGCGCATCYGAGGTGGTGATCAGTGCGCCAAGGGGGTCGGTGGCCGTGGCGTACTGCGCGTAGACGGAAAAGGCGGGTGTGAATTCGTAGACCGTGCTCGCGCGCCAGGTGACGTTGTTGAAGCTGCGGGTCCAGTCGTCGCCGGAGACCAGGTTGCCGCGCTCCAGTTCGGCATGGTCGAGCCGCACGCCGCCGATCACCGACCATTGCCGGGTCAGCTTGAGGCGGTCTTCGCCAAACAGCGCGTATTGCGTGGTGTGGGTACGGAAGCGCGGCGACGTGACGATGCCCGGCGGGCTGAAGAACTGGCCCGGATCGAACTGGTAGGCATTCACGGTGGAGGTACCGCCGTAGGGCGAGTTGTTGCTGTGGGTGAAGTTGATCCGGTTGACGTCGAATCCCACCAGGGCGGTATTGGCCATGCCGAACAGCTGCCCGTCGATCTTCAGGTCGGCGCGGTCGCCCACCTGCTCCTGGTTGTGCAGGATTTCCAGGTAGTCGGTGCGGCGCACCTGGCCGGTTGCCGGCAGGAAGGTATAGGACTCGGCATCGCGCCAGTGGCGCTGGCTGGTGAGGTAGTAGAACTGGTTGCGCACCGTCACTCGCTCATTGGGCTGCCATTGCGCGGCGAGCCGGGTCCAGCGGTCGCGGTAGGTGATCTCGGCATCGCCGACGTTGTAGTTCTTCTTGCGCAGGGAGGTGTCCAGGCTGCCGCTGACCAGCGGCGTGCCCAGGTATTGCATCGGGTGCTGGTCGCCGTCGTCATAGGACAGCGTCATATTGAACTCCGGCGATACGTCGAGCCGCACCGCGGCCGACACCGCCACGCTGCGCGAATCGCCCCGGTCCACCCAGCCGCCGGAGCGCGCGTAGTTGGCATTGAAGCGGTACGAGAGATTCTCGTTGACCGCGCCGCCGCTGTCGAAGGCGGCGCGCGCGGTGCGCTGGGTGCCGCCGGTGAGCTGCAGCTCGTTGGCGATCGGCGCGCGCAGCGGCTTCTTGGGGATCACGTTGACCACGCCGCCGATCGCGCCCTCGCCGTACATGACCGAGGCCGCGCCGCGCAGGACTTCGATGCGGTCCGCCGACCAGGTGTCGAAGGGGAAGGTCACGGTGCCGGAGGCGACGTAGAGCCGTGTGCCGTCGTACAGCTGCATCACCGAGCCTTGTCCGGAGAAGCCGCGCGCCGTGAGCGACGTGCCGCCGTTGCCGGGGGCGCCGTTGGAGGTTATGCCGGTGGTGCGGGTAACGGCTTCGCGCACCGACTGGTCGCCGCGCTCGCGTATCGTCTCGCCGGACAGCACCTCGACGCTGGCAGGCGTTTCCAGCGGGGTCAGGCCAAGCCGGCTGCCCGTGCCCGTGGGCTCCGACAGTGCCAGCCCTGGCAACTGCGAGTCACCGGTGACCATCACCGCCGGTAGCACCGTGGTGTCTTTCCGAGACGGCTGGGAGCGCTCCGAGGCTGGCGTATCGTCCGCGGCCCAGGCCGCGTCCGTGCCCAGCGTGGCAAAGGCCCCGAGCGAGAGCGCGAGCGCGCAGTGGTGCGCCAGCTTGCGCGGGGCGGGAGTGAAAAGGTGCCTGGAGGAGCCCGGCAGGGGGGTGCGGGCAATGCGAGGGCGCGCGGACATGGACTTTCCATCGTTGGCCGCAGGCGACCCCGCCTGGCGGCAATGAACGAAGAAGCCACGGACGAGCGCGCAGTGGCGGCGGGCCCATGGCCAGCCGCCTCACGCCTGGCCGCCCGTCCGCAGCCTCGGTGATCGGTCGAAGGCCGGTATCCGGGCTCGCAGGGGGACGCCTGCCACTGGGGCGCGTCCGGGGTGCCGCCTTCCCACGCATCGATGCGCAGTGGCTGCCGCTGCCTACGGGCGCGGCGTGACACCTTTGTACCTGCTGACCGTTGCGGGGGCAGCACAGGATTTGCCGCGGCCTGGCCGTGGCGCACCTGTTTCCCGTTTAACCCCCGCCGCTTGACGCGCGCGAGGGCACCTTCGAACCATTTGCATTCCAATTGCAATTCACTTGCAACAGTGAATCCGAATGCGAGGCGGATTGTAGCCGCATTCCAGTGGTTTTTGACAGGCATATTCGGGTGGCCGGCAATGCACCATGAGAGTGCCGGCGTCCTCGTCACGACGGGATCTCTCTTCACTGTGGTGCTTTGTACGATATAGATGCCGCTTCTTGCTTTTTTCTTGCGGGCTTTCCCCAGTTGACGCTAAAGAAGGCGCAAGCCGTTCCGATATCCCGGAGATGCCGCGTGTCTCCCGCATCGCTGGTACTTGCCTAGAAAAAGCGAACTTCATGAATCAACTGACCTTGCGAAAAAAGCTGTGGATCCCTCTCGTGCTGGCCTGGCTAGGTCTGCTCCTGCTGACCGTGATGCACGCCTTCCAGACCCGCCAGTTGCAGATGGCGGACCGTCGTGGCGAACTGGCCAACGTGGTCGATATGTCGCTGTCCCTGGTGCGCGACTATGCCGAGCAGGCACGCCAGGGGAAGATGACCGAGGATGAGGCCAAGGCCCAGGCCACTGCCCGCATCGCCGCGCAGCGCTATGGCAAGGACGGCTACATCACCATCGTCAGCGCGGATTCCGTGATGCTGATGCATCCCATCAACGCCAAGCTCAATGGCAAGAACCTGCGCGATTTCAAGGACGCCAAGGGCAACGCCTTGTACGTCGATATCGCGGCGCGTGGCGCTTCGGCGGAAGGCTCGGGTCATCTGGACTACTGGTGGCCCAAGCCTGGCAGCGACCAGCCAAGCCCGAAGGTCGGCTACGTGGCACGCTACAAGCCATGGAACTGGGACCTCGTCGCGGGCACCTATATGGATGACGTGGAGGCGCAATTCCGCACCTCGCTGTATCAGTCGCTCGGGCTGCTGGTGTTGCTCGGCATCGTGATTTCCGTGGTGGCGACGCTCCTGATCCGCAGCATCCAGCGCTCGGTCGGCGGCGAGCCCGCCACCGCGGCGGCGCTTGCGTTGCGCATGGCTGGCGGCGACCTCACCGCGCAGGTCACGGTCGCCCCGGATGACCGCGCCAGCCTGATGTACGCGATCGGCCATATGCGCGACCAGCTCGCGCGCACGGTCTCGGGGATCCAGCAGTCGGCCGAATCCATTACTTCGGCCGCGCAGGAGATTGCCTCCGGCAATACCGACCTGTCGAGCCGTACCGAGCAGCAGGCTGCCTCGCTGCAGCAGACCGCGGCCAGCATGGAGCAGATCACGGCGACGGTGCGCCAGAATGCCGACAACGCCACCGAGGCCAGCCAGTACGTGGCCGACGCCTCGCAGATTGCGCAGCAGGGCGGCAGCGTGGTGAGCCAGGTGGTGGACAAGATGCGCGGCATCACCGCCAGCTCGCGCAAGATCAACGACATCATCGGCGTGATCGACGGCATCGCCTTCCAGACCAATATCCTGGCGCTGAACGCCGCGGTGGAAGCCGCTCGCGCCGGCGAGCAGGGGCGCGGCTTCGCCGTGGTGGCGGGGGAAGTGCGCAATCTAGCGCAACGCAGCGCGGGCGCGGCCAAGGAGATCAAGACGCTGATCGTCGAGTCGGTGGGCCAGGTCGACAGCGGCTCTGCCCTGGTCGAGCAGGCTGGCCAGACCATGGCCGAGATCGTCAACGCGGTCAGCCGCGTGACGTCCATCATGGATGGCATCGCATCGGCCACCGCGGAGCAGCGCACCGGCATCGAAGAGGTCAATCGCGCGGTCGCGCAGATGGACCAGATGACGCAGCAGAACGCGGCGCTGGTGGAGCAGGCGAGCGCCGCCGCCGCTTCGCTGGAAGATCAGGCCGACGCGCTGCATCACGCGGTGTCGGCGTTCCGCCTGGCTGCCTGAGTATCCGCCCCGGCAGGGGCGGCAAGCCGCTGCTTACAGCAGCGACTTGCCCTGGGCGAGGACCTTGTCGCAGACCTGCCTGGTGACCTGATCCTTGAGGCCGCCGCCGCTCAGGTCGAACTGCTTGCCGTCGCTGTTGTGCAGGATGCCCTTGGCACCGTCGGTATAGCCGCTATCGGCGGTGGGCGAGCCACCTTCAACCTTGCCCAGCAGTTTGTCCTTGACGGAAGCGGCGCCGCTGGCGCCGCCGAGATAGTTGTTCTTGACGCAGAATTCCAGTATGCCGGCGATATTGCCGGTGCTGCCGGACGTCAGGGATTGCAGCGAAGGCATGCTGCCCATCCCGCCCAGGCTGCCGAGTCCGCCGATGGCGCCCTCGCTGCCCTGCGTCGCGCCTTTGAGCATGTCCCCGAGCTGCGCGTGCGCTGCCGCCACCGGTATCAGCGTGGCGATCAGGATCTTCACGACTGTGTTGCGATAGATTCTGGCGTTCATGCGGCGATCCTCCCGGCTTGGTGGAAACCAGCTTCCACTATAGTGCGTGCCCGGATTGCCATTGCACGCAATCCGGGCGCAATCCAGGTGCAATCCAGGTGCAATCGGGGCGCAATCCGCCACCGTCCGCCCCGATGCCAGGCTGCGCCGGGAGACGCCGCGGCTACACCCCCTATCCGGYCTCAGGCCTTGCGTGCCGTCAGCCACTCGGCGGCTTGCAGGGCCTTGCCCACGATGCGGATCTCGCCAATGCTGCCAAAGAAGCCGTCGGCGCGCGCACCGTCCCAGGAACCGCCGCCGATTACCCAGGGCATGTCCGCCGCGAGCGTGGCCAGGCCTGGGGCGTTGCCGGCATTGCGCAGCACCGGCGCGCCTTCCACGTAGAGAATGGTTTCATGGCTGACATCGTCGTTGACGATGGCCACGTGCAGCCACTTGTCGGCAATGATCTCGCCGGACCAGTTGGTCTTGCCGTCGCGGCTGCCGCTCAGCACCGGCACGACTTCCCATTGCACTTCGCGCAGGCTGGAGATGGCGAACAGCAGCGGCGGCGACTCGGGGTCGCCCCCGGTAAAGCCGGCCAGGCTCCCGCGTTTGCCGTCGCGCGTCATGATATTCATCCACGCGTTGTTGCCGGCGCTCCAGTTCTTGTCGATCTTGATGAAAGCTTCGACGGTGTAGCCGCTTTCCAGGGTGGCGGCATTGATGGGTGCCGTGCTTCCCGTGACGAAATAGCTCATGCGCAGCGGCGCGTTCTTGTTGGTGTTCAGGAAGCGCACGCTGCCCGGCGCGGCCGACAGGTAGTGGTGGTCGTCGGACCACACCACATCGCCCAGCTGGGCGGCAGTCACGCCGTCCACATTGAGCGCGGCGCGGCTTAGCGGGTTGGCGCCGGACTGGTCGGCCACGACCTGTCCCACCGGCACCGCGCTGCCCGCGGCGCCCCCGAAGAAGCGCCAGTGCGCCACGGTTTGCGCCACGTGCGGATAGTCCTCCGAATTGCTGGCAGGCTTCTGTTCGGCCTTCACAGGTTCCTTGAAGCCCGCGAGAATCATCGCCTTGGCCTGGTCCGCCAGCGATGTACGCGTTGCCGTGGCGGCCTTGAAGCCCGGATTGAAGCGCGCAAAGCGTTTGGCGAAGTCCATCTGGATGGTGAAGGTCTCGTTGGGCGCGTCGAGCACGGCCTGGTCGAAGCCATTGAGCGTGTGCTTGGGCTTTTGCGGCACCCACGGCGAGAATGACAGCACCTTGATCTGGTTGGCGGTGAGGTCGAATTCGTACAGCCGCATCAGGCCGTTGCCGCCCTGGTAGGCCATCTGATAGTCGACCACCATTTCCTCGACGGCGTTGCCGTAGACATTGGTCTTGGTAAGCCGCGCGGCGCCGTGGTAGTGGCCGTTCAGCGTCATGAAGATCTGGTCGTTGTCCTTGATCAGTTTTTCCCACAGCAGCAGGCCGTAGGGCACCTCGAGCGGTGTAACCCCGTCCTTGTCGATATTGATCAACTGGTGGTTGGCGAGAATGGCTGGCAGCGTCGGGTTGTTGCGCAGTACCTGGCGTGCCCACGCGATGCCGTTGTCGGAGACGCGCCACGATAGCGAGAGCACCAGGAACTTCTGCCCTTCGGCTTCGAACACGTGGTACTCGTGGAAGCCGCTCGGGTCGCGGCCGCCGAAGGTGGCCTGCTTGCTGGCCCGGGCCGTGCCGAACGTCTTCAGGTAGGGCTCGTTGGCCAGCGTGCGCTCCGTGTCGGTGCCGGTGTCGTTCGGGCCGCCGCTGTAGTCGAGGTCGAGAATGACATCGTGATTCCCGGCCAGGATCGAATACGGGATCTTGGCGCTCTCAAGCACCTTCATGGCCTGGTCGGCCACCACCCACTGCTCGGGCTTGCCTTGCTGGTCCACGACGTCGCCGAGATGGATCAGGAAGGGGATGTTGAGCGCCTTGGCATTGTCCGCGACCCAGTTGGTCTGCGCCTGGAACGGCTCGCTGTTGAATTTGCGGCCGAACTGGTCGTTCTCCGCCAGCGTTGCATAGCGCGAGTAGAACTGCGTATCGGGCAGTACCGCCAGCGCGAAATTGGATGCCAGCTGCGGGCCGGCCGGTGGCTGCGGTGCCGGGCTGCCGGTGCTCGGCGCGGCGGGCGCGTCGTCGCCACCCCCACCCCCGCACGCAGCCAGCAATGCACTGCCGCCTGCCGGCAGCAGGCAGCAGCGTCGCACCCAGTCCGGCCCTGAGCAAGCTCCTGCGGCGTTCGTCCGGCACGCTGGTTGTTGTCTTCTGTACCTGTTGCCGCGCATCGGCTTCGTGCTTCTTTGTCATGACTTTCCATGTGGAACAGGAAGCGGCAAAGCTAGCCAGCAGAGATGACATGCGCATGAAGAGATGTCGCAGGCATTTGTTTTTTGTTCTGTAGGTTGGAATTTTGTCTCGAAGAGGCGACATTAGGCTGACTAAGTGTATCGTTTTACCAAAAAACAGGATTTGTTTTCCCGACGTCACCTTTCTGTCACTAACGATCGTCAACATCGGCGCCCACAAGAATCTTTGCCAGTGCGTCCGGGCAAGGGGTGATGCCAGTGACACGCATCGCCCGGCGGCCCAGGGCGCGCGGACAGATCGGGTCAATACGTAAAACGTCACCAGGGAAATCCAATGCGTCACTCCAAATCCATCATCGGCCTGGCCGCCTCGCTATGCATCGCCGGCGGCTTCTACGGTTGCAACGGCAACGGCGACCAATCCAGCCCCGCCGCTCCGGCCACCCCCGGCGCACCGGCCGCGCCGGCCGCGCCGGTCACCCCGCCGGTCGCGGAAGTCACGGGCAAGTGGACCACCGGCGACCTGCATGTACATACGATCCAGTCCAACGATGCGCAGAGCCCCCTGGCCACGGTGCTCGACCAGGCGTTCACCGCGAGCAACCTCGACTGGATGGCCTTGTCGAACCACCTGCGCGTCTCGGATCGCGACCCGGCCGGCACGGCCATCCCTGGCGGCTCGGTGGCATTCTCGAAGGGCATGGCGGACTACGAAGTGCCTGCCGTCAAGCAAATGCAGGCTGACGGCCGCTATCCCGGCAAGCTGATCTTCTCCGCCTTCGAGTGGGACATGCCGACCCACGACCACATGAACGTGGGCATCTTCTCCGGCTCGCCCGCGCTCGCACCGGCCCTCAAGGCCGCCAACGAGTTCGAGTATTTCTTCACCAACCGCGCCGACACCCTGTTCAATCCGGTGGACGTGGCGGCGTGGAATGCCAAAGGCCCGCGCGCCTTTACCACGCACGCCGACGCGCTGCTGGCCTTCAACTGGCTCAAGACAAATTACCCGGACAGCAGCTACGCGCTGATCAACCACCCGTCGCGCAATCCGGGCAAGTACACCGCCGCCAACTATCGTGAGTTGAACGACCTCGCGCCGAATATCGTGTTCGCGGTGGAAGGCATGGTCGGCAACCAGATGGAGCCGGATCGCGGCGGCTACAACAGCGCCTATATCGATGCCAACCTGAAGTCGCGCACCTATGGCGGCGTGGACTATGTGGTGGCGCAAGTCGGTGGCATCTGGGATGCCCTGCTGGGCGACGGGCGCCGCTTCTGGAACCTCGCCAACTCGGACCACCATTTCAAGACCGCGGGCGGCCAGTTCAGCAGCGGCTACTTCCCGGGCGAATACGCACGCAACTACCTGTGGATGGAAGGCACCGGCATCAAGGGCTTGCTGGACAGCCTGCGTGCGGGCAAGTCCTTCTCGGTGTTCGGCGACCTGATCAATGCACTGGATTTCAATGTGGCGGCCGGCAGCACCAAGCGCGAGATGGGCGGCGAACTCATGGCCAAGGCGGGTGACAAGGTCACTGTCACGATCCGTTTCAAGAGCCCGGACCGGAACCGGTTCGAGTATCCGCTGGACAGCGGCGTCAATGTCAACGTCAGGCCGACCGTGGACCATATCGACCTGATCGCCGGCGACGTCACCCGTCGCCCCGCGCCTGGTACGCCGGAATACAGCAAGGAGACCAATGATTCCACGAAGGTCATCGCAACCTTCACCAAGACCGACTGGAAGCTGGACAAGGATGGCTACAACACGGTGACCTACACGTTCACCGCGGCCAAGAGCCAGTACTTCCGCCTGCGGGGCACCAATCTCGGGCTGAACGTGCCGGGAGAAACCGCGAACGGCAACCCGCTGCCCGACACCAAGACCGACCTGGTCGAGAATGCGGCACGCTTCGATGCCATCAACGCGCGCAACTACAACGACCTGTGGTTCTATTCGAACCCGGTGTTCGTGACGGTCGCGTCCGGCGCGTAAGCGCGTAGGCACGTAAGGCCGCAAGCCGCTGGACCGGCATGGCGATACCATGCGATCTGAACGTTTTCGATTGCAGTGTTCAGATCTTTGCGCATTGCCATGCCGGCGGCACGATTACGCGGCACCGCGTCTTGACGACAGCGATGAATCGGCTTTCACTGGCGGGCCGGACGCGCAATGCACCGGCCCTTAGCGGCGCGGCCTGCCCGGCAATGGCAGGCGCGCTTGTGAAGCCTCCTGGAGCAAGGACACGGATCGCCATGGCCATTACCCCCAGCGTCAGCAAGAAGACGTAGCGACACCAGCGGACCACCCTCGATCAACAGAACCCACTCGCGCACCAGTTCAAAGGCAGCCTGGCCCCGGAGAGCCTGGCCGCGCGGAGCGTGACATCGCGCGAAATCCGCTCCGGAGCGTGTCTCAGGGCACATTCAACGGCCGGGACGCCGGCCTACACTGGCGACATCCATCCGGGGAAGGCCGCCATGAACAAGCTAAGGTCCAGCCGTCTGCTCGATCGTATCTCGCCGCTGGTGCTCGCCGACCTGCGCCGCATGCAGGCCGCCGCCGAAGCGGGGCGCGACCCGGCGTCGCAGGTGCAGCCCGCGCCGCTACCCGTGGTGGGTGC
Organism: Cupriavidus sp. 01L45; assembly: GCF_056399885.1. Classification (NCBI taxonomy): domain Bacteria; kingdom Pseudomonadati; phylum Pseudomonadota; class Betaproteobacteria; order Burkholderiales; family Burkholderiaceae; genus Cupriavidus; species Cupriavidus sp. 01L45. Next base: position 47,824 of record NZ_JBFTSG010000026.1, on the reverse strand, counting down.
GGGTGAATTCGATAAAAATCAAAAAAATGCTGCCAATTGCGCGGAAATTGCCCGCTATGACCCGGAACGGGGTATTTTTGTGATGGAGCTTCGCCTCGCCGGCCGGCGTATCCGATAAGCGCGCCGCCCGCGCAGTTCCGCTGCTGCTCTTGTCGCACGGCTCCGGCTCGCGCCCCCCGCCAACACCCACCTTCGGCTGCCGGCCGCGCCCATGGCGGGACTTGGTATAATTGCCCACTACCCCAAACACATGCCGCCTTGTGCTGCGTGCCTGGCCGCGGCGACTAGCCAGGGCGAGGCAGCACAGCAGCACGGCGGTTCAACGCGTGACGAGGAGTTACGTGGCCGGAACAGAAATCGCAGTGCAAACCGTCCCGCCAGCGGGCAATGCCGTCTCGTCCGGCAGCTCATTCCATACCGCCCTCAAGATCCTGCCCCCCGCGCAACGCGAGGCGATGTTCGAGATCTATGGCTTTTGCCGCGCCGTGGACGATATCGCCGATGGCGACGGCCCGCGCGCCGCGCGCCTCGCCGGCCTGGATGCGTGGCGCGCGGATCTCGCCGCGTGCTATGCCGGTGCGCCGCCGGCCGCGCTGCGTGGCCTGGCCACCCAGATCCAGCGCTTCGGATTGCTGCAGGAAGACTTCCTCGCCGTCGTCGATGGCATGGCGATGGACGTCCTGGCCGATATCCGCGCACCGGACAACGCTACCCTTGACCTGTACTGCGACCGCGTGGCGAGCGCGGTAGGGCGGCTCGCAGTGCGCGTGTTCGGCATGGAGCACGACACCGGCGTGGCGCTGGCGCATCACCTCGGCCGCGCGCTGCAGCTCACCAATATCCTGCGCGATATCGACGAAGACGCCGGGCTCGGCCGCGTCTACCTGCCGGCCGAAGCGCTGGCGGCCGCCGGCGTGCCRCTCGGCGCGCCGCAAGCTATCGTCGGCCATCCCGCCATCGGCCGTGCCTGCGCGGAAGTGGCGCAGCAGGCTCAGGCGTACTATGCGCAGGCTTTCGCTATCATGGCGGGTTGTCCTCGCCGGATCGTGCGCTCGCCGCGCATCATGGGCGAGGTCTACCACGTAGTCCTGCAGCGTTTGCTGGCCCGCGGCTGGGCCAATCCGCGCGCGCGCGTTCGCGTGCCGCGGGCGCGGCTGTTCTGGATTCTGCTCCGGCATGGCCTCATCTGAGGCGATCCCGCGAGGTATTGCTGATTGCGTTGTTGAAAAGAGGACATCGAGACCGATGAGCCAAGTAGCACTATCCCCCACGCCGGCCACGGCCGTGCAGGGTGCGCCGGAGCATCACGAGCTGCAAGGCACGCTCGACCGTGCGCTTGACGCTTTGCTGGCGACCCAGCGGCCGGACGGCCACTGGGTATTCGAGCTGGAGGCCGACGCCACGATCCCGGCGGAATACGTACTGCTGGTGCACTACCTGGGCGAGACCCCGGATGCCGTGCTGGAAGCGCGTATCGCGCGCTACCTGCGCCGCATCCAGAATGCCGACGGCGGCTGGCCGCTGTTCCATCAGGGCCGCTCGGACATCAGCGCCAGCGTGAAAGCGTATTTCGCCCTCAAGATGATTGGCGACGATACCGAATCCGAGCCTATGCGCCGCGCCCGCGCGTCCATCCACGCCCAGGGCGGCGCCGAGGCCAGCAACGTCTTCACCCGCACGCTGCTGGCGCTGTACGGCGTGATGCCGTGGCAAGCGGTGCCGATGATGCCGGTCGAGATCATGCTGCTGCCGCTCTGGTTCCCGTTCCATTTGTCCAAGGTCGCGTACTGGGCCCGCACCGTGATCGTGCCGCTGCTGGTGCTCAACAGCCTGCGCCCCCAGGCCAGGAACCCGCGTGGCGTGGGCATCGACGAATTGTTTATCCGTCCTTGCCAGGCGGCCCGCCTGGCCCCGAGGGCGCCGCATCAGAACCGGGTCTGGTTCACCGTGTTCAGCGCGCTGGATGCTGGCCTGCGCGTGGCGGAGCCGTTGTTCCCCCGCAGCCTGCGCAAGCGTGCCATTGCCCGTGCCGAGAAATTCGTGCGCGAACGCCTGAACGGCGAGGACGGCCTGGGCGCCATCTTCCCGGCCATGGCGAACGCCGTCATGATGTTCGACGTGCTGGGCGTACCGCGTACCGATCCGGACGTGGCGGTGGCGCGCGCTTCCATCGAAAAGCTGCTGGTCGTGCATGGCGACGAAGCCTATTGCCAGCCGTGCCTGTCGCCGGTCTGGGATACCTCGCTGGCCAGCCACGCCTTGCTGGAGGTCGGCGGCCCGCGCGCCGAGGCGGCGGCCGAGCGCGGCCTGCAATGGCTGCGCCCCCTGCAGGTGCTGGACGTGCGCGGYGACTGGATTGTGCGGCGTCCCGACGTGCGTCCCGGCGGCTGGGCCTTCCAGTACGCCAATCCGCACTACCCGGACGTGGACGATACCGCCGTGGTGGCCATGGCCATGGACCGCGCGGCGCGTTCCGGCGCGGCGGCGCCGGCCGTCGCCCCGGCGAGCCATCGCGCGCGCTATGACGAAGCGGTTAGCCGCGCGCGCGAGTGGGTGGCCGGCATGCAGAGCGGCAACGGCGGCTGGGGCGCTTTCGAGCCCGAGAACACGCATGAATTCCTGAACAATATTCCGTTCGCCGACCACGGCGCCTTGCTCGATCCGCCCACCGCCGACGTCTCGGCGCGCTGCCTGTCGATGCTCGCGCAACTGGGTGAAAACTCGGCGAGCAGTCCGGCGTTCAAGCGCGCGCTGCGCTACCTGCTCGACGAGCAGATGGCCGACGGCAGCTGGTACGGCCGCTGGGGCATGAACTACATCTACGGCACCTGGAGCGCGCTGTGCGCGCTGAACGCTGCCGGCCTGCCACCGGAGGCCCCGGAGATGCGCCGCGCGGCAGCGTGGCTGGTGTCGATCCAGAACGCCGACGGCGGCTGGGGCGAGGATGGCAGCAGTTACCGCCTCGACTACCAGGGCTATGAGCCCGCGCCCAGCGTCCCTTCGCAAACCGCATGGGCCTTGCTGGGCCTGATGGCGGCGGGCGAGGTCGATCATCCCGCCGTGGCGCGGGGGATCGATTACCTGGTGCGCACGCAGCAGGCCGATGGCCTGTGGAACGAGGCACGCTTCACCGCGGTGGGCTTCCCGCGCGTGTTCTACCTGCGCTACCACGGTTATGCCCGCTTCTTCCCGCTCTGGGCCGTGGCGCGCTACCGCAACCTGCGCCGCGACGGCACGCGGGCAGTGGCGTGGGGGATGTGAGCGCGCCAGCTTCGCCCGGTTTGTCCGCGCGCCTGCCGCAACGGCAGGCCGCCGGTCCCACGCTGGTGGTGACCGGCATGCGCTTCGAGGCCCGCATTGCCGCGGGCCCCGGCATTGAAACCCTGCACGGCCTACGCGCCGAAGCCTTGGCGCAAGGCTTGCGGCAACGCCTGGCGCATCCCTGCGCGGGCGTGATCAGCTTTGGCGTGGCGGGCGGGCTAGATCCCGCGCTTGCGCCTGGCAAGGTGATTGTCGCCACCGCAGTACACGACGGCGATACGTCGCGGCCGGTCGATGCAAGCTGGTCTCGCGCACTGTCCCTTGCGTTGCCGGAAGCCGTTGCCGGGACGCTGGCGGGCTCAGACCAGGCGGTGACCTCGGTGGCTGCCAAGACGGCATTGCACGCTGCCACGGGGGCGCTGGCGGTCGATATGGAGTCTCATATCGCGGCGCGGATCGCCCAGGAATTCGGGGTGCCGTTTGCCGCCTGCCGGGTCGTGATCGATCCCGCGCAACGGGATGTGCCGCCCGCCGCGGTGGCGGGGATGGGGCCCGATGGCGGCACCGATATCCTGGCGTTGCTCAAGGCGCTGCTGGCGGGGCCGGGGCAGGTGCCGGACCTGATCCGGCTGGGTCGGGATGCCAGGCTGGCGAGGTTGGCGCTGGAGGTGGCGCGGGGCCGGGTGGGGGCGGGGTTTGGTTTAGGGTGAGCCGCCGCCCGGCCTTTGACCCGGGCGGCCGGATCGAAGACCGGGCAGCAAAAGCTTAAGGCTTCGTCCCTTCCGCTTCAGGCTTTTTCTCTTCCCCGCCGGCCGGCGCGGGCGCCGCTCCTTCGGCGGGCGCATCCGTATCCTCGTAATCCGGCAGCTTCCCGCCACCACCCTGGATCAGGTACTGCCGGCGCTGCCGGTACCCATCCCGCACGAAACTGTATTTATCCAGTGCCGCCAGCGACAACAGATCGGTCGCGGCCAGTGCATTGGTACGTGCATCGAGGAAACCCACGCCCCACAGCGCCCACTGCACGTCCTTTTCGACCCACGTGGTAGGCGACAGCTGGAAGTTCACATACAGGCCCACCCCGTCGCGGATCGAACTGGGACCGAACAGCGGCAGCACCAGGTACGGGCCGGCGGGCACGCCCCACACGCCCATCGTCAGCCCGAAGTCGGTGGAGTGCTTGCTCAGGCCGGCTGGCGTAGCGATATCGATCAGGCCGCCGACCCCGAGTACCGAATTCATGGCGACGCGCATGAAGCTTTCCGCCGCGTCCACGCCCTTGCCTTGCAGCAGGTTGTTGACTGTGTTGCCGACGTCGGCCAGGTTCGAGTAGAAATTGGTGACAGCGGTGCGCACCGGCTGTGGCGTGACGGCACGGTAGCCCTTGGCCAGCGGCGTTGCTACGTACTCGTCAGCCTTGTCGTTGACCTTGAAGACTGCGCGGTTGAGCGGCTCCAGCGGGTCGTCCGGGTTGGCTTGCGGGCCGGTGGCGCATGCCGTGGCCAGTAGCGACAGGGAAAGCGCCGACAGTAGGCGCGAGAAGCGAGGGACGGGGCGGTTCATCATGTTGAGATGGCGTTTCAATGGGCCGGTCCGGTAGCGGGCGCGGACCGCTCGCGCGGACGTCCCATCAGGATCGGCTGGAAAAATACGGCGCCGACCAGCGTGCATGCCAGCGCCAGCGCCAGCAGCTTGCCCATGCTGGCCGTGCCTGGATGCTGGGACAACCACAGGCTGCCGAAGGCGGCGGCCGTGGTGGCGGCGCTGAAGAGCACGGCGTGGGTGAGCGGGGACTGCAGCAAGTGTGTCTTGCCCTCGCGCCAGGCGAGCACGTAGTAGATCTTGAAGGCCACGCCGATGCCAAACAGCAGGGGCAGGGCAATCACGTTGGCGAAATTGAGCGGGATGCCGAACACCACGCAAAGTTCCAGCGTGACCAGCGCGGACACCAGCAGCGGCACCAGCGTGCGCAGCACATCGCCCACGCGGCGCAGCGTGATCCAAAGCAGCAGCGTGATCGACAGCACGGCCCAGATGCCGGCTTGGGCAAAGGCGGTCATGATGGTGTCGGCGGAGCCCCGGATCGAGATCGGGCCACCTACCGCGGCGGGCTCGACGCGCTGCACGGCATCGATAAAGCGCGTCAGCGCGGCGTCGCGCGCATCGCTGTTGCTGCTCGACGCATCTCCCGGCTTGGCCGCCGGGGGGAGCTTCGGGCTCACGCTGACCAGGGCCTGTCCGTCGGGGGCGACCCAGTCGCGTACCAGGGCGGGCGGCAAGGTCTCCCGGCTGATCGGCTGCGGCGACAGCATCCGCTGCAGGCGGGCCAGCGCGAGGCGCAGCGGCAGGGCGATGGCCTGTTCGGCGCGCGCGCGGGTGGCGGCGTCCGCGCCGGCAAGCTTGCGCAGCCCCGTAGCCAGGTGGGCGGCTTCGGTGGCGCCCGGGCCGGGATGATCCTCCGCCGCGAGGGTGAGCTGGCGCGCCGCGTTCTTGAGCGAATTGACGAGCCGCGCATCGTCCGCAGGCGTGGCCACGGTCTGCGTCAGCACCGGCATCAGGCTCGCCGATGCTTTGGCGATCAAGGCCAGCCGCGCTGGCTGGTCGTCGGGTATGAAAGTCTGCAGCGTGACGACGCGCGACACCTCCGGCAACGCTGCCAGGCGGTTGGCGGCGGCGACGGCCACGGCAAGAGAGGGCGCCAGCACGTTGACGTTGTCGGTGCCGGCCTGGGGCGCATCCTTGAGCGAGAGCAGGGTTGCCATCGATTCCGAGTGCGGATCCTTGAGGTGCAGCGGATCGAAGTCGAACCGCAGGTGCAACAGCAGGGGCGAGCCGGCCAGGATCAGGCCGCAGGTGACCAGCAGCACTTGCTTGCGATAGCGCTCGAAGAACACATCGGCCGGTGCCAGCCACTTGAAGCCAGGCACTTCGGTCCGTCCCGCTTCGTCCTTCGGGCGGAATACCGTGATCAGCGCGGGCAGCAGCGTGATGGTGGTGGTGAACGCGATCAGCATGCCCACCCCTGCGATCTGGCCCAGCTCGGCCACGCCGCGGTAGTCGGTGGGCAGGAAGCAGAAGAAGGCAGCCGCGGTAGCGGCGGCGGCAAGCGCCAGTGGCACGCCGACCGCCTTGGCGGCACTCGCCAGGGCTACCGGGATTTCGGGATGCACATGGCGCTCGGCGCGGTAGCGCACGCCGAACTGAATGCCGAAATCCACGCCAAGCCCGACAAACAGCACGGCGAAGGCCACGGAGATCATATTGAGCGCGCCGACCATGGCCAGCCCGAGCGCGGCGGTGATGACCAGGCCCACCAGCATGCTGGCCAGTACCGCCAGGATCAGCCGCTTGGAGCGCAATGCCAGCCACAGGATCAGGATCACCACCAGCAACGTCAGCACGCCATTGAAGGCGGCCCCTTCCTTGACCGAGGCAAATTCGTCATCCGCCAGCGCTTGCGAGCCGGTCAGGCGCACCGTGGCGCCGTACCGCTGGGCCAGCCCGAGCTTGGCCGCCGTGGCGCGAATAGCGCCGGCGGCATCCGCGCCGGCTTGCAGGCCGGCGTAGTCGAGCACGGGGCTGAGCGCGACGAACGCCGTGGCGACGCCGCCGGGCGCAGGTTGCAGGCTGCTGTCGACCAATCCGGTCCAGGACAGCGCTCCGGGCTTGCCTGCCAGTACCTGGTCCACCGTGCGCGCGCTGCTGCCGAGCAGCTTGGCCATGTCGCCCAGCTTGACCTGCCCGAGTTGCAGCGGCAACGACAGCGTAGTCGATAGCGTATCGGACAGGCCGCGCAGGGTCGGGTCATGCGCAAGGGCGTTGAGCAGGGGACGTGCCTGGGTCAGTTGCGTGGTGGTATCGCGCAGCTTTTCCGTTTCGACGAAGAGCAGTCCGTTACGCTCGAAGAATTCCCCGCCGCCCGGCTGGCTGACGGCGCGAAAGCGCTCGCCCTGCTGGCGCAGCGCCTTGGCCAGCTCGTCGGCGGCGGCGTCCGCCAGTTCCGCGGCCGGCGCCTGCACCACGGCCAGGATCATCTGGTCGCGCTGGGGAAAGGCGGCGCTCACGGCGGCATCGCGGCGCGCCCAGGGCTGGTCCGACTGGAGCAGGCGGCTGATATCGGTGTTGATGGCGAAATGGCCTGCCACATAGACGCCGCTGGCGGCAGTCAGCAGCAGCGTCAGCGCGATCACGGGCCACGCGCGGCGGGTAGAAAACTGGACGATGCGGATGACCAACGACGTCAACATGGGCGATAAGGGGGACAGTAACTGTGTGGCGCGCAACGAGGCGCGAAAAAAAGCGCAGCGCAGCGCGCAAAGCGGCAGCCGCGAGTATAACGGCAGGACGCGGCATAGCGCTGCCGCTTTGGCCGCGCCGTCATGCAATGCGCGGTTGCCGCCGGCGCGGCGAGCGCCGGCTTCGGTACGCTATACTGCCCCGGCACACGCGCGCGAGCCGGGCTGCGGTCTCGCAGCCCGCGGCGCGGCATGTTTCCCTTGGCAAGTCTGCCGGGCATTTCCGGCGGCGAACCGACTGGCATATTCAGGTCCAAATTCGCATGAAGAAATACGGTATTGCTTTCCAGGCTCTGGCCCCGCTCGCCGTGGTGGCGATGGTTTCCGCCGCACAGGCGCAAACGGTCGACAGGTCTTCGCCGGACCGCATGGTGCGGGCCGCCGTCGAAGGCGTGATCGGCACCATCCAGTCCAGCCCCGACACCCGCGGCGGCGATCTGGGCAAGATTACCGCAGTAGTGCAGCGCCAGTTCCTGCCCTACACCGATTTCGAGCGTACCACCCGGCTGGCGGTCGGCAGCGCGTGGCGCAATGCTACGCCCGAGCAGCAAAAGCAACTGTACGAGCAATTCCAGACCCTGCTGGTGCGCAGCTACGCGGTTTCGCTGTCGCAACTGCGCGAGCAGAACGTCAAGTTCCGCTACAAGCCCGCGCTGGCCGCCAGCGGCGCCACCGATGTGGTGGTCGAGACGCGCGTGCTCAACAACGGCGACGAGATGCAGATCGACTACCGCCTGCAGCGCGTCGGCAACGGCTGGAAGATCTACGACATCAATATGATGGGCGCCTGGCTGATCGAGGTCTACCGCCGGCAGTTCGCCGATATCGTCGCGCGTAACGGCATCGACGGCTTGCTCAAGTACCTGGCCAACCACAACGCGCGCCAGAACGCCGACGCTTGAGCCCCCGGCGTTACCGCCGGCATGGACGATAAAAGGCTCGCCCCCGGTACACGCGGTACCCAGGGTGCGAGCCTTTATGCATTCCGGATTGCCTGCGCTTCAGCGCGTGGCGGCTTTCCGTGTGGCGGCGGTGTCGTTGGCTGCCTTGGATGACTTGGCGCGGCCGATCTCTTCAAGCTTGATCTCGACGTGCTTCGAGAACACGTAGTCGGCAGGGCGTTGCTTGGTCAGGTCGATATCCGGCGCCATCGGGCCCGAGGTGCGCACGCCGCGCAGGCTAACGCCCAGCGCCTTGAGCGGATGGGCGATGGTGTCGGCCACCGCGGTGGCTTCAAAGCCGCTGTGGACCATGCAGTCGGCGCACTTCTCGTAGTTGCCGACGCCGTAGGCGTCCCAGTCGGTGCCTTCCATCAGTTCCTTGAAGGTGCCGACATAGCCTTCGCCGACCAGGTAACACGGACGCTGCCAGCCGAACACGGTGCGCGCCGGATTGCCCCAGGGCGTGCACTTGTAGGTCTGGTTGCCGGCCAGGAAGTCCAGGAACAGCGTGGACTGGCTGAAGGCCCAGTTCTTGCCGGCACGGCCGCGCGACAGGATGTCGCGGAACAACTGGCGGGTCTTGCCGCGGTTCAGGAAGTGCTGCTGGTCCGGCGCGCGCTCGTAGGCATAGCCCGGCGATACGGTGATGCCGTCCACGCCCATGGCCTTCACGGAGTCGAAGAAGCGGGCCACTTTTTCCGGCTCGGCATCGTTGAACAGCGTGCAGTTGATGTTGACGCGGAAGCCGCGCTTCTTGGCCGCGGCGATCGCCTCGACGCAACGGTCGTACACGCCTTCCTGGCTCACCGAACGGTCATGCATCTCGCGGTCGCCATCCAGGTGCACCGACCAGACGAAGTAAGGGCTGGGCTCGTACTGGTCCAGCTTCTTTTCCATCAGCAGTGCATTGGTGCACAGGTAGACGAACTTGCGGCGCGCAATGATGCCCTTGACGATGGTGGGCATGTCCTTGTGCAGCAGCGGTTCGCCGCCGGCGATGGAGACCACCGGGGCGCCGCATTCGTCGACCGCGCCCAGGCACTGCTCGATGGACAGGCGCTGGTTCAGGATGGGGTCCGGATAGTCGATCTTGCCGCAGCCGTTACAGGCCAGGTTGCAGCGGAACAGCGGTTCCAGCATCAGTGCCAGCGGATAGCGCTTGTTGCCGGAGAGATGCTGCTTGACGACATAGGCGCCCACGCGGGCAACCTGCAAAAAGGGAATGGCCAAAATGTACTTCCTTGTTATGGGGCGGCCGGGGTCAGCCAGCGGCGGTTTGCGGGTCCGGCTGCGGCACGGCCTCGGTTGCGGCCGTGCCGGCTGCCTGCCTGCGCGGCGACGGATCGGCCAGCTCGGCGGGCAAGCGGAATTCGGCGTGCTCCTCGCGGCCATCCATGGTGGACACCTCCACCGGTCCGAGCCTGCGCAGCGCGGCGATCACGTCCTTGACCATTTCCTCGGGCGCGGACGCACCTGCCGTGATACCCACGACTTCGACGCCGCGCACCCATTCGGGGTTCAGCTCGCTGCCGTCGGCAATCAGATAGCTCGGCACGCCACTTTCCGTACCGATCTCGCGCAAGCGGTTGGAGTTGGAGCTATTGGTGGCGCCGATCACAAGGATCACCTCCACCTGCTTGGACAGCTCGCGGACTGCGCTTTGCCGGTTTTGCGTGGCGTAGCAGATATCGCGCGTATCCGGCCCCACCAGGTTGGCAAAGCGCCGGCTCAGGGCGGCAATTATATTACGTGTATCGTCCACGCTCAGCGTGGTCTGCGTGACGTAGGCCACGGGGGTATCCGCGGGCAGGTCGAGTTGCGCGACCTCCGCCTCGCTTTGCACCAGGATGACCTTGCCCGGGATCTGTCCCATGGTGCCTTCGACCTCCGGATGGCCGGCATGGCCGATCAGGATCACCGTGCGGCCGCTGGCGGCATATTGCCGGCCCTGCGTATGTACCTTGATCACGAGCGGGCAGGTCGCGTCGATCGAGTGCAACTGGCGGGTCCGCGCATCGCTCTCGACGTCCTTGGAGACGCCATGCGCGCTGAAAATCGTGACGGCGCCGGTCGGCACTTCATGCAGTTCTTCCACGAAGCGCGCACCCTTTTGCCTTAGCCCTTCCACCACGTGCTTGTTGTGCACGATTTCGTGTCGCACGAACACCGGGGCTCCATGCTTGAGTAGGGCACGATCTACAATCTCGATCGCGCGCACCACGCCGGCACAAAAACCGCGGGGTTGAGCAAGAATCACCTGCATAAAAATAGGCCCCCCGACCCAGTCAACGGGTTCAGCATTAGTTGATATTCCGGAATCACTTTCCCGTCATACGGTGGTTACTATATACCCGTGCCGCAACCTTTGTCTGGCACCTGGCAAACGCCTGCAACACTTTGAGGGTTATTCCTGTGGGGAACATGACGTCAGGAGACTATGTCCTGGTAACGGGCGCATCGGGTTTTCTCGGTTCGGCGGTAGCGCGGCAGGCGCTGGAGCGCGGGTTCCGGGTGCGCGCGATGGTACGCGCGGGCAGCCCGCGCCGCAACCTGGAGGACCTGCCGGTTGAGATCGCCGAGGGCGATATGCGCGATGCACGCGCCATGGAAAGTGCGTTGAAAGGCGTGCGCTATCTGTTTCATGTGGCGGCGGATTACCGCCTGTGGGCTCCGGATCCCGAGGAAATCGTACGCACCAATGTGGCCGGGACCGAAACCGTGATGGGCGCGGCACTCGCCTGCGGCGTGGAACGCGTGGTGTACACAAGCAGCGTGGCGACGTTGCGGGTAGCGGGCGCCACGGCGCCGGTGGCAGAAGACGCCGCCATGGGCGACCATGAGGCGATCGGTGCCTACAAGCGCAGCAAGGTGCTGGCCGAGCGCGTGGTGGAGCGCATGGTGGCCCGCGACGGCCTCGAGGCGGTGATCGTCAATCCCTCCACGCCGATCGGCCCGCGCGACGTGCGGCCGACGCCTACCGGCCGCATCATTGTCGAAGCCGCCAGCGGCAAGATCCCCGCCTTTGTCGATACTGGCCTCAATCTGGTGCATGTGGACGACGTGGCGGCCGGGCATATGCTGGCGCTGGAGCGCGGCGTGACCGGCGAGCGGTATATTCTTGGCGGGCAGGACGTCTCCCTGCAGCAGATGCTGGCCGACATTGCCGCCATGACCGGGCGGCGCCCGCCCACCATCAGCCTGCCGCGCTGGCCGCTTTACCCGCTCGCTTTCGCGGCGGAGGCGGTGGCGCGCATGACGGGCAAAGAGCCCTTCCTGACGGCCGATGGCCTGTCGATGTCGAAATACCGGATGTTCTTCAGTTCGGAAAAAGCCCGCCAGGTGCTTGGCTACCAGGCACGGCCCTACCAGCAAGGCCTGGGCGAGGCGCTCGACTGGTTCCGTACCGCCGGCTACCTGCGCTGAAACTGGCTGGCGGCGCAGGCGCGCTGCCAGCCTCCGGCCCGCTGCCGTCAGCCGCGCTGCGGCGCTTGCGCACGGCCTTTCCACTGCCCGCCCTTGCGCAGCCAGTAGCGGCGCGCGGAATCGATGGTGGCGCCAAGGTAGAACAAGGCCGTCAGCGGCAGCAGCGGCGCCAGCCACAGGGGCTGGCGGTATTCGCGCAGCATGGGCATGTAGGCCAGCGTCATGGCCAGCCAGGCCGCCCATGCCGGCCATAGCCGCAGGCCGCCGCCAAGCGCCAGCAGGGGTGGCGCCAGGTAGGTCAGCACCATGCCAGCCACGGCGCCGGCCAGCAACAGCGGCGAGTAGCGCAGCTGGGTGTAGGCGCTGCGCGCGATCATATCCCACAGGCTGCGCCAGTCATCGTAGGGGCGCGCCGAGATGCTGTCGTCGGCGAGGTCCAGGCGGATCGAGCCGCCTTGCTTGATACAGGCTGCCAGGCTGCAGTCGTCGATCAGTTCTCCGCGGATCGCGGCAAATCCGCCGATGCGGGCCAGCGCGCTGCGCCGCGCCAGCATGCAGCCGCCGGCGGCCGCGGCCACGCCGCTGCGCGGGTTGTTGACGCGCGCGAACGGGTAGAGCTTGGCAAAAAAGAACACAAAGGCCGGGACGATCATGCGCTCCCACCAGGATGCGCAGCGCAGCCGCACCATCAATGAAACCAGGTCCCGCTGCTCGCATTCCGCGCGCGCCACCTGCTGCGCCAGCACACCGTGGCCGTGATGGATGTCGGCATCCGTCAGCCACACCCAGGTGGCCGCGGGAGCCAGCCTGTCAGCGGCTTCCAGGCCTTCCGACTGCGCCCAAACCTTGCCGCTCCAGCCGGGTGGCAGCTCGCGCGCCGTGATCACCGCAAGCGATTCCGCCTTGCCCAGCGCAGCCGCGGCGCTGCGTGCAATGTCGGCGGTACCGTCGGTGCTATGGTCGTCCACCACCATCAGCCGCAGGGGCGCGGGATAGGACTGACCCAGCACGCTGGTCACCGCGCCGCCGATGACGGCCGCCTCGTTGCGTGCCGGGATGATGGCGACCACTTCCGGCCATTGCGCCGGGGCGGGCGCGGGGCCGGGCTTGCGCACCCGCCAGAAGCCGGCGCGGCCAGCCAGCAGCACGCACCAGATGGCGAGGGGGATCAGGGACAACAGGAACATCTCAAAAGGCTCCAGAACAGCTTCAGGTGGGTCAAGGTGCGCTCAGCGCAGAAAGCGGCGGGCAAGCCGGGCCAGCTTGGGAACGGTCTCCGGCCGCAACAGGCGCGGATCGTAACCCGCCATGCGGCGTTCGTTCTCGGCCAGGCAAAGATCGATCATCTCGCGCGCGGACAAGGTCTCGGCGATCGCTGCCGTACTGTTCATCGGGAAATTGGCGTCCTTGGCCATGCCATCGGCATCGATGCCGCGCGCAATGCCAACGCGCTCCCAGATCAGGAAAGCCCACACCCGCATCACCTTGAGCGCGTACAGGGGGCGCCGCCACCAGGGCAGGCTGCGGCGGTACCAGGCGGCCCAGTTGACGAAAAACAGGATGTGCCGGCCTTCCTCCTGGATGACGGGTTCGAAGGTTTCGACCAGTTCGGCGGGAAAGAAGCCCGAGCGCCTGGCCGCGGCGAACAGTCCGAACGCGGCAAAGCTGTCGATACACTCGCTGTAGCCGGTCACCAGCCAGCCCCATTCGGCGTCGGCGGGGGGCAGGTACTCGGGTTCAGGCGCCAGCGCGATGCCATATGCCTCGACCAGTTTCGATAGCACCACCTTGTGCCGCGCCTCCTCTGCGCCGTCCATCTCAAGCGCGCTGCGCAGCAGCGGCTCGGCCACGGTATTGGCGAAGGACTGCACACGGATGGACGCGCGTCCCTCGGTCTGCACCGCGATATCCCAGATCGGCAGGGACGTCACCCGGTGCAAGGCGTCGGGGTCGAGGCTCGGCCAGTCGATGACGGCCGGTTTATAGGGGTTGTGGGTTTGCAGCAGCATGTTGCAGAACATGCGCAAGTGCCGGGGCGAGCCAATGCGGACCGGCCCGGGTTCGGGATCGGTCCAGTTGCGCATGGCATGGTCGGCCTGGTCGATCGCGGCCTTCGCGATGGTCGCTGCGACGGCGGTTGCGCGCGCTTCGGCGCTCGGCTTTTCGGATCTGCTGGGCGCCGCAAGTGCGTCTGACATCCCGCTCCCCCCTGGCTGTGGATGGTTTGGGGGTCATTCTAGCTTGGCCGACGCGCCCGCGCGTGCCGGACAAGCATCACGGCGCGGCGGGCGGGGACAGGGCTGGCCCTAGCCCTGGTACTGCACCGGCGAACGGGACTGCATGCCCAGCCGGTAATACAGCAAGGTCAGCAGGATCAGCCAGGCCGGGCCCACGTACAGCGCGATGCGCGTATCCGGGAAGTACGCCATCAGCGCGACCACCAGCCCCAGGAAGGCCAGCGCCACCCAGGAGCCATAGGGCCAGAACGGCATGCGGAAGGCGAGCTTGCTGCGTTCCGCCGAGGACAGGCCGCGGCGGAAGTTCATCTGCGTGACCAGGATCACGGCCCAGGTCCAGATGGCGCCGAAGGTGGAGATCGAGGTGACCCAGACGAACACCTTCTCGGGGACCAGGTAGTTCAGCAGCACGCCGCACAACAATGCGGCAATCGAAACGAGCAGGGCGCGGCGCGGCACGCCGTTGCGGTCCGTCACGGCAAAGGCGCGCGGCGCCTGGCCTTGCTGTGCCAGGTTGTAGAGCATGCGGCCCGTGCTGAAGATGCCGCCGTTGCAGGAGGACAGCGCGGCGGTCAGCACCACGAAGTTGATGATGCCGGCGGCGGTCTTGATGCCGAGGCGTTCGAACGTCATCACGAAGGGGCTGCCCTGCGTGCCGATTTCGTTCCAGGGGTAGATGGCGAGGATCACGAACAGCGCGCCCACGTAGAAGATCAGGATGCGCCAAAACACCGAGTTGATGGCGCCTGGGATCGATTTCCGCGGGTTTTTCGCCTCACCGGCGGTCAGGCCGATCATCTCCACGCCGAGGTAGGCGAACATCACCATCTGCAGCGACATCAGCACGCCGGAAGCGCCGTTCGGCATGAAGCCGCCATGGGTCCACAGGTTGGAAATGCCGATCGCCACGCCGCCATTGCCAAAGCCAGCCACGATCATGCCGGTGCCGCCGATCAGCATCAGCACGATGGTGACGATCTTGATCATGGCGAACCAGAACTCGAATTCGCCGTAGGCCTTGACCGCCAGCAGGTTGACCGAGCCCATCGCGGCCAGCGCCGCCAGCGCCCAGATCCAGCGGGGCACGTCGGGGAACCAGATGCCCATGTAGATGGCGACAGCGGTGATTTCGGCGATGCAGGTCACCAGCCACAGGAACCAGTAGTTCCAGCCCGTCAGGTAGCCGGCCAGCGGCCCCATATAGTCCTGCGCGTAGCGGCAGAAGGAACCTGCCACCGGGTTGTGCACGGCCATTTCGCCGAGCGCGCGCATGATCAGGAAGATCATGGCGCCGCCGATGATATAGGCCAGCATGATGGCCGGCCCGGCCATCTTGATGGCGCTCGCCGAGCCCAGGAACAGGCCCACGCCAATGGCCGAGCCCAGCGCCATCAGCCGGATCTGGCGTTCGCCAAGGCCGCGGTGCAGCGCTTCTCCGTTTTCACTCATCTCTTGTCTCCGATCGGTAATTGTCCGGAATCGCCCCTTTTGGGAGCGGTCCGGTTGCGCCTCCTGGCTTCCGTGGACAAGTCGCGCAGATGGTGCGGACAAGGCCGGCGCCGCATCTTCATAGGGGATGCCTGGTGGGCATGTCCTACTGAAAACTGGCCTTCCGGCGCAATTGTTTGCCTTTTAAGACAAGCATTGGCTGGAAAGCAAGCAGTCCGATGCGGTGCTATTGGACGGAAGTGGCGAGCAGATTAAAGACAATCGACCAGCATTTGTTTTTGAAATTTATATGAATAGCAGGAAAAAATGCTGAAATGGCTCCGGCGGGGTGGAAGTGCGGCGCGGCCGGGACACATCGTGTGGGGTCGCGCGGCGGCGGAGCGGCTAGCGGCGGCGCGATGCGCGGGCGGCGATACGCTCGGGCCCGAGGCCGGCGCGCCATGCGCCCGGCGGCATGCCAAAGCGCTGGGTGAAGCTGCGGGTAAAGGTGGTCTGGTCGGGAAAGCCGAGCGTCAGCGAAATATCCGCCAGCGCCTGGCTCCGGTCGGCCAGCAGGCGCGTGGCCTGGTCCAGCCGCATGCGTGTCTGGTAACGATGCGGCGTATCGCCAAAGGCGTCGCGGAACAGGGTGTGGAAACGCCTTACGCTCCAGCCGAAATGTGCCGCAAGCTGGCTGGCGCGCACAGGTGCCTCCAGATGCTGGCGCAGGTAGGCGTCGATTTCCGCCAGGGGGAAATGCGCCGGCCGGACACGGCCATCCACGCCGAGCGCTTGCGCGAGGTCGGAGGCAAGCGTGGCCGCCAACTGCCAGTGATGCTGGCGCGAGCCGGCCTGGCTCGTGCCTTGCTGCAGCATGGCCACGCGCCGCACGCCGGCGCTCCAGGCGTCGGTGACGGCAAACGCCCTCACACGGTCCGTCAGTGCCGCCGGCAACGCGAGCGAACCGGGCGGAACGTCCAGCACCAGTTGCCGGTTGTTCCCCAGCCCGAGGAAATCGTGGCACTCGCCGGCAGGTACGATCAGCCCGCTACGGGGATCGAGCCGGTGCAGGTGTCCGCCGATTTCCAACTCGCAGGCACCGTCCAGGCCGAACAGTACCTGGTAATAGTCATGGCGATGCCGCTCTGGCTCCGGCTGGTAGACGCGAGTCTCCACCAGCGGAGCCGGCAGGCTCGCCGGTATCGCCGGCAAGGCGCGCTTATCGGGCGGCGACATGGCCGGTTTTCCCAATGGCGTCGCCGCGCTTGCCGCCCTGGCCGGTCTGGCACAGCCAGACCCCAAGTCCGGCAACGATCAGGCCGAGCAATTGCAGGGGCCCGAGCCGGTCGCCAAACAGCCCCCAGGCCTGCAACGCGGCCAGCGGCGGAGCGAGGAACATCAGCGAGGCCGCCTTGGCGGCCTGGCCGCGCCTGACGATGCGCAGCAACAGGTAGGTGCCCAGGCCCGACAGCACCAGGGTGGCCCACGCCAGCGCGGACCACAGCGCCAGGCCCGGCTGCCAGTGCGTCTCGCCCAGCATCCAGGCCAGCGCGCCGGCCACCAGTGCGCCGCCCACGTTCTGCCACGCCGAGCTGGCACGCAGGTCGGCGGCGGCAATCGAGGTTTTTTGCAGGATCGTGCCCATGGTGATGGAGAGGATGGAAAGCCCCGCCACCAGCACCACCCACGGCGATACCGGGCTGGGCGCGCTGGCCAGGGTGGCCGGGGCCACTACCAATACTACGCCCAGCGAGCCCAGCGCAAGTCCGCCCCAGCCCCGGCGGGACGGGAATTCTCCCAGCAGCGGGATCGCCAGCAGCGCCGTCAGCAGCGGCTGCAAGGCGCCGAGCAAGGCCATGGCCGATGGCGCCAGGCCATGTGCAATGGCCCAGTAACCGCCACCCAGGTAGCTGCCGTGCAACAGGCCGCCGGCCAGCAAGTGTTTCGGCACATCGCGCAGTGCCGGCCAGCGCGCGCCGCCGGCCAGGGCTACGCCGGTGAACAGCAGGGCCGCCAGCGAGAAGCGGGCCAGCAGGAAGAGGCTGGGCTGCGCCACCGGCACGATCGCACGGCCCACGATGAAGCCGGTCGACCAGATCAGCACGAAGGCGAGGCTGGACAGCCAGATGGCGCTGGGTGGAACGGTGTGACGGGGTGACGGCATGGCGTATTGGGGTTTTGGGCGCGCGCGGCGCGGGCAGGGCGGACAACAATGAGCTGCAGGTTAGTAGCCGGATACCGTGCTGTCTTGGCGAATCCGGCAACGCGCGCCGCTGTGCGGCCGACCGGCCTCGGCTTCGGTTTATAGTTGGCCTTCGCCCCGGCCGGCCACATCATGGCCGTTGCAACGCCTTGCGCTGCGCCTGACGCTGTTTCCCGCGCAAGGCAGCCCAGGATTCGTCAATCTACAGCCCCCTTTCTCCATGTCCGAACTCTTGCTGGAACGCGTACTCCTTACGAACGATGACGGCATCGACGCCCCCGGCCTGGCCGTGCTCGAGGCCGTGGCCGCCAAGCTGGCGCGCGAGGTCTGGGTGGTCGCGCCCGAGCACGACCAGAGCGGGACCTCGCACTCGCTGAGCCTGCACTCGCCGTTGCGCATCAGCCAGCAGGGCGAACGCCGCTTTGGCGTGTCCGGCACGCCGGGCGACTGTGTCGTCATGGCCGCGCGGCACCTGATGGCCGATGCCCCGCCGAGCCTGGTCCTGTCGGGCATCAACCGCGGCGCCAACCTTGGGCTCGAAACCGTGTTCTCAGGCACCGTAGGCGCCGCCATGACCGGCGTATTGCTGGGCATCCCGGCGATCGCGCTGAGCCAGGCCTTTACCGATCGCAATGCGGTGCGCTGGGAAACTGCGGGCGAGCTGGCCCCTGAGGTGATCCGCCGCCTGCTTGCGGCAGGCTGGAACCAGCAGGCCTGCCTGAACGTCAACTTCCCCGATGTGGTACCCGAGTCGGCCGGCCCGCTGACGGTGACGCGCCAGGGCGTCGGCCTGGTCAAGGATCTCGCCGTCAGGGCGCATGTCGACCCGCGCGGGATCCCGTATCACTGGCTGCAGTTCTCTCGCGGCCCGCGCCCCGACGCCGAGGACAGCGAGGCCGTCGTGATCGGCCGCGGCGGCATCTCCGTCACGCCGCTGCGCTTCGAGCGCACCGACGAGGAGGCGGCGGCGGAACTGGCGGGGCGCCTGTGATGGCGCCGGGCCTTGATCGCTGGACCCAGGCGCAGGCCGCGACGTTCGGATAGCGCCCGGCGATGGGGGGCGGCCTTCAGCGCGGGGCCCGCTGCAGGCGCCGCCGAACGCGAGTCGCCGGCGCGCGCGTCAGGGCTCGTCCACGACAGGGTTGGAAAGCACGCCGATGCCATCGATCTCAATCTCGATCTTGTCGCCGGGCTTCATGAACACCGGCGGCGTGCGCGGATAGCCCACGCCGGCGGGCGTGCCCATGGCGATCACGTCGCCCGGCTCCAGGGTCAGGCATTCCGTCAGCAGGGCAATGGTTTCCGCCGCGTCCCAGATCATGTGCCTGGTGTTGGAATCCTGCATGACCTGCCCGTTCAGGCGGGACTGAATGCGCAGGCCGGCGGCGCCCGCCGGCAATGCGTCCGGTGTCACGATCCACGGCCCGAACGCCCCGGTGGCATCGAAATTCTTGCCGATCGTCCACTGCGCCGTCTTGCGCTGGTAATCGCGCAGCGACGCATCGTTGAAGCAGGCGTATCCGGCCACGCAGTTCAGCGCATCGGTGCGGCTGGCATGCCGCACCCGCTTGCCGATGACGACCGCGAGTTCCGCTTCATAGTCGAGTTTGTCGGAGCAGCGCGGGCGCTGGATCGGGGCTTCCGTCGCCAGCAGGGACGTGGCGCCGCGGAAGAAAAAGGCCGGGTATTCCGGTTTCGCATTCCCGCCTTCCGCGGCGTGATCGTAGTAATTCAGGCCAAGGCAGATGATCTTGCCCGGCCTTGCCAGCGGGGTCAGCAGCCGCACCGCGGCAAGCGGCAGGCGCCTTGCCCCCGCCAGGGATTCGGACAGGCGGCCTCGCGCCGCATCGGGCAGCGCGAACCACTCGCTCCAGTCCGCGACACCCGCCACGGTCTCGACGATCTCCGCACCGTCCACCACCCCGAGGCAGATCTTCCCCTCGAATTCATATCTTGCCAGCCGCATCGCACACTCCATCCAGGTTTCGAACATCGCAAAATATCGATATTTATTAATATGCTATTAAATATCGATATTTTTTGAGATTAGGGTTTACATCAGGGCCGCACGTATCAACGCGTGACGAAAATCGATAAAATCTCCCGATGCGCACCATGTCACCGTCACTTCCCGAAACCGCAGCCACCGGAGCCAGGACGCCGGCCGTCACGGTTGCCAGCTCCGTCTATGAACGATTGCGGGATGACCTCCTCACGGGTGGCATCGAGCCGGGTGTCAAGCTGCGTATCGAAACCATCTGCGAGCGCTACGCCGCCGGCAACACGCCAGTGCGCGAAGCGCTGAGCCGGCTGGCCGCGGAAGGGCTGGTAGTGCGCCACGACCAGCGCGGCTTCACGGCCGCTCCGGTGGACCTCGACGAGCTCGAAGCGCTCACGCGCACCCGCGCCGACATCGACCAGATGGCGCTGAAAGACGC
Organism: Cupriavidus sp. 01L45; assembly: GCF_056399885.1. Lineage (NCBI taxonomy): Bacteria > Pseudomonadati > Pseudomonadota > Betaproteobacteria > Burkholderiales > Burkholderiaceae > Cupriavidus > Cupriavidus sp. 01L45. The sequence goes on along the minus strand of NZ_JBFTSG010000026.1, from coordinate 27,598 downwards.
GATGGCGCATCCGTCGACGCAATGGGAAGAGCAGATCGTGCTGGCCTTGCACCGGCTCTCGCGAACCCCGCGCTCGGCACAGGACGATACCTACGTACCCAACCGGGAGTGGGAGCGGCTGCACCGCGAGTTCCATCGCAGCCTGATCGCGAATTGCCGCTCCCGCTGGCTCCGGCAATTCAGCGAGGAGCTTGCCGACCAGGCCTATCGATACAGGCAATGCTCGATCCGCAATGCCTATGGCGTGCGGGATGTGCATGCGGAGCATGCGGCTGTGGCTGAAGCGGTATTGGCCGGGGATGTTGAGCGGGCAGTGTCATTGCTGACGCGGCACTACTGGCAGACGGCGGAATTTATTCAGGCGGCTGTCGGGCGGGATGACTAGACGGTGCTTTGGCGGTGGCGGAGCCTGTGCCTGCCAGTATCGAGACCCTCGAGGGACCGAGGGTCGCTGAGGGGGATATCTACCAGCATTTGCGCAGACAGGAGCGAGGGCGCCTCGAGCAGGAGTTCTTGCCGGGCGAACCCGTCGCCGCGGCGCTGTGTGCGTGGCGCGGCGGAGCGCCGGGTTGACGTCTGCGCGGCCAGTTCAAGCCGCTCCCGAAAATGGTCCTTCGGCAAACGGCCGTCTTGCGGCACTGCGTTGCTCGTTTGATAATTTCGCCTGCCCAGGCAATTTCATCAAACCGGTTTTGAATGTACTCCCTAGACGACCTGCGACTTTTTGTCCGCACCGCCGAACTTGAAAACCTCTCCGCCGCCGCCCGCGAGCTGGGCCGTACCGCGGCCACGGCCAGTGCGGCGTTGATCCGGCTTGAGCAGCGCCTGAGCGCGCGCTTGTTCGCCCGCACCACCCGCCGCATGCGCCTGACCGAGGAGGGGCGCGTGTTCCTGGAGGCCGCACGCAAGGCACTGGCGGCGTTGGAGGAGGGCGAGGGCGCGCTGGCGGAACAGCGAGAGGAACTCGCAGGGCCGCTGCGATTGTCGGCGCCGGCGGACCTCGGGCGCACCTTGCTGCGAGGCTGGCTGGACGATTTCCTGCTGGCGCATCCGCAGCTTTCGCTTGAGTTGTCCATCGGCGATACGCTCGCCGATCTTTATCGCAGCAACGTCGACCTGGCCGTGCGGGTGGGCTGGCTGGAGGATTCGGGGCTGGTGCGCCGGCAGCTTGCCTTGACGCGGCGCGTTGCGGTGGCCGCGCCGGGGTATCTCAAGCGCTGCGGTACACCGGCTTCGCCCGACGCGCTGGCGCAGCACCAGATGCTGTGCCTGGCACCGGGTGGCCAGGCGCGCATGCGCTGGCCGTTCCGTTCGCGCCAGACGAGGGTGGAGGTGGAAGCCAACGGGCGGCGCACCAGCGATGATGGCGCCGTGGTGCGCGACTGGGCCCTGGCGGGCCACGGCATCGCGTTCAAAAGCTGGTTCGATGTGGCGGCCGACGTCAGTGCCGGCCGCCTGGTGCTCCTGTTTCCCGACTGGTACCAGGACAGCGTGCCGCTGCAACTGGTGTTCCTGCAAAGCCGGTTTCCGTCTTACCGGCAGCGCCGCCTGATCGAGTTCCTGCAGGCCCGCTTCGCGGCGTTCGACGCCGATTACCCGTTCCCTGCCTAGCCCGCGGCGACACGCTTCGCGCGCAACGGGCGCGCAACCATTTACATCATGGCGTGCCATACCCGGCCGGTGCCTGCTTGCGCCTGTCTGCGCCCGCTCTCGCTCTCACCTGAATGACATCAATACAAGACATTCAGCCATTAGACATATGGCTTTCATATAAGACATGGACAATGCGTCTCACCGCTACGGGTGCGGTTCATGGCGTTTCCCGCATGGTTGCCCGCGGGCGGTGGCAGACCGCCTCATCCATCCATAAGACAGAGAAAATCCAGTGAAGAAAGCTCTCCTTGCAATGACTGCCGCAGCAGCAGCTGCAGCTTCCGGCGCAGCGTTCGCCCAAACCGCGTCCGGCGTCACGCTGTACGGCATCGCCGACGTCGGCATTGAAGTCATCAACCACATGCCTGCCGCCGGCTCCGCGGGCGGCACGGTCACGCGCATGAACTCCGGCAACTTGTCCGGCTCGCGCTGGGGCCTGCGCGGCACCGAAGACCTGGGCGGCGGCCTGAAGGGTATCTTCGTGCTGGAAAGCGGCTTCGATATCGACTCCGGCACGTCCGGCCAGGGCAACCGCCTGTTTGGCCGCCAGTCTTATGTCGGCCTGCAGGGCAATTTCGGCGCCGTCACGCTGGGCCGCCAGCAGAACTCGCTGTATGACCTGTTCGGTGCCTATGATCCGATGGCCGTCGGCCCGCGTTACTCGCTCAACAGCGTCGATTCGCAGTTCAACGGCCGTGCGGACAACGCCATCAAGTACACCGGCAAGTTCGGCGGCCTGACCGCTACCGGCTTCTACAGCACCGGGCGCGATGCCACCGTGGCCAATGGCAGCGAAGTGCCGGGCGAAAGCAAGGTCGGCCGCAACTACGGCGCGGGCCTGGCCTACGCAGCGGGTGGCTTCTCGGTCGGCGCCGCCTATGACCAGTTCCAGGGTTCTTCCGTCGCATTGAAGGATCGCAGCGCCAAGCGCGCCGCCATTGGCGCGGCTTATGCCTTTGGCGATGCCAAGGTGTTTGCTGGCTATCGCTGGCTGCGTGACGATGGCACGGCAAGCGCCACGGCCGCCGTCACCCGCAGCAATGTGTACTGGACCGGCGCGCAGTACAAGTTCACCCCCGCCTTGCAGCTGACGGGCGCGGCCTACTACACCGACATGAAGGACAGCGACGCGGATCCGTGGATGTTCGTGCTGTCGGCCGACTACTCGCTGTCAAAGCGCACCGACGCCTACCTGAACGTGGGTTATGTGAAGAACAAGTCCGGCTCCACGCTGGGCCTGAACGGCAGCGGCACGGCATTGCCGGGCGCGAACCAGACCGGCGCCACCGTCGGCATGCGTCACCGCTTCTGAGCGGAGCGCATGCGCGGTTGCCGGGGGCGCCGCGCTGACCGGCGGCTCCTTCCTGGGGAGGATGCCGCCAATCATCATATCGACCTTGCCTTGCCGCGAGGATCGTTGGGCCGGTTGATCGACTGGCCTTTTTTCTCTGCTTCGCCGAAGCGGGTGAGGTGCTGAAGGCTGCCGTCGCCGTAGACGCGCTCCACCCTGGATACCACGACGTGATAGCCGTCATACCATTTGCGGTACTGGCGCTTCGCGTCCAGGTGCCGCGGGTCGGTGGCGAAGGCACGCAGGGCTTCCTGGTCCCGCCAGTAGTAGCTGGCGTTGACCAGCTTGCCGTCCGGCGAGCGCCATGACTCGGCGCCCAGAAACCCGGGGCTGGCGGCCGCCACTTCGTCGATGACCGCGCTCAATCGCCTGAATTCCTCGTCGGTCTCGCCTGGCTTGTAGATAAAGGCTGCGATGTACATCTCATGCTCTCCGTTGCTGGTTTGCTTGGGGATGGGGCTGTCGGCCTAGGACGCCCTCGGCATGGCGATCAGCCTTAGCGCCAGCAGCGCCAGCACCACCGCCAGCCCGTACTTCTGGAAGATGGCGGCGCGCGGATTGCGGCTCAGGAAACGGCGCGCCGAGCCGCCGGCCGCGCCCAGCAGCGCGTGAAAGACGGTACTGATCAGCGTCAGCACGCAGCCAAGGACAACCAGTTGCCTGGCTACGTTCCCCTTGGCCGGGTCGACGAACTGCGGCAGGAAGACCATGAAGAACAGCAGGGCTTTCGGGTTCAACAGGCTGTTTAGCGTGGACCGGAAAAAAACGGATATCAACGAGGCTTGCTGTGCCACCGTGCCCAGCGGCGCAAGGGGGCGGCGCAGCGCCTTGCAGGCCATCCACAGCAGGTATAAGGCGCCGGCGTAGCGGATGAGGTCGAAGGCGGGCGGCCACGCGGCGATGACGGCAGTGATGCCGGTGGCGGTCAGGACGGTCAGCACAAGGTCCGCCGCCGCGATGCCCAGCGCCGCGGCGGTGCCGCCGCCTGCTCCGTAGGTGATGCCGTGCGCCATGACAAAGGCCATGTTTGGCCCGGGTGACAGCAGCAGGACCATCACTGCCGCGGCGAATACGGACAAGGTTGCGAGTTCGATCATGCCTGCAACTCCCCGGTGCTCGTGGAAGCCCGCCGGAGCCCTTTACGTTGATGAGGGTGGTAGCGTAATCTTTGTGTCTGGTACAAACAAAAAATTGTTCTAGATACAAAGACAAGGCAGAAAGCGGAAGGCAGAACGCAGAAGGCAGAGGATGATCCCCGCACCGACCCGGTACAAAACCATCATGGACGAGATCGCCGGCCGCATCCGCGAGGGGATGTTGCCGCCAGGCACGCAGCTGCCGACCGTTCGTGCCCTGATGAAGCAGCATGGCATCGCCCTGGCCACGGCTTCGCGCATCTACAAGGAACTGGAATCGATCGGACTCGTCGTCGGCGAGACGGGCCGGGGGACGTTCGTGCGGGACACGTCGCTGCCGCGCGGCCTGGGCATGGAGCAGCATCCCGCGCGCTTCGGCGCGGTGGATCTCACCTTCAACTATCCGTCCTTGCCGGGCCAGGCCGATATGCTCCGGGACGGCCTGCGCACCATCGCCGCCTCGGGCGATCTCGATGCGCTGCTTCACTCGGCGCCGCAGGGCGGGCGGCCGCACGAGCGGCAGACGGCGGCCCGGCACCTGCGCAACCGGGGTATCCGGGTGGGCGGCGATCAGGTGCTGATCGTCAACGGCGCGCAGCAGGGACTGGCCGTGACGGTGATGGCGCTGCTCAAGCCGGGCGATGTACTGGCCGTCGATGCGTTGACCTATCCGGGCATGAAGATGCTGGCTCAGGCGCATCGCCTCGATCTGGAGCCGGTGCCGCACACGGTTGGCGGCATGGACGTGGACAGGCTGGCCGCGCTTTGCAAGCGGCGTCCGGTACGCGCGGTCTACGCCATGCCCACGATGCACAATCCGCTGGGCACGGTGATGGCGGAGGCGGAACGCATCGGTCTGGCCGAACTGGCCGCGCGTCACGATTTCCTGATCATCGAGGACGGTGCGTATGCCTTCCTTGCCGAGCCGGCGCCAAGGCCGGTCTTTACCTACGCACCCATGCGGACGGTCTATGTATCGGGCCTGTCGAAGAGCGTGGCATCCGGCCTGCGCGTGGGGTTTGTCGCAGCCCCCGCCGCGCTRGTGCCGGCGATCGAGCGCGCCATCCGTGTCTCGACATGGAACACCCCGTCACTCACCGTGGCGCTTGGCTGCCATTGGATCGAAACCGGTCAGGTCGACGATCTGGAAGACCGGAAACGCAAGGACGCGCGGCTGCGCCAAAGCCTGGCGCGCCGCGTGCTGCGCGGCAGCGATATCGTGGCGCACCGCTCGTCCTACTATCTCTGGCTGACCTTGCCCGAGGACCTGCGCGCCGACCGCGTCGCCCCCGCGCTGGAGGGCGAAGGCGTCCTGGTGACAACCGCGGAGCCTTTCGCCGTTACGCCCAACGTGCCGCATGCGTTGCGGCTCGCCATTGGCTCCATCTCACATGAAGCCCTGGAAGACGCGCTGATGAAGGTGCGCCGGGCGGCGGCCGCTTAGCCGTTTAGCCGCCTAGCCGCCCGGCGCGGTTCGCCCTCACTCGATGACATCGCCCACCCAGACACGATCGAAGCTCGCCGCCGCTTCGTGCTGGATCTTGCGTACCGTCTCGGCATCGGCGGCCTCGTACTCGCAGACCATGCGCTTGCGGTCGGCAGCGATCAGGCTGCGTTTCCAGGTGACGTTGTAGAGGGCGAGGCAAGGGCGCTCGCGGTCGGCGACGATCTTCATATCTTCGTCGGATTGCGGGGTGGTGAAACTGCGCTCAACGATGATGCGTGACATGGCGGGCCTCCTGTCGGGGTGCGGAAAGTGCGGAAGTGCATGCAGGTAGGCTAGTGCCCCGGCGTTGGCGCAAGCGTTGGAATGGCACGGCATGCCAGCACCGCGCGATCCAGCGCCGCCGCCGCCCGCGCGCCCGGCTGGTGGCCGGCCGCCAGCCAGCGCAGGTCCGCGAGCCACCCGGCCGCGCTGGCCGCGTCGCCCGCGCTGGCGGCGGCCTGCACCAGGCAGGCGGCTGCCACCGTCATTTCGGTCAGCCTGCGAACGGCGCGGGCCGCTTCCAGGGCTTCGCTCGCGCAGGTACCGGCAACATCGCATTGTCCCCGGTCCAGGGCCATCGCGGCGGCGGCGTTGAGCGCATAGGCGAGGTGCGCCTTGTCGTCCACGCTGCGCAAGGACGCCAGCGATGCCGCCAGTTCGTCCTGCGCGGCGGGCTGGCCGAGACGCAGCCTGGCAAGGGCTCCCAGCGCGCCAGCGAACGGGGCGGCGGGCTCCACGGCATCCGCGGCTTCGGTTGTCTTGCCCGCCGTGCCCGTCTCGCCCATGCGCCGCGCAGCCTGCTCGATCTCAGCGCTGTGCCCGACGACCTCGTCGAAGCGGTCAAGCTCGAACGCGATGGTGGCCTGCCAGACGAGGCACTCGTACTCCCGCCAGTGATCCTGCCGCTGCCTGGCAAGGGCCACCGCGCGCGCCACCTGCCCGTGGCCGCTCGCCAGGTCACCATCGACACGCGCCAGCAGGCCGTGGCCCCACATCAGCTCGATCGTCTGCAGGTCGAGCGACTCGGCAAGCGCGTCTGCCTCGGCGATCATGGCGCGCGCCCTGGGCAGATCCGTCTCCACTTCCAGCAGGCAGCGTGCGGTATTGGCGAGCTGCTGGCAGCGCGTGGCGGCATCGGCCTTGCGCGTCATGCGCTCGGCCTCCAGGATGGCGCGCCGCGCGCCCTCGGTGTCGTTGCCTTGCTGCCGCAACCACGACAGGATATGCAGGCCGGTGGCGGCTTCTTCGTGCAGCGAGAGCGCTTCCGCGGCGCGGATCTCGCTTTCCATCTCGCCGATGAGCGTGGGCAGGCGCCGCGCGCCGGCGCTGGTAGCGGCAACCGCGCGCAGCTTGAGCAAGCCGATCGCCAGCCGCACGCGCTCGGCGCCCTGCGGCAGCCGCTCAAGCTGGGCCAGGCCGCGCCCGGCAACCAGGGCAGCTTCGTCGTTGGCATAGACGCGCAGGCAATGCTCGCCCGCCGCCAGGCAAGCTTGCGCGGTCATCGGCGCGTCGTCGGCGAGACTCGCATGGTGCACCAGTTCGCCATATAGCCTGGGGTCTTCCGCGCATGCCACCACCAGCTGCTGTGCGATCAGGCGATGCATGATGCGGCGCCGGGGCGGCGAGATGGCGCGATAGGCCGCCTGGCGCACCACGTCGTGGCTGAAGTCGAAGTGACCCTCGCCGGTCGGCTTGAGGAGTCCGCGCCGCTCCAGTTGCTCCAGGGTCGTCAGCAATTGCGCTAGGGGAATGCCGGACACCTCGGCCAGCAGCCGGGGCTGCAGTTCGCGGCCCATCGCGGCGGCGCGCAACAGCAGTTCGCGCGATGCGGGTTCCAGCGCATCCAGGCGCTCCGCGATCAGGGCGTCAAGCGTACGGTGCGAGCCGTTGCCGCCGCGCGCCCTGTCGCTGGCGTTAGCCAGGGCAAGCACGAACAGCGGGTTGCCGCCACTATCGCGCGCTACGGCGAGCGGATCCATCGCGGCCAGCGCCGGGCCGAGCAACGCAGCGACCTCGGCCACGGCCAGCGGGGCGAGCGGCAGCCGGAGCAGGCGGCCTTCGCGCGCCAGCGAGTGGAGCAATCCCTTGGCCCATGGGTTGTCGTCGACCTCGCCCGCCCGCGCGCCGCCGGCGAAGATCATGCGCGTGCCGGTTTCCAGCGTGCGGCACAGAAAATGGAGCAGCGCGGCAGAACCTTCATCCAGCCATTGGAGGTCGTCCAGGGCCAGCGCCAGCGGTTGGCCAGCGGCGAGCCCGCGCAGCAGGCTGGCGACCGCGCCGAAGAGTTGTTCACGGCTGCCCTCGCGGTGCCCGGCAGCCAGTACGCCGCCGGCCAGCAGCGGCGCCGCCTGCTGCGCCTCGCCCGCAGGCACGGTGTCTTGCGCGATGCCGCGCAGCGTGTCGAGCCACAGGCCGTAGGGCCGCACCATCTCGGCCTCATAGCAGCGGCCGCGCAGGACCTGGAAGCCGGACGCCTCGGCACGCCCGGCGAAATGGTCGAGCAGCGTGGTCTTGCCGATACCGGGCTCGCCGAGCAGGAGCAGCAGTATGCCGCTTTCGCTGTCGCTGCCGCCGGCTACCAGCCGCTCGATGGCGTCGCGCTCGGACAGGCGTCCGATCAATGGCCGGCTCAGCAGGGCGGGCTGCTCGGCGGCGTTGGCCGTAGCGGCCGGGATGTCGTTGCCGTGCGCTTCTTGCGCGTTGCTGTTCTCCCAGGCCGCCGCGCCTGCGGCCTGCATCTCCCGGCGCGCGCGGTGGATCGCCGCGTCCAGCGGGCCATTGGGCGGCGTGGACAACTCACGCCGCAGCATGTCCCGTGCGTAGGCGTAGTGCTGCTCGGCGTCCGGATAGCGCCCGGCCGCCGCCAGTAGCGAGACCAGCGTGGCATGCGCGGATTCGGCGAGCGGATCGGCGGCCACCATGGCTCGTCCGTAAGGCAGCGCCAGTGCGGGCGTGGCGTCCAGGCGCGTCACCAGCGCGCACAGCACGGCGCGGCGCAGGCCGTCGTAACGCTCCCGCTCCGCCGTGCACCAGTGATAGAAACGGTAGCAGCGCGCAAGTTCGAGGCCCGCGAGGAACTCGCCGCGCAGCAGGCGGGCAGCTTCCTCGAGCGCCTCGAGCGAGGCAGCATCGGGCCCGGCGCCAAGCAGCGCATGGACGCGTGCGATATCCACCGAGGCGCCTTGCGCGGCAAAGGCGACCCGCTCCCTGTCCGCGACCAGCCTGATCGCCCCGGCACCAGCGTCGTCCAGCAAGGGTCGAAGCTTGGTCAGGCTCCAGCGCAACGCCGCGCGCGGGTCATCGGGCCCGTCCCAGAGCAGGTCGCAGAGCGACTGCCGGGATTGGGCCGCGCTGGCACAAACCAGGTAGCCCAGCAGGGCGCGAGTGCGCTTGGAGGCTGGCAGCGGTAGCGGCTCGCCATTGCGGGTCACGCATAAATCACCCAGCAGGCGGATTTCCAGTCGGGCAGTGGCCTGCGGTGAAGCGGCATCTCTGGCAGCCACGCTTTCTCCAACCGTGATTCCAACGGTGCCAGCCGATAGTGGAACTGGAGGGGCGGGGCTGCGGATGCACAGCGGCCTGCCGCGCCGCACCGTTGGCGACGCTGTTCAAAAAAGGTAGCACACGGGCCGGGCGGTTGCCAGCCGATGCGCGCACCCGCCCGCGGCCCATCCCATCCTCCACCAACCATTCAAGGAGAAACATCATGCTGATCGCAAGATGGCAGATCGATGCCCGCTTTGGGCACAAGCAAGAGGTCATCGACCGGCTGCAGGCATGGGCGCGCGAGATCGCCCCGCAAGCCGGCCTTGTCACCGGGCGCCTGCTGACCGGCTCGATCGGCGCGCTCGAAGCGACGGTGGTCCATGACTGGGAAGTGAACGATCTCGGCGAGCTGGACCGCGCATGGGGCCGGCTCGCATCGATACCGGCCCACGCGCAATGGGGCAAGGACCTGGAGCCGTTCGTGGTTTCCGGCACCGCGCGCTGGGAGATCTATCGTGTATTGTGAGGCGTCTTGTGAGGCGTGTTGCGAGGTGTGCTGTGAGGCCGCGCAGCGCACGGCAACTTATCCATCCAGGGAGCCCGTCATGCCAATCGATGACACCAGGCTGAATGCGTTCATGGACAACTTCGTTCGCGATCTCGGCGCGGTGATGCATGCCGCGACGATCGTGGTCGGCGACAAGCTGGGACTCTACAAGGCGCTTGCCGGCAAATCGCTGTCGGCGCAGGAACTCGCAAGCGACACCGGCACCGACGCGCGCTACGTGCGCGAGTGGCTGTCGGCCCAGGCGGCCAGCGGCTACGTGGAGTACGACGCGGCCACCGACCGGTTCAGCCTCGGCGAGGAGCAGGCTTTCGCGCTCACCGTGGAAGGCGGCCCGGCATTTATTCCCGGCGCGTTCGAGATCGCCGTGGCGCAATTCAAGGCGATCCCGAAAATGATCGACGCATTCCGCACCGGACAGGGCCTGGGATGGCACGAGCACGACGCGGCGCTGTTCCACGGCACCGAGCGCTTTTTCCGTCCCGGCTACGCGGCGCATCTGGTGAGCGACTGGATCCCGGCGCTGGACGGCGTACAGGCGCGGCTGGAAGCTGGCGCTCGCGTGGCCGACATCGGCTGCGGACACGGCGCGTGCACCATCATCATGGCGCAGGCCTACCCGAACTCCACGTTCCACGGCTTCGACTATCACGAGCCGTCCATTCGTTATGCGTCCGAGGCGGCGCAACGCGCGGGGGTTGCCAGCCGGGTGCGCTTCGAGGTCGCCAGTGCAAAGAGCTTTCCGGGCAGCGACTACGATCTCGCCGCCATGTTCGATTACCTGCACGACATGGGCGACCCGGCCGGCGCATCGCATCACGTGTGGAACAGCCTCAAGCCCGACGGCACATGGATGATCGTGGAGCCGTTCGCGCAGGACCGGCTGGAGCAGAACCTCAACCCGGTGGGGCGGATCTTTTATTCGGCGTCGACCTTCATCTGCACGCCGGCGTCGCGCGCGCAGGAAGGCGCCATGTGCCTGGGCGCGCAGGCTGGCGAGAAGCGTATCCGGGAGGTGGTTACGCGGGGCGGCTTCCGCCGCTTCCGCCGCGCCACGGAAACGCCGTTCAACCTGGTCTACGAAGCGCGCCCTTAGCGTGGGCCGGCGGGTGGGCGGCAAGCAATGCGGCGTTTTCGCCCTTCCTGCCGTCGCCGCGCCTGCGTAGTTGTTCCCATTGTCTGCCCGTGGGCTTTCCATTAGGCTTGGCCTCCACCTTCGAGGACTTCCGGCGCGTTCCCCAGCATACCGCCGGTTACTGGAGATGCCCTGATGCCCGCTGTGCAGAATCTGCAGCAGAAACCGGCACGGATGTCCATCGTGACGTTMGACCAATGGTGCGAAGCCATCGATACCAGCTTCCTGCCGCTAGCCTATACGCGCCAGACGCGCGGGTGCTTCCATAGCAACGTCAGCTATGCCCGCTTCGGCGCCTGCGCGGTGGCGGACATGGATGTCGATGCGCACAGGGTGGCGCGCGAGCCCCGGCACGTGGCGGCGTCCGATGCGGGTTTCTTCAAGATCTTCTGGCAAATCAGCGGACAGAGCCGGGTTGCGCAACGGGGTAACGAGGCTTCGCTCGAACCCGGGATGTGGTCGATTTACGATACCGCGCAACCCTATAGCATCGAGATGCCGGACCGCTGCCGGGTGCTGGTGCTGCTGGTGCCGCAGGAGCGCGCCTTCGGCTGGCGGCAGGCGGCGGCCAGCCTGGGCGGCCGGGCGTTGCGGGGCGAGGGCGCGGCGCGCATCGCGTTGTCGGCGCTGGGTGCCATGCTGCACGATACCTGCTCGGGCCACTTGCTGGATTACCAGGGACAGATGGTGCTGCAGGATTCCGTCGTTTCGCTGGTGGAGACCGCGCTGCAAGGTGCGGATACGCGGCCGCCGGCGCTTGGCGATGGCGCGGACGCAGCCATGGCGCGGCATCTCGGCGAAGCGCGGATGCATCGCCTCGCTGAATTCATCGACGCCCAGTTGCATGATCCGGAACTCTCCGCGCAGCGGCTGGCCGCGGTTCTGAACGTCTCGCGGCGCACCTTGTATAACCTGTTCCGCGAGTCTGGCCAGACCCCGCATGCCTATATCCTGTCGCGCCGGTTGCGGCAGGCGGCTGTGCGGCTGTCCGGCAGCGCGGACGCCGGGCGCAGCATTACCGAGATCGCCTTTGCCCTGGGGTTTGCCGACGCGGCGCACTTCAGCCGTGTCTTCCATGAGCGCTTTGGCATGAGTCCTTCGCAATGGCGCCAGCAGAATGCGGGCGGGACGCGTATTGCGCTGCGTCATTAACCGCGCCAGCGTGCGCTTTGCACGCATCGACAAGCTTTCTGCACGGCCAGACAAGCCGTGACAAGGACGCGGTGCTAACTTCGGTCTCCACAACGAGGCATCAAGCCAAGACCAACCGGAGACGAAGATGAATGCACCCGTGGAAGCCCGCAGCGGCCTGAACCAGGCCATCCGCAATGCCATGCTGATCGACGGCGAGTGGCGCCAGGCCGAGTCTGGCGAGACCTTTGCCGTGTTCGATCCCGCCACCGGCGAGGAGATCGCGCGCGTGCCCGCCGGCGGGGCGGCAGATATCGATGCCGCCGTGGCGGCCGCCGGGCGCGCCTTTGCCGGCGGCACATGGCGCGCCATGATGCCGGCCCAGCGCGAGCGCCTGCTGCTCAAGCTGGCCGACCTGGTCGAGCAGCACGGCGACGAACTGGCCCGGCTGGAGACGCTCAACAACGGCAAGCTGCTGGCCTTCTCGCAAGGCCTGGAGGTGGGCGGCAGCGCGCAATGGCTGCGCTATATGGCCGGCTGGGCCACCAAGATCGAAGGCAGCACGTTGGATGTGTCGGTGCCGTTTCCGCCGGGAACGCGCTACAGCGCCATGACGCGGCGCTCGCCGGTGGGCGTGGTGGGCGCCATCGTGCCGTGGAATTTCCCCTTGCTGATGGCCGTCTGGAAGATCGCGCCGGCGCTGGCCTGCGGTTGCACTGTGGTGCTAAAGCCGGCGGAGGAAACCCCGCTGACCGCGCTGCGGCTGGCCGAGCTGGCGCTCGAAGCGGGCTTCCCGCCGGGCGTGCTGAATGTGGTGACTGGCGACGGCGTGCCCGGCGCGGCGCTGGTGGCGCATCCCGGCGTCAACAAGATTACTTTCACGGGCTCCACGGAAGTCGGGCGCCTGATCGGCGCGCGCTGCGGCCAGGATATCCGCCGCGTGTCGCTGGAGCTGGGCGGCAAGAGCCCGGTGATCGTGCTGGACGATTGCGATCCCGCGCACGCCATCCAGGGCGCGGCCGGCGCCATCTTCCTCAACCAGGGCCAGGTCTGCACGGCCGGCTCGCGGCTGTACGTGGCGCGCCGGCACTATGACCGGGTGGTCGAGGGGCTGGGCAAGGTGGCCAATGCCACGGTGCTGGGTTCCGGGCTCGATCCCGCCAGCCAGATGGGGCCGCTGGTCTCGGCACGCCATCGCGACAAGGTGATGGGCCTGATCGGCACCGGGCGCAGCGAAGGCGCGGAGATCGTCGCGGGCGGCGATGCGCTGGACCGTCCCGGCTATTTCGTGCGGCCCACGGTGGTGGCCAACGCCGCGTGCAAGGACCTGACCCTGGTGCGCGAGGAAGTCTTCGGGCCGGTGGTGGTGGCCATGCCGTTCGACGATCCCGAGGCCGTGCTGGCCGAGGCCAACCGCTCGGAGTACGGCCTGGGCGCCAGCATCTGGAGCAACGACCTGCGCGCGGTGCAGCGCCTGGTCGATGGCCTGGATGCCGGCACGGTCTGGGTCAATACGCACAATATCGTCGATCCCAACATGCCTTTCGGCGGCTACAAGGCGTCCGGCGTCGGGCGCGAACATGGCCGCTCGGCGATCGAGGCCTACACCGAGATCAAGTCGGTCTGCATGGCTTACTGAGCAGAGCGGCACTGCCGCAAAAGGCAGGGGCGTGCCTGGCGTCATCCTCGGGGTAATCCCGAGTGTGTATAACGCGCCTCTGCCGCCATCCTTAGGATCGCTGCAATCCGGTGGTGCGGCGGGCAATGTCCGCCGCACCATTGGCCAGCCGCTGGCACAGAACCAGCCTGGCTTCCCCCCCAGAAGAAGCAAGAATAAATAAAAGAAGAGGAGACACAATGAGCCAAGAATCCAAGCGGGCTTTCTCCTGCTGGCCGGGCGCCGCGCGGCGCACCGGCAAGCTGGCCATGCTGGCGGCAGGACTGGCCGCGGCCTCGCTCGCGGCCGCGCAAACCAAGCCGCCTGCCAGGGTTGCCAGCGCCGACCACATCCGTGCCGTGACCCGCGGCGTGGATGGCGCCTTTATCGAGACCAACGCCGCCAAGACCCCCGACTGGCCCAGCTACGGCCTGGACTACGCGGAAACCCGCTTCAGCCGGCTCTCGCAGATCAATGCCGACAACGTGAAGGACCTGGGGCTGGCGTGGTCCTATGACCTGGAATCCACGCGCGGGGTGGAAGCCACGCCGCTGGTGGTGAACGGCATCATGTATGTCAGCGCCTCGTGGAGCGTGGTACACGCCATCGACACCCGCAGCGGCAAGCGCATCTGGACCTTCGACCCGAAGGTCGACAGGTCGATCGGCTATAAGGGCTGCTGCGATGTCGTCAATCGCGGCGTGGCGCTTTACCAGGGCAAGGTGTTCGTCGCTGCCTACGATGGCCGGCTGATTGCGCTCGATGCGGGCACCGGCCGCAAGGTCTGGGAAAAAGACACCATCATCGACCGCAGCCACTCCTACACCATCACCGGCGCGCCGCGCGTGTTCAAGGGCAAAGTCATCATCGGCAACGGCGGCGCGGAATACGGCGTGCGCGGCTATATCACCGCCTACGACGCGGGCACGGGCGAGCAGAAATGGCGCTGGTTCACGGTGCCGGGCGACCCAGGCAAACCGTTCGAGGACGAGTCGATGGCCAGGGCAGCCAAGACCTGGGACCCGGCCGGCAAATGGTGGGAAGCCGGCGGCGGCGGCACGGCATGGGACACGCTGGCCTTCGACCCCGAGCTCAACCTGATGTACGTGGGCACCGGCAACGGCTCGCCCTGGTCGCGCAGCAAGCGCAGCCCGGCCGGCGGCGACAACCTCTACCTGGCCTCCATCGTCGCGCTCGATCCCGATACCGGCAAATATGTCTGGCACTACCAGGAAACGCCTGGCGACAACTGGGACTACACCTCCGCCCAGCCCATGATACTGGCCGACCTCAACATTGGCGGCAAGGCACGCAAGGTCATCCTGCACGCGCCCAAGAACGGCTTCTTCTTCGTCATCGACCGCACCAACGGCCAGTTCATCTCGGCCAGGAACTTCGTCGATGTGAACTGGGCCAGCGGCTACGACCAGAACGGACGCCCGATCGAGCTGCCCGAGGCGCGTGCCACGGACAAGCCTTATGACGCCATCCCCGGTCCCTATGGCGCGCACAACTGGCATTCGATGTCGTTCAACCCGCAGACCGGACTGGTCTACCTGCCGGCGCAGCATGTGCCGCTGAACCTGATGGACGACAAGAACTGGACGTTCAACGGCAAGCAGCCTGGCCAGCCGCATGGCAACGTGGGCTGGAACACGGCGAAGTTCCTCAACGCCGAGCCGCCCGCGAGCAAGCCCTTCGGCCGCCTGATTGCCTGGGATCCGGTACAGCAGAAAGCCGCGTGGACCCAGGAATACGTCTCGCCGTGGAACGGCGGCACGCTGACCACCGCCGGCAACCTGGTGTTCCAGGGCACGGCCGACGGCCGCTTCATCGCCTACAACGCCGCCACCGGCGCCAAGCTGTGGGAATCCCCCACGGGCACCGGCGTGATCGCGGCACCCGTGAGCTACATGGTCGACGGCAAGCAGTACGTGTCCGTCGCCGTCGGCTGGGGCGGCGTCTACGGGCAGGCCCAGCGCGCCACCGAGCGGCAGGGGCCCGGCACGGTCTACACCTTCGCCGTGGGTGGCAAGGCGCCGATGCCCGCCTTCGTGCAGTACCGCGCGGAAGGATTGCTGGCGGGCGTGAAATATGACCCCGCCCATGTCGCGGCAGGCACCGCGCTCTATGTCAGCAATTGCGTGCTGTGCCATGGCGTGCCTGGCGTGGATCGCGGCGGCAATATTCCCAACCTTGGCTATCTGAACGCCGCCTATATCCAGAACCTCGACAAGTTCATCTTCAAAGGCCCCGCCCTGGCGCGCGGCATGCCGGACTTCACGGGCAAGCTGAGCATGGAGGATGTCGAGAAGATCAAGGCTTTCATCCAGGGCACCGCCGACGCGATCCGGCCCAAGGCCAATTGATCGCCGCGCAGGGCCGCCCGCGCGGCAGGAAGGGGAGCGATCAACGGACCCAGGGCAGGAAGATGGCAGGCAGCAAGGGCGGTGCGCGAAGCCGGAAACCAGTTTCCGGGCTGGCTTCTTACCGTCTGTGGTGCCTGGCAGCCGCCATGCTCGCGGCCGCGCCGGGCGTGGCTTGTGCCGAGGAAACGCTCCCCGACGTGGTGGTGAGCGTCAGCCGCGCCGAGCAGAAGCGCTTTGACGCGCCGGCCGCGATCGACAATGTCCCGGTCGATTCGCTGGCGACCCCGAGCCCCTTGATCAACCTCTCGGAGCTGCTGACACTCGTGCCTGGCGTGGCCGCGCGCGAGCGCCAGAACTACTCGCAAGACCTGCAGCTTGCGGTGCGCGGCTTTGGCAGCCGCTCCACGTTCGGCGTGCGCGGGGTGCGGCTGTATGTCGACGGCATTCCCGCCACCATGCCGGACGGGCAGGGGCAAGCATCCACTGCCGATCTCACCAACGCCAGCCGCATCGAGGTGCTGCGCGGCCCCTTCGCCCAGCTCTACGGCAACGCCTCGGGGGGCGTCGTGCAGATCTTTACGCCCGATCCGCCCAAGGCGCCGATGGCACGGGTGGGGAGCGGCTTCGGCTCCGACGGGCAATGGATGACCAGCGTGGCCGTCGGTGGCGGTAACGACAAGATCGGCGGCGTGCTGGACGCATGGACCTTTGAAACCGACGGCTACCGCGACC
This sequence comes from Cupriavidus sp. 01L45, assembly GCF_056399885.1. Classification (NCBI taxonomy): domain Bacteria; kingdom Pseudomonadati; phylum Pseudomonadota; class Betaproteobacteria; order Burkholderiales; family Burkholderiaceae; genus Cupriavidus; species Cupriavidus sp. 01L45. The sequence continues at coordinate 10,897 of NZ_JBFTSG010000026.1, read as the reverse complement.
ACAGCGCGGCCCGGCGCCGCCAGCTCAACGCCAAGGTGGTGGCGGAACCTGTCACCGGCACCCGCGTCACCCTGTTGTTCAACGCCTTCGACCAGCCGCAGGCGCAGGACGCGCTCGGCCTTACCCGCGCCCAGGCCGATGCCAACCCGCGCCAGGCGGTGCCGCTGGCCACGCAGTTCAATACCGGCAAGACTGTCCGGCAGAACCAGGGCGGCGTGCAGGTGGAGCAGCGCCTGAGCGAGCGCGACAATCTTGAGTTCCGCCTCTACGGCGGCACGCGCCAGCTAACCCAGTACCTGGGCTTCAGCGGCATCGCGCCCTCGTCGGCGGGCGGCATCGTGGATATCGACCGCAGCTATGGCGGCGGCGCGCTCTCGTGGCACCACAACACCACGTTGAACGGCCTGCCGCTGCTGTGGAGCGCCGGCGTCGACGCCGATGGCATGCGCGACGCGCGCACCGGCTTCGTGAACCAGAACGGCACGCAGGGCGCGCTGCGCCGCGACGAGACCGACAAGGCGGGCAGCCTCGGCGCCTTTGCCCAGTTCGACTGGACCTGGAACCCCGCCTGGCGGCTCGTGGGCGGCGTGCGTGCCAGCAAGGTCAGGCTGCGCATCGACGATCACTACATCACGGCGGCCAGCCCCGATGACAGCGGCACCGCCACGTATAACAACGTGAGCCCGGTGCTCGGCGTGGTCTGGCAAGCGCTCGACTCGCTCAACGTCTATGCCAACCTGGGCCGCGGCTTTGAGACGCCGACGCTGACCGAGGTGGCCTACGGCCCAGGCGGCACCGGCACCAACCTTGGCCTGCAGCCATCCACCAGCCGCCAGGGCGAGATCGGCGTCAAATGGCAAGGCCAGGGACACCGGCTGGAGGCCGCGCTGTTCGATGCCGACAGCCACGACGAAATCGTGCCGCTGGCCAACGACAACGGCCGCTCCGTCTACCAGAACGTCAATGGTGTGCGCCGGCGCGGGCTGGAACTGGGATGGCGCGGCGTCTACGGCCCCGGAGAACGCTACGGCACCGGGCTGGCCTACACCTGGCTCGACGCCTTCTTTGGCGACGCTTTCCGCAATGCGCAGGGCGCAACGGTTGCCTCCGGCAATCGCCTGCCCGGCACCGCACGCCACAGCTTGTTCGCCGAGGCAACGTACAAGCCGGTGGCCGACCTCACGCTGGGCGTGGAGATGCGCGTGGAAGGGCGCGTCTTTGCCGACGACCTCAACACGCAATACGCGCCGGGCTACGCCATCTTCAACCTGCGTGCCGGCTACAACTTCCGCGTGGGGCGCATGCGCTGGTACGCGTATGGGCGCATCGACAATGTCACCGACCGGCGCTACATCGGCTCGGTGATCGTGAACGAGAGCAACGGGCGGTATTTCGAGCCGGCGCCGGGGCGGCGGTTTTTTGTGGGGTTGCGGGCGGAGATTTGAGCGGTGGATGGGGGGCGCACAGCAAGCATTGGCGGGCGATGCGTCAGCGCGTGCTTCTTCGTGCCGCAAGTTTGCGGCCGATACTGGTGACCTCGATCTATCGCCAGATCTGACGCACATGCTTTTGCCAAAGCCGCTTCCAGGCGAAGTGCAATCTTTGCGCCTTCGCAGTACGACCGGGTTGCAGTGTTGTTTCAAAGGCGCCATTCTTGCTACCCTGTTCAACCACCGGATCCTCGAACCAGAGAATCTCATTGCCGACCAGCCTGTCCATCGCATCGAAGGCGAGGTCGATCGGCAAATCCATCTTGTTCGCAGACATCCATTCCAGCCTCGCGGATGCCTCGGTAATGCCAATGACATAGGAATCGGTAAAGCGTCCGCGGTTGTTCTTGTACAAGTGCTGACCAGCAATCCGTTGACTGCGAGGGGTGTACTGGTTTCCACCACAACCAAGATAAATGACGTGCGGGCACCGATGTCTCGACGACTCGATCAACGCTTGCTTCAGGCCGGCTGGAAAAGTCTCCGCCAACACTGCGTCATCCTCCAAAATCAGCGCACGTCGCCAGCCTCGAGAGCAAATACGCTCAAGTGCGACGATATGCTTCAGCGAGCAGGATTTCTGCGCTGGCCGAAGCCCCGTGCCCTTGAAGTATTTGTCATTGATTTGCTTGTCGATGTCGACGGCGTCAAACGCATGGACAAATTCGCCTTCTAGTCCGAATCTGAAAAGCTGCGCTTGAATATGCTTGCGGCGCTCGACAAACGAGCGAACGTTAATGATCAGGATGCCATCAAGTCCCAAGCGGCGAAGATCACTTGGAATAGTGCATGCGCTTTGCATCGGAAATACCCGCTAACGTTGTTGATTGAACCCGGATGGCAAGCACTATCCGTTGCGTCCCAGCTTCGAATCATGCTGGGACGCCCCCAATTAGTAACTCGCTCGGAGTGGCCGCCAGGCTTCAGGGATGGTCCGGGCTAGAACGCAATGCCGATTTGCGCCGCGATGCAGGGCTGCCGCGTGCGGAAGAATTCGGGCTTCCTGACGGCCAGCCAGGCGTCACCTTGCAGGCCAACGCGGTGTAGCCGCCCATGGAGCACTTGCGGGTGAACACTACCGGCGGGCGGCAGCACTGCGGCAGCAGGCGCTGCACCATCAATCCGAGCCGTACCTGGCGGAGCGCGGACCGTACAGGATGCTGCCCGGGCTGCCGGCCGACAGCAGCTGCAGGCTCGCTGTTCCCGCGACCGAATAGCTTGCATCCGACACGCTGTTGATCACCTGCGCGATCGCCGCAGCCACGAGCATCCCGACCAGGCCTCCGCCGGCGTTGCCAGATTGGCTGTTGGATGCCGAAGCGGCGCCAGTCCAGAGCGTGCCCCCTGTCCGCAAATCCACGAGCGTCGCCTTCGCGCTTACGACCGTGGCGCTGTTAACCACCTGGAACTTGGTCCCGTAGTCCGTTACCGTGATGTAGAGGGCGGCATCCGCGCCGAAGATGTCTCTGAGCTTCGCTGGCGGGACGGCATGGATATCACCCGGCGTCGTCAGGCCATTCTGGCGGAAGGTCTCGTCCACCAGGGCCACCGGCAGCACGTAGTACCCGGCCTCGGCAAGCGGATAGCTGACCTGCGACAGCATGCTGTAGGTCGCCGCGACGTCAGGCGACTCGTTCAGCGGTGGCAGGACCACGATCGAGCGCGGCTTGCTCTCCTTGTAGGCGGCGTAATCGACATTCCTGGATGGCGCCGCGCACCCGGCGGTCAGCGCTGCGACGGCCAGGAACGCGAGCGCGCGCTTGAACATATCCCTCATTTCTTGCTCCCCCCTTGCTTGATGTTCTTCATCAGGAAATCCACATAGGCGGACGACTCCGGAAACAGGGTCTTTTCCGTCTGGAACTCGCGGACCATCTGGTCATCCTTGCCAACATCGGCGTACAGCATGCCAAGATGCGCGTGGTAGCCCGGCGGCGGCGTATTGCCCGCTGCCATGATCTTCTGCAGATCGCGTTCAAGCGCTTCAATCTGGGCTTGCTTCGATTCGCCCTTGAAGTACTGATAAACCTGCGGCTGGTAGCTCTCCCACTGATACAGGGGCTTGGCTGGCGCGGCGCAACCCGCCAGCAATGCGCTTGCCGTGAGCGCGAGTGTCGCCAGGCGGCACGGCTGGAATAATGTCTTCACAGTTTTTCCTCTGGATATTGGCATTCAGGGATTGCGCGGCGTCAAGGCGCCGGCCTCGACCCCGTTGACCAGATTCGTCACGGCCTCGCGCATGGCGAGATCCAGCACCTTGCCGTTGAGTGTCGAGTCATAGCTGGAGCTGCCGCCAAAACCGATGACCTCGCGGCTAGACAACGCGTACTCGCCCGCGCCCTGGCTGCTGAACACCACTTCCGATGTCGCGATATTGACCACGTTCAGGGCCACCTTCGCATAGGCCACCTGCGACTTGCCGCGGCCGAGAATGCCGAAGAGTTGCTGGTCGCCCACTTCCTTGCGCCCGAACTCGGTCACGTCGCCGGTGATCACGTAGTCGGCACCCTTGAGACGCTGCGCCTGGCTCTTGATGCCCGCCTCGCGCTTGATCTCGTCCAGGTTGTCGCGGTCGAGAACATGGAAGCGGTTGGTCTGTTGCAGGTGCGTGATCAGGACAGTCTTGGCCTGGCCGCCCAGCCGGTCGATGCCATCGGAAAACACGCCGCGCATATAGCTCGAACGGTTATCGAACTTCCCGACTGCGATCGGCGTGCGCACGCCCACGTAGGGGCGGCTGGCACTCTCGACCTTCTGCACGGGCAAGGCAGTCGATGATTCGGTCGCGCAGCCGCCAAGCAGGGCGAGCAGCCCAGCCGCGGCAAACAGCGATCCTGCTGTCAGTCTGTTCATTCGGTCTTCTCCTCTTGGTTAATCAAACATGCAAACGATTCACGTTCTTGGGCGCGCATCGATTGCGCGATACCCCCGGGCTGCGGGGCCTAAAATTCCACACCGATCTGCGCCGCGATATTGGGCGTGTGCGTGCGGAAGAACTCTGGCTTCCTGACCGGCCTGCCGAGCGTGACCTCGTAGGTCAGGGCGGCGTAGCCACCCATGGCCCAGCGCCCGCGCGCTCCTATCACGGCACCCATCAGCGACTGGCCCGCCAGGAACCCGGCGGATGGGCCGCTGACATGTCCCATGTCGAAACCCAGGAAGGCTTCCTGGCCCGTATTCGCGAGTTGCCAGGCCAGTTCGTTGCGCCAGGTGATGCCGTTCTCGGCGGCAAGGGTCAGCTGTTCATCGAAACCGCGCACCGAATAGCGGTTGCCGATGACGAAGTAGTCGGACGGCAGGATGCGGGTGCGGGCGTACTGCATGCGCACGTTGCCCTGGTAGCGCAAGCGCTCCCCGGCGGCCTGGAATGGCACCATCAGTCCGGCGTTCGCCAGCACGATCTCCGACTTGCCATCCCAGCCGGGCTCGCCCAGCACAAAGCCGGGCGACCTGGAGTGCGCGGGCAGTGACGCGCGCCATGCCGCGCCGACATCCAGCACCGTATTGCCGAGGTACTGGCGGTGCGCGGCGCCGGCCTCGAAGCCGACGAAATCGCGGTGCTGCACTTCGATATCGATGCCATCCAGGGTGGAACGGGCGGTCTTGCGGAACACCTTGCCGTACAGGCTTGTCTTGCCCGAGGCATTGCGGAACGGCACGTAGCCAAGTCCTGCCTCGATCTGCGTGCTGCGCCCGCCATAGACGATGTCGCTGTCGAAACCCGCCACCGTCTGGTGGTATCGCGACTGGTTGGCATTGAAGAAGGCGTTCCAGTAGCCGAAGGGAATGCTGTAGCTGATCGCCGAAGAGCGCGTCCCCGCCGCGCCGTTGCCGGCATTGGCATTGGTGCTGCCGGAGACGGTCAGGCTGTCGTACAGGAACAGTGGCGAGTCCACCGTCAGCGTGCCACCCATCTGGTAGCGTCCGGTGCTATCCAGCCCGGCGTTGTCGCCTGTCACGAGGGCATGCCAGCGTTTGCCGGTGCCGGCCTTGATGATCAGCTCGGTGTCGCCGGGGTTCTCGCCGGGAACGAGATCGATGCTGGCATCGGCCTGTCCCTGCAGGCGGCGCACGTTCTCCGTGCCCTGGTCCAGGTCGCGCTGATTCACCAGGCCGCCGGGGCCGGTGGGCAAGGCCACGCGCCACCAGCCGGGCGCGCCCTCGGCCTTGACACCAGAAATGCGTCCGGCCACCACGCGCAGGCGCAATTCGCCGCCGGCGAGATTCTGGTCCGGGATCACCACGCGCGTGGTCATGTAGCCTCGGGCGAGCAGCCGCGCGGAAAAATACTCCTGGATGGTCGCCAGCCCCTTGCCACCGACGCACTGGGTGGGCAGGATGCCGGCCTCGGCCTGGAGCCATGCAAAGTCCTCCGCACCTTCCCAACGCACCATCTTGATGAGAAAGCAGGGCGACTCCGCGGGCAGCATCAGCGGTCCCGCGATGCCGTTTTTAATTGGGGGAAGCCGTGAGTACGTCAGGGCGGGCCATGGCGCGCTCACGCGCGGCTTCCTGCTGTTGTTCCTGACGGCGCTCGATGGCGGCGTGCGGGGTGGCCGGCGGGAAGAAGGGCAGGGCCTGGGCAACCGCGAGCGAAGGCAGCGTCAGGATGAACGGGACAAACGGGGCGACACCGCGCGTCATGCGGCGCGCGTTGCGGAAGTGCATTGACATAGATTGACGCGGTTTGCATGTCAGTCAATTCGACTCGGAGGTTAGTGATTTGGTCGGGTTGAATCTCTGTATTCTTTTGTGCGACTACCGCTTCGCTTTTATATGCGGAGTGCAACAGATGGCGCGGAAAACAGCGCTCATTGATAATCCGCGAGCGAGAATAAATGATCGAAATTTTCGCAACATCGAGAAGTGGTGTTGCTGTGGCAAAAGAAATCCGATCATCTTCTCTCCTTCGGGTTTGACTAGGCATTGTTGGCGCCAGCACCGCTAGCCTCGGTGCCGATGCATCCCCCGCGCAAGCGCGTTGCCGCTTGCCGGAGACGGGCTACGCCCACGCAAGACGGAAGATACCGAGTCTGAGTCCAGATTGAAATCGGACAGATCCGAAAATGGGTTAGGAAATTTCCTAATTAATTAATTCAGGGCCAAATTTGACCAGGTTCTGAATAATCTGCAGTCGTTGGGGAGTCACTGCTGGTAGGCGGCCTGCCGCTGCAGGCGGCGTATGTTTTCGATGCTTTGGTCGATGTCGTGCTGGTTCGCGGGTGCGCCGGGCATGCATCACAGGGCGGGTCATGGCGCGCTTATGCGCGGTTTCCTGCTACTGATCTGGCGCCGCTCAATGGCGGCGTTCGGGGTGGCCGGCGGCAAGAAGGGGAGCGACTGGGCAACCGCGAGCGAGGGCAGGGGCAGGATGAATTCTTCTCTTTTTCATCGTCTCCGGTGCTGAAAGGCTGCAATGGCCACGTAGCCAACACCGATAAAGGCACCGAGAAGTGCGGCCTTCTTGAGCCGAGTCTCTGTCGCAACTAGGTCCCAGCTTGTCCAGGGCGCGCCTGCTTGAAGGTGCTCAATGAATGACCTTTGAGTCCCGCTGGCACAACGCGAGAAAATCCCGCACCAATTTCGTTGATAAGGTTCAAGCAGTAACTCTCGAAGGATCGGTGAGGCGAGTAAGTCCAGGCAGGATACCAGCACAACCATCATCGCGAAAAAAATTAAGGCCACATAGATAGTGCTACGGATTACTAAGTTTCTATTATTTTTCATCTATTTATGCCTTGCGTTCGATGTGGAGGCGAGAGTGAAGGGGGCGGAAAGCTACCTCTTTGGAGGTTTTTTGCGTACTAGGAGAATAATCGCGTAGACTAGCTCAAGAGATAGCCAAAATAGGCCTAAGAAGCTAAATGTAAATATGGCATGTTGATGCTGCTCAATAGTTATAACGGTGTGGGTGCGAAAAATGTCATTGTATAGCCATAGTATAAAATCCCGTAACCAATGCACGGCAATAATAATCAGGATGCAAAATGTCACGCGTGCGGATATTCCAAGCCATCCCGGATTTTTAAAAGCTCTGTCCATAAGATTTGTCACACCTATCATTTCGATTCCTTGCCGGGGAGAAATGGCGGCCATGACCCGCCAACTGTACCAGTCGTGACTGATGTATTTCCGGGTAGTATGTTCGGGGTGCCTTGCACTCCCTGGTCAGCCGTATCGACGGCGGCACTAGCTGGCAGTGAGAGAGCATTCTGCGCGTAGAAATTATTGATTCGGTCCTGCGGCAGATAGTTGGCATACATCCAAGCATCCGCCTTTTGTGCGGCGGTCGGCTGAAACGAATAGCTGATGCCGCACGCAGCGCACGAAGGATCCGCAGGGAGCATCATGCGAGCCTGACTCAGGAAGCTACTTGCCGCTTGGTCCCATGCATTGCCAACGCCATGTTGCACTTGCCGGAATCCTTGTTGTGCGAGGCGCTGCTCTGCGTCAGCAACCTGGACATCGGACGGAGCTTGCCCGCCATTGAGCCGCTGTGCGAAAGCCTTGGCATTGTCTTTGATCCACTTCTGCTCATCCGGATGCAACTGCCGAATGAACCGGTCATGTCGCCCAGCCCTCTAACGCATGCGAATACTGAGCATGGGCCTCGCCCAGGTCGTCATACTTGAACAGGGGCCCTTCGGTATTCGCGAAGTACCATCGATATTTGTCATGAACCGGCGGGAATACTTCACCGCGCTCAATATCGAAAAACAAACCAGTCATAAAACCCAAAACCATCTCTGCGTCCTCATCAAACTTTGCATGGCGAGTCAACAGAGCATGCAGTATCCGCGCCCTTTCTTGCAATTGCTCGATCTGATCCATGTTTCACTATGTAATGTGAACGGGTCAATCTTCGTCGGTGTTTTCCATTGTTGGTACTATGACCTGTTGCGCGCCACCCGGCATTGCTGCGGAAATCCAAGGTTATACGATACGCCGGCAGTGGACTTTTTCATGCCGGCTCGCGAATTCACGAAGGCCATCTACGGTTTTTGTCTGTCAATTTTCTTTTTCCTTTCAATCTGCCGTGTTTTTATCCACGCATATAAATACCAGGCTGAAATTTCTAGCATCCATAGCAGACACAGAGCTGAAACAGCGTAAAAGTATTTTTTGGTAACGTTAAACCCAAGTAGTTTTAGAATTACCAGCGGTAGTAGCATGATCCAAGGGGCAGTAATTCCCTGGGCTGCCCACAAAATTTTCTGCAATGTGTTCTTCATTTATTTGGTTTTTGTGGGGGTGGGAGGGAGGAGCCATCATCCTGAGCCGCATTACCGAATCCGATGCCAATGAGAGGTGCCGATTGATTTGGCTTCTGAAGTAACGCTGGAATTCCAGAATTAACGTATGCTGGGAACAGGAGGGCTGCTCTTCCTTTTATATATTACCCGGATTTCGCGCCAGAGGCGCCAAAGAGGGAGCCAACGGTGGCTGCACCTACTAAGCTATTGCTATCCCCGTAAAGCATATTTTGAAACTGCGCATTTAAAATGGAATATACGCTACCGAGTACGGCATTTCCATACGCGCCTGTGTTCATGCCTACGGGTTTCAAGATTGCCCCGCTAACCGTAGCCATAGCGGTTTGTCCGGGTCGAATTCCACCAGTTACCAAAACTTGTCCTACCATATCTGCAACGCTGCTCACAACACCGCCAATACCTCCGGCGGCGGTGCAGGTCGTCGGATTGATCGAGCAATTCGCAACGACGTTTCCCGCCATTGAGTTGCTGTGCGAAATGCATGGGATTATCCAGAATCCACATCTGCATCGTCCCGATGAAACTGCCGATTGAAGCGTTCAGCGATCGACTTTTGTGTCGCGCGACGCAACTAGCAGCTTGATCGCGTTAATAGCTTCTACGAAAAAACCTACCGCGATCATGCACATGAAGATGCGCACTAACAGCATCTCCTTGTCGCGATCAATAATTTAAGTTTCGGTCGAAAAAATGCCGCTCAATCCACACAGAAGCATCGCCAGCGTGAAATATAAAAAATAGGAAGAGAAACTCAAATCCGACTCTGAAGAAGATACCAGCCCAACCATTCTGTCGCAGTAGATCATCAATCTTTCGCATCATTGCTTTCCCGTTTTTTTACTCGGAAAAAACGATCCAAATCCTTGGGTGAAAGAGCCCGCCGTTGCCCCAGTGTTTGCAGGATAGGGATTTGGCGAACCTTGGAGCAAGGCGGGTATGTTTGGCTTCAGCCCATTGGGGTAGACCAGCGACGGCAGAGTCTGCCCCGCCAGCTTTGTTACTCCTAAGCCGATTGGGTACGCAGCACCGCTGAATGTCGAGCCAACGGCACCCGCGAATAGAATGCTATTGTTTTCGCCATAGAAAATATTATTGAACGCTGTATTTGCAGCCGCACCGGCCCCACCGACCAACACGTTGCCTATGAAGCCGACGTTACCACCAATCGGTCCCGTGATGGCCCCTGTTCCACCAGCAAACAGAGACTGGAAAAGGCGAATGGTGCCTGTTTGCGCATATTGGCCGGAAGCATCCATTCCACCACCCACCGTCCCACCAATTGCTGCATATCCAAAGATTCCCCCAGCAGCAGTTGCTATAGGCGCCCCAACCAACAGTGCCGCCGCAACCGGGGCGGCGATCGTACTAGCCCCCATCAAATTGTTAATAGTCTGCGCTCGCTGGTTAGCTGCACTAACAGCGGCGCTCGTTGGTTGTGAGAGGTCATTCTGCGCGTAGAAACTACTGTTCCGGTCCTGCGGCAGATAGTTGGCATACATGTCAGCATTGGCTTTTTGCGCTGCGGTCGGCTGGAATGAGTAACTAATCCCGCATGCGGCGCAGGAAGGATCGGCAGGGAGCATCATGTGCGCCTGGCTCAGGAAGCCGCTCGCAGCTTGGTCCCATGCATCGCCAGCACCGTTCTGCACTTGACGAAAGCCCTGTTGTGCAAGGCGCTGCTCTGCGTCAGCAACCTGGACATCAGACGGAGCTTGCCCGCCATTGAGCCGCCGTGCGAAAGCCTTGGCATTGTCTTTGATCCACTTCTGTTCATCCGGATGCAACTGCCGGTTGAACCGATCCACATTCGCGGCCGCCGCCGCACCCGACCCACCACCCACAACGGCACCAATGCCACCCGCTGCAATGTTCGCCGCCACATTTCCGAGCGCTTCATTCAGCCCCGCATTGCCAGTATCCAAACTCTCTGACACCGCATTGCCAAGCTCTTGAAGCTTGGGCGCAGCCAGCGACGACGCACCCGCACCGACTGCGCCGGCCACCGCGTTGCCGCCACCCAGGCCCGCAACAAGCGCGCCGCCTGCGGCGTGCAGCGCCGCACGGTAGTCGCCGCCTTCCTCCCAGTTCTTCGCGTCGGCAAGGTACTTGTGTTCCATCTCGCTATCCCCCCCC
>NZ_JBFTSG010000025.1:0-112245 GCF_056399885.1 Cupriavidus sp. 01L45 | reverse complement strand
GCGTTCTCGTCGGCAGGCAAAAAGAGCGGAAAAGAGGGGGCCATGTTTGAGCATCGCCTTAAGGCGATGTGAGTTTGGCCCCCGGCCGCTCTTTTTGTCTGCCGACGAGGAGGGGGTCGCCCCATCCGGCGCGCCTTCTTTGCCTACTTTCTTGGCAAGACAAGAAAGTAGGTCGCCGCCCCGAAGGGGTGGTGAAACTGCCTTTGACTTTAGGGTTTTAAGCCTTTGAAGTTAAGCAGCCAAATTCACCTCACTTGCCCCCCAATCGTCACCACCTTCCGCACCGGACTCGACAACACCAACGACGTAGTCACCGCCCCATGCACCGCCAGCGCATCCACCACACGCTCCAGCCCGCTAGGATCGCCAATCGCGCAACGCACAATAAAGCAATGCTCTCCGGTCACACGATCGGCACTCAACACCTCCGGCATACTCTCAAAGAGCCTCACATACTTCTGGATATAAGCATGCGTGGTCTCGATATGGATGATTGCCTGCAGGCCAAGCCCCACCGCCCGCAAGTTCACCCTCGCCCCATATCCCTCGATCACCCCCGCGTCCTCCAGCTTGCGCACCCGCTCGCTCATGGCAGGCTGCGACAGCCCGATGCGCTTGCCGAGCGCCGCCAGGCTCTGGCGCGCGTCGGCCTGCAAGGCTTCGAGGATCAGTCGGTCCTTCTTGTCCAGCTCCATCCAGCGCTCCCTTGACGCCCGGCGCGCGCCGCCGATGACTCATCGGTACGCCGCGCTGTTTTCCAATGCCTTCCCATGTATCGCAATGGCATGCCCCGATTATGCTGGAACACGCCCGGCTCGATGCAGGGCCCCATTCTCTTGCGGAGACAATATGCAACTCGTAGGCATGCTCGATTCCCCCTATGTGCGCCGCGTCGCCATCTCGCTGCGCCTGCTGGATTTGCCGTTCGAACACAAGCCGGTCTCGGTGTTCAGCACGTTCGCGGAATTCCACGCGATCAATCCCGTGGTGAAGGCGCCCACGCTGGTTTGCGACAACGGCGTGGTGCTGATGGAGTCCGGCCTGATCCTCGACTACGCCGAAACGCTGGCCAGGCGCAGCCTGATGCCAGCGGATCCCGGCCGGCGCCAGCACGCGCTGCGCTTGACCGGGCTGGCACTGGCCGCCTGCGAGAAGACGGTGCAGATCGTCTACGAGCGGAACCTGCGGCCGGCGGACAAGCAGCATGAACCGTGGATCGGGCGCGTGCAAGGCCAGTTGCTCGCGGCGTACTCGGCACTGGAAGTGGAACTGGCGGGCGCGGCGCTTCCAGCGGACGAGCGCTTGCTCACGCAAGCCGACGTGACCACCGCCGTGGCGTGGAGCTTCACGCGGATGATGCTGCCGGAATCCGTCGATGCGCGCACGTACCCGGCGCTCGCGTCGTTCAGCGCCGCCGCGGAACGGCTGGCCGCGTTCAAGGACACGCCGCAGACGTGACCCCTTCCGCGCCGGCCGGTCATCAGTGCGCCAACGCCTGTGCAAGCGCGCGCAACAAGCCGGCGCCATCGCCCCGCCAGGCACTGCCGTGCATGCAGGCCAGGGTCGTGGGCTCGAGCAGCGCCATGCGCTCAAGCATGGTGCCTGCGTTCGGCGTGTGTGAGAAATAATCCATGCCGCGCCGGAACGCTTCGCTGGGCCCCAGGATATCGGCGTCGGTGAGAGGGGGAAGGCCGGAACCGCCCTGGGTGAACAAGTCGCCGCAGAGCAGCGTGCCGGTGCGCTCTTCCATCAGGAACCCGCACTCCCAGGCATGCGGCAGATGCGGCGTATCGAGCCAGCGCACGGTATGGCGGCCAAGCGCTACGGCTTGCCCGTCCGCCAGGCCCTGCGCGGGCCGGTCGGCCAGGTCGTTGATGGACACCATCGCCGCAATGCTGCCGCACAGCGGCGATGCGTGGGGCGCCGCGGCCAGCCAGTCATTGATCGAGCCGCATTCGTCGGCCTCCACGTGCGAAAAGGAAATATGGCGCAGCCGGTCTGGCGCCATCACGCTGGCCAGGGCTTCGCGCACCAGCGGGAACATCTTGCGCGGCCCTGTGTGGAACAACAGCGGCTCGTCATCAAGGATCAGGTACTGGTTGAAAGAGAAGCCGCCGGGACCGCCGTCGATGGTGACCGGGGTATTGATCCGATAGATCCCGTCTGCGATTTCATGGACATTGGTACCCGACAGGGCATTGGTGACAGTCATCGTTGTCTCCTGGAGATCGTCGGGGCGCGGGGCCCGGCCGTCGGTGCCGGCCTGCTTCATTCTAGGCATTGAAACACCGCTGGCACGCCCCCTTTTGCCTGCCTGGATGCACATCTGCTGCCGGCGCATTTTCCCGCGCACCAGCGCAAAATGGGAATGGCTGCGATCTCGCAAGCGGGTAATCGCGTATCCGCGCCAGCCTGGAAGACGGAAGTGCACGATGAATGACGTCAGCGGGACAACCTCCGGCAACGCGGCTCCGGCCGGCAACCGTGCCTGCGTGCGCTTGTTCCTGTGCGGCGACGTGATGACCGGCCGCGGCATCGACCAGATCCTGCCGCATCCGGGCAGGCCGCGCCTGTACGAGCGCGGGGTACGTTCGGCAATCGGCTATGTCGAGCTGGCGGAGCGCGCGACAGGCCCGATGCAGCGGCCCGTTGACCATGCCTATCCCTGGGGCGACGCGCTCGCGCTGCTCGATCACTTCCAGCCGGATGCGCGCATCGTCAACCTGGAAACCGCGGTCACCACCTGCGAGGATGCGCAGCCGGGCAAGGGCATCCACTACCGCATGCACCCCGCCAATGTGCCGTGCCTCACCAGCGCGCGGCTGGATTGCTGCGTGCTCGCGAACAACCACGTGCTGGACTGGGGATGCGCCGGGCTCGACGAAACCCTGGCTGTCTTGCACGGCGCCGGCTTGCTTACGGCGGGCGCCGGACGCGACGAGACGCAGGCCGCCGCGCCCGCCGTGATCCGGCTCGCGCGAGGAGGAAGGGTTCTCGTGTTTGCCTATGCCACCGCGACCAGCGGCGTGCCGGCGGACTGGGCCGCGGCAGCAGGCCGCGCCGGCGTAAGTTTCCTGCCGGACATCTCGGCGCGCGCCGCCGATCGGGTTGCCTGCCAGACAGCGGCGTTACGGTGCGCGGGCGACATCCTGGTGGTGTCGCTGCATTGGGGTGGCAATTGGGGGTTCGATATTTCGCATCAGGAGCGGGCCTTCGCGCACCGGCTGATCGATGCTGGCGGCGCCGACATCGTGTACGGACATTCGTCACATCATGTGAAAGGCATCGAGGTGTACCGCGAGCGCCTGGTTCTCTATGGCTGCGGAGACTTCCTCAACGACTACGAAGGCATCGGCGGCCACCAGACATACCGGCCTGACCTGGTATTGATGTACGTCCCGCTAGTGGACGCCGCGACCGGCGCATTGCGCGCGCTGTCCGCCGTGCCGATGCAGATCCGCCATTTCCGCCTGCACCGCGCGCCGGAGGAGGGCGTGGCATGGCTGCACGCCACGCTCGACCGGGAAGGCGGCAAGCACGGCGCGCATGTGATCCGCGCAGCGGACGATACCCTGGTGTTGCGCTGGAACGGCTAGCGCGCTACGCGCGAACGGCCTTGGCCATCTCGCTGGTCGCATGCCAGCCCAGCGCCACATACAAGGAGCGGCCCATCTCCGTTGCGTGCAGGATGGCGAACTGGATCTCGCGCCTGGCGAATTCATCCTCGGCCAGTTGCATCAGCCTGCGCCCCAGCCCCTGCTTGCGGTGCGTCTTGTCCACATACACGTTCAGCACGTACCCGCGCTTGTCCTGCGTGGGATGGGACGGATGCGGCGGCCAGTCGATCCCCATCAGGCCGATGCCGGCCACGGGCAGGCCCTGATCCTCCAGCACGAATCCAAAATAGCTGCCATCGCGCAGGCGCGGCTCCAGCCACGGCCGGAACTGCCGCGTCATGGTCTGGAGAATGTCATTGTCGCGGCCGGCCTCGCGGAACATTTCCTCGCGATGGCGGCAGACCAGTTCGACATCGTCGACACCAAGCGAGCGGACTTCCATGGACGGCTTCCTTCGGGTAGCGGGTTGGAGAGAAGTGCGCGCGGCAAGATATTGTCCAGGCCGCGCCAGCACTATCCTAGCGCACGCTCCGCGATTCGAAAATTCTCCGCACCGGCAGCGTGGGCGCTCGCAGCGATTGGCATGCATCATGGTTCGCCGTGGATCCGGAATTGCACTGGCGCGCCAGAACGCATGCAGGGAACCCAGGAAGAAAAAAAGCGAAGCACCAAAGGCGCTTCGCTTTGAGGCCATCCGGCAAGCACGCGCCGGATGGCAGGACGAAAAACTGTCTGTCTTACTGCGTCGTCACTGCTGGCTTGATGCCGTCGGCCGAAGCCACCGGACCGGTCTCGCTCAGGCCGCCGCCAAGCGACCGGTACAGGTCGATGGCGTTGTTCAGGCGCAGTTGCCGCGCCTGGATCAGGTTCTGCTCGGCGGTGAACAGCTGGCGCTGCGCGTCGAGCTGGTCGAGCTGGCTGGAAATGCCGCTGCGGAAGCGACGCGTCGACAACTCGAAGCGCGCCGCCTCGGCGTCGCGCACCTGCGCCTGGCTTGTGACCTGATCTTCCAGCGTGCCGCGCGCCACCAGTGCATCCGCCACTTCCGCGAAGGCCGTCTGGATGGTCTTCTCGTAGTTGGCGATCTGGATATTCTTGCGTGTCTTGGTCAGGTCCAGGTTGGACAGGTTGCGACCGTAATCGAAGATCGGCAGTACCAGTTGCGGCGCGAACGACCACGCGCCGGTGCCTGAGTCGAACAGGTTCGAGAAGACCGGGCTGATCGCGCCAGCATTGGCAGTCAACGTGATGCGCGGGAAAAAGGCCGCGCGTGCAGCGCCGATATTGGCGTTTGCTGAAAGCAACTGCTGCTCGGCCTGGCGGATATCGGGACGCTGCTCGAGCAGGTCCGACGGCAGCCCTGCCGGGATGTCGCTGATGATGCGTTCGTCCGACAGGCGCATCGCTTCGGGCAGGTTCTCGATGGTGCCCAGCGGCTTGCCCACCAGCACTTCGAGCGCGTTCTGCGCCTGCGCGCGCTGGCGTGCCAGCTGCGCCGCGGAGACGCGGGCCTGCGCCACCAGCGATTCGTTGTCGCGCAGGTCCAGCGCCGACGTGGCGCCCGCTTCGAAGCGCTGCTTGGCCAGGTTCAGTGTGTACTCGCGTGTCTTCAGCGTGTTCTGCGCCAGTTCATACTGCTCGGCAAAGGAACGCTCGGACAGGTAGGCCTTGGCAACTTCCGAGACCAGCGAGATCTGCGCGGAACGGCGCGCCTCCTCGGTGGCGAAGAACTGCGACAGCGCGGCATTGGAAAGGCTGCGCACGCGGCCAAAGAAATCGAGCTCGTACGAAGCGATCGACCCGCCCGCCTGGTAGTAGTCGACGATATAGGAATTGCCCGTGGCCGACTGCGCGCGCGCGAACCCCTGGCGCGTCCAGCCGGCCGTAGCGTTGACGGTCGGCAGCAGGTCGGAGCGCTGCACCTGGTACAGCGCGCGCGCTTCCTCGATGCGCAGCGCGGCGGTACGCAGGTCGCGGTTGTTTTCCAGCGAGGTGGCGATCAGCGTTTGCAGGCGCGGATCGCGGAAGAACTCGCGCCAGCCGATCTCGCTCGCATGGCGGCTTTCGCCGGTCTTCACCTCGGCGGCCGCGTACCCTTCCGGCGCGTCCGGATAGTGCGTGGCCACCGGCGGGGCCGGGCGCTCATAAACGGGTGCCAGTGTGCAACCCGAGAGGACGCCCGCCACCAGCAACAGCGTGGTCAGTGTCTTTGTCATTGTCAGATTCCCTCTTTGGGTTCGAGCCGCTGCTGGTCCAGCATATGCTCGCGCTTGCTGCCCTTGAAACGGCTGCGGATCACCACGAAGAACACCGGCACCAGGAAAATCGCCAGCACCGTGGCGGTGATCATGCCGCCGATCACGCTGGTACCGATGGCGCGCTGGCCACCCGAGCCCGCGCCGGTGGCGATCGCCAGCGGCAGCACGCCCAGGATAAAGGCCATCGAAGTCATCAGGATCGGGCGGAACCGCAAGTGCACGGCTTCAAGCGTAGCGTCGATGACGCTGCGGCCCTGCGCCTGCAGATCCTTGGCGAATTCCACGATCAGGATGGCGTTCTTCGCCGACAAGCCGATGGTCGCGATCAGGCCCACCTTGAAGTACACGTCGTTGGGCATGCCGCGCAGGGTCACGCCCAGCAGCGCGCCGAGCACGCCCAGCGGCACCACCAGCAGCACCGCGACCGGGATCGACCAGCTCTCATAGAGCGCGGCCAGGCACAGGAACACAATGATCAGCGACAGCGTGTACAGCATCGGTTCCTGCGAACCGGCCAGGCGCTCCTCATAGGACTGGCCGGACCACTCGAAGCCGAAGCCCGGCGGCAGCTTGGCGAAGTTCTCTTCCATGATTTTCATGGCTTCGCCGGTACTGCGCCCCGGTGCCGCCTGGCCAGCGATCTTCACTGCCGGCAGGCCGTTGTAACGCTCCAGGCGCGGCGAGCCCATGATCCACTTGGAAGTGGCAAAGGCGGCGAACGCAACCATGTCGCCATTCTTGTTCTTCACGCGCAGCTTGGTCAGGTCGTCGGGCAGCTTGCGGTCGCTGCCTTCGGCCTGGGCAATCACCTTGCGCACTCGGCCTTCGTAGATGAAGTCGTTCACGTAGGCGGAGCCGAACGCGATGGCCAGCGTCGAGTTGATGTTGGCAACCGAAACGCCCAGCGTGCGCGCCTTCTCGCGGTCGATGTCGATCTGCAGCTGCGGCGCGTCTTCCTGGCCTTCGGGGCGTACACCCACCAGCGCAGGATTCTTCGCGGCCATGCCGAGCATCATGTTGCGTGCTTCCATCAGCTTGGTGTGACCCTGGCCGGTGCGGTCCTGCAGGCGGAAGTCGAAGCCCGAGGAGTTACCGAGCTCGGAAATTGCCGGCGGGTTCAGCGGGAAGATGATGGCGTCCTTGATGAAGGACAGCGCACCGAACGCCCGGCCAACCAATGCCTGCGCGGTCTCGTTGGCACCCGTGCGCTCCTTCCAGTCCTTCAGGCGCACGAACGCGATACCGCCGTTCTGGCCGCGGCCGAAGAAGGAGAAGCCCGCCACGGTGATCATCTGGTCCACCACCTTGGATTCCTTCTGCAGGTAGTAGTCCTCGATCTGCTTGAGCACGCCGATGGTGCGCTCCTGCGTGGCRCCSTKSGGSAGCTGCACSACCGTGATCATGTAGCCCTGGTCTTCCTCGGGGAGGAAGGACGAAGGCAGGCGCTTGAACAGCACCACCATGCCGACGATGATGAGGGCGTAGATGATCAGGTAGCGGCCGCCACGCTTCAGGATGCGTGCCACCGTGCCCTGGTAGCCAGTGGCGGCGCGCGCGAAGGTGCGGTTGAACCAGCCGAAGAAACCCTTCTTCTCGTGATGATGCCCGGCCTCGACCGGCTTGAGCAGCGTCGCGCACAGCGCCGGGGTGAGCGTCAGCGCCAGCAGCGCCGAGAACGCGATCGACGAGATCAGCGACAGCGAGAACTGGCGATAGATGTTACCCACCGAACCCGAGAAGAACGCCATCGGGATGAACACGGCGGTCAGCACCAGCGTGATGCCGACGATGGCGCCGGTGATCTGGCCCATGGCCTTGCGCGTGGCGTCACGTGGCGAGAGTCCTTCCTCGCTCATGATCCGCTCGACGTTTTCCACCACCACGATCGCATCGTCCACCAGGATACCGATCGCCAGCACCATGCCGAACATCGTCAGCACGTTGATGGAGAAGCCGAATGCCAGCAGCATGCCCGTGGTGCCCAACAGGGCCACCGGCACCACCACCGTGGGGATGATGGTGGCGCGCATGTTCTGCAGGAACAGGTACATCACCAGGAACACCAGCACCACGGCTTCGACCAGGGTCTTGATCACTTCCTCGATCGAGATCTTGACGAAGGCCGAGGTGTCGTAAGGCACCGAGTACTGGTAGTCGGCAGGGAAGAACTTGGACAGCTCTTCCATCTTGGCGCGCACCGCGGTGGCGGTGGCCAGCGCATTGCCGCTCGGGGCCAGCTTGATGGCGATGGCCGCCGACGGCTTGCCGTTGGTACGGGCCAGCGTGGAGTAATCGGCACCGCCGAGCTCGACGCGACCGACGTCCTTGACGCGCACCGAGGAGCCGTCCGGGTTCGTGCGCAACAGGATGTTGGCGAACTGCTCCGGCGTGCTGAGACGGCTTTCCGTGGTGACAGTGGCGTTGAGCTCCGTGCCCTGGGGCGACGGCGTGCCGCCAAGCTCACCCACGGCGACCTGCACGTTCTGCTCCGAGATGGCAGCGGTCACGTCTTGCGGCGTCAGGTTGTAGCCGGTCAGCTTGGCCGGGTCCACCCAGATGCGCATGGCGTACTCGGTACCGAACAGGTCGGCCTGGCCGACGCCCGGCACGCGACGGATCGAATCGATCAGGCTGGCCGAGACGTAGTTACCCAGCTGGATGGCATCGGCCTGCCCGGACTTGGACGAGACCGTCAGGAACATCATGTAGTTGTTCCCGGCCTTGTCCACGCGCACGCCCTGCTGGCGCACCTCCGCCGGCAGGCGCGCTTCCACGCGCTTGAGGCGGTTCTGCACCTCGACCGAGTTCAGGTCGATGTTGGAGCCCGGCTGGAAGGCGATCGTGATCGTCGACAGGCCGGTGGCTTCGCTGGTGGAGTTGTAGTAAAGCAACCCGGGAATGCCGTTGAGCTCTTGCTCGATCACCGAAGTGACCGAGTCTTCAAGCGTCTTGGCGGATGCGCCCGGATAGGTCGCCGTCACCGAGATCGTCGGCGGCGCGATGTTGGGGTACTGGGCGATCGGCAGTTGCACGACCGACAGCAGGCCCCCCAGCACGATGATCAGCGCGAGCACCCACGCGAACACCGGCCGGTCAATAAAAAACTTGGCCATAAAACTGGCTCCCTTCGTTTTGCGCTGTGATTAGCCCTGCTTGGCGTCGGTCTTGTCAGCGGTCACCGCGGCTGGAGCAGAAGCGCCGCCGGCGGCAGGCTGCGCGGCAGGCGCCGAAGCGGCGGCGGTCTTCGAGACAAACGGCACCGCCTTGGCGGGCGCGCCGACCTTGACCTTCTGCAAGCCCTCGACGATCACCTTCTCGCCACCCTTGAGGCCTTCGGTGACGATCCAGTTCTCGCCGATCGCCTGGGGTGCCTTGACCGGCACCGAAGCCACGTTGCCGTCGCCGCCGACCACCAGCACCGATGCGCCCTGGCCGGTGCGGATCAGCGCGCGCTGCGGCACGGTCAGCGCGTTCTCGTCCACGCCCTGCTCGATCTTGACGCGCACGAAGGTGCCCGACAGCAGTTCCCGCTTGGGATTGGGGAATTGCGCGCGCAGCGTGATGGCGCCGGTGGTCGGGTCGACCGTCATGTCCGAGAACAGCAGCTTGCCGGTTTGCGCGTACTCGCGGCCATCCTCGATAAACAGATGGACGCGCGCGCCGCCGTCGACGCCCTTGACCTGGCCGCTCTCGATGGAGCGGCGCAGCTTCATCACTTCGCTGGCGGGCTGGGTGAAGGTGACCCAGATCGGGTCCACTTGCTCGACCGTGGTCAGCTTGGTGGCTTCGCCGCTGCCTACCAGCGCGCCTTCGGTCACCAGCGCACGGCCCACGCGGCCACTGATGGGCGCGGTCACGGCCGTGTAGCCGAGATTGATCTGGGCGGTGGAGACGGCGGCCTTGGCCGAGGCGATGTCGGCGGTGGCCTGGCCGGCGGCGGCCACGGCTTCGTCATATTCCTGCTTGCTCACCGCATTGACGGCGACCAGTGGCTTGTAGCGCTCGGCCTTCTGGCGCGCCGCCACGGCATTGGCCTCGGCACGGGCAAGGCTGGCCTTGGCCGACTCGAGTTGGGCCTGGTAGGGCGCAGGGTCGATCTTGAACAGCAGCTGGCCAGCCTTCACCTCGCCGCCCTCGCTATAGTTGCGGGACAGCACGATACCTGCGACCCGCGCCCGCACTTCGGCGGTACGCACGCCTTCCAGGCGGCCAGGCAGTTCGTTGATGACGGAAACGGTGGTGGGCGTGACGGTGACGACACCCACTTCCGGCGGCGGCATGGCGCCGCCCTGCGGCTTCTTGTCGCCACAGGCGGAGAGCGCGAGCGCCGACAGAACAGCGGCGGCAACGCAAGTGATACGTTGGGACTTCCTCATCGATAACCCCATGATGGCAATTTGAGATCGGCCGCATGAGTTCCCGGTGTCGTGTCCGGATACGGCGCGGCCCGCCGTCCTGCAAAGCGCCGGAAAGCGGGCAAAAAGTTTGATGCTAGCCACAATTGGCAACGCTGGCGTGACGCTTGCGACGAACGGTTGCCAATTAGTAACGACATGCCGACATGGCACCGCGAAATGAAGGAGGGCGCTGCGGTGCCGTTCGGCCGATAGACTGGCCGAAAGTCAGGCGAACGCGTATTATATATACATTCAAGCATGTATGTAAGAACTTGTTGCAATGCGGCGATAAGCACCCCGCACACCGGTCCTCATGTACCGGCACGGCGCGCACGTGCACAGGCGGACCCCACCCCTGCATTCAGGGAGACAGAACCAGACCGGTCCTTCGTGGCCGGCATCAGAGAACATCATGGTCAGACGCACCAAGGAAGAGGCGCTTGAAACACGCCATCGCATTCTCGACGCGGCCGAGGCCGTCTTTCACGCCCGCGGCGTTGCCCGTCCCTCGCTAGCCGATATCGCCGAAGCAGCCGGCGTGACGCGCGGCGCCATCTACTGGCATTTCAAGAACAAGAGCGACGTTTTCGCCGCCATGTCCGACCGCGTCCACCTGCCGCTCGAAGCACTGTGCGAGCCGGAACGCATTGCGAGCCAGGAAGACCCGCTGGGCAGCATTCGCGACATCTGCGCCTTTGTGCTGCGCCAGACCGTGGAAAACCCGCAATGGCGGCGCGTGTTCGAGATCGTGTTCCACAAGTGCGAAATGGTGGAGGACAACGGCGCCATCTTCGAGCGGCAGCGCCAGTCGCACCAGGAAGGCACGGTGAAGATGCGGGAGCATCTGCGCATGGCCGTGGAGCGCGGGCAGTTGCCGGCCGACCTGGACCTGGACCTGGCCGTCAATGTGTTCCACGCCTCCATCGGCGGCATGCTGTCGCACTGGCTGTTCGCGCCCGACGATTTCGATCTCGAGACCAATGCCGAGCGCGTGTCCGACGCCTTCATCGACACCCTCAGGCTGTCGCCGGCCCTGCGCAAAGGCTATGTGCCGCGCCCTGTCCCGGAGCTCAAGGCGGAAGTGGACTCAATGTGCCAGGAAGCACAGAAAGCGCAGACCGCTCTGAGCGCGCAGAAGCTAGCCCGGAAATCGTAAGCGGCCATCGCAAGCGGCCGCTCAGCCGCGCACGGCGTCGCGCCAGCGCGCCAGGAAGGTCCGTTTGCGCAGCGTATCCTGCGCCGCCAGCAGGCCGGGGCCCACGCTGATCGGCTTGAGCGCGTAGCCCAGCCGCTCGGCCAGCGCCGCGGCGGTGTGCTCGCTGTCGGTATCGGTACGGATCGTGTAGAGCTGCGAGGCAGTCTGCCCGAGCAGGGTCTGGCCAGCGCGCGAGAGCAGGAAATCCAGCCATAGCCGCGCCGCGTTGGGATGCGGCGCGCGGCGCGCGACAAACGCCACGCGCGACATGACCAGCGTGTAGTCACGCGGGGCAATCACATCGATTTCGGCGCCGCGCTCCATCAGCGAGAGCGCGTAGGAGCCGAGCAGGTTGTAACCCATCACGAATTCACCGGAAGCGATGCGCTCGATCATGCTCGCGGTCGATGCCGACAACTGCACGCCGCAGCGGCCCAGGGCCTGGGCCAGATACCAGAACTCGTCGCCCATGCGTGCGTCCTGCTGCGCCAGCAGATAACCCACTCCTGACTTTTCCACATCGTAGGTCACTACCCGCTGGCGCCAGCGCGGCGTGTTCTCCTGCAGCAGGCGCGCCAGGCCGGTGCGGCTTTTCGGCACTTGCATGCCGGCGAAATGGCGGCGGTTGTAGACGATCACGGCGGGCTCGAAGGTAGTGCCCCAGGCTTCGTCGCGCCATGCCGCCCAGGCCGGCAGGCCGGCGCGCTCCGGCGAGGCGTAGCGCAGGGCATGGCCATCGTTGACCAGCTTGATCTGCAGGTCCATCGCCGTGCTCCACAGCACGTCGGCATAGTCCGGTCCGGCCGCCTGCCCCGCGCCCAGGCGCGCGCTCTCCGTCAGGAAACGATCGTTCAGCTCCAGCGTATTCAGATCCTGGTAGCGCACCTTGAGGCCGGGGTAACGCGCCTCGAACGCTGCCACCAGCGGCCGCGCGATCTCCACGTCGGTGGAAGCATGCACATTGACCATGCCCTCTTGCAGCGCCCGCGCAATGATCTCGGCATAGCCCGCCGGGTAGCCGGCCGGCACCGGCGGGCCGGCCTGGGCGCGCGCGCCGCCGCTTAGCCCGGCACCCAGCGCGGCGGCGCCGGCCAGCACGCGGCGCCGCTTCCAGCTTGCCGGCATACCGGCGACAGCGGACGCCGCCGGGAGCGAAGGCGAAGCCGGCGGCTGTACGGGCAGCTGGGACAGGTGAGGGGACAGGTACGGGGACAGGAAAGGGGGCAGCTTGCGCAAGGCAGGAACCATCGGTGCTGACATCGGTGGCTGGAAAGGGCCATGGCACGCTCGCCGCGCGCGGCCCGGGGCGGAGGTATTATAGGCGCCCGCGGCGTGTCCCCGCGGCGGGCGCGGCGTTGCCAGGCTTGGCAGCGCCGCGAAACGTATTTGTTGAAACGGACGCCTATCGAGCAGGGGAGGACCGCCGTGCGCTTGTTGCTGGTGGAAGACGAGATTGAACTGGCGCGCTGGGTGGCGCGCGCACTGGAGCAGGGCGGCTTCGTGATCGAGCACGTGGCCGACGGCCTGCAGGCCGAGGCGCGGCTGATGGCCGAGGAATACGATGTGGTGGTGCTGGATCTCCGCCTGCCCGGCAAGGACGGCCTGGCCGTGCTCAAGTCCATGCGTGGGCGCGACGACCGAACGCCGGTGCTGATCCTGACCGCGCAGGACACGCTCGACGAGCGCGTGCGCGGCCTCAACCTCGGCGCCGACGACTACCTGCCCAAGCCCTTCGCCATTGCCGAACTCGAAGCCCGCATCCTGGCGCTGATCCGGCGCAGCCGGGGGCGAGCCCACCCGCGCCTGCAATGCGGCACGCTGGTATTCGACGGCGAGACCCGCAGCTTCACGCTGGCCGGCGCGCCGCTGGCGCTGACGCCGCGCGAGTCGACCTTGCTGGGCGCGCTGCTGGCCAAGAGCGGCCAGCCGCTCACCAAGGCGCAGCTGCTCGACAAGGTGTTCTCACTCGATGCCGACGTCAGCCCGGACGCCATCGAAGTGCTGGTGTACCGGCTGCGCAAGAAGCTCTCCGGCCACGGCGTGACCATCGTCACGCTGCGCGGCTTCGGCTACCTGCTGGAACCGGAAGGTCAGCCCTGATGCTGCGCCGCCTGCCACGGCACTGGCTGCGGCGCTGGCTGCAGGGCAGCCTGCGCCGCCAGTTGCTGTTGCTGCTGGTGCCCGCGCTGGCGGCAATGATGGCGCTCGACACCTGGCTGACCTACGGCACGCTGCGCGACGCCGCCAACGCCGCCTACGACCGCTCGCTCTACGGCTCCGTGCGCGCCATCGACAACGCCATCGGCATGGCCGGCGAAAGCGTGCAGATAGCACTGCCGGACGCCGCCATGGAGATGTTCGAGACCGCGGCCCAGACCCACGTCTTCTACCGCGTATCGCTGGAACGCAATGGCCGGATCGAAACCGTCACCGGCTACGATGACCTGCCGCTGCCCAAGGGTGGGATCGCCAGCAACCAGCCGCATTTCTACGATGCCGACTATCGCGGCGATCCGGTGCGCATTGCCGTGCTTGCGCATCCGGTGTACCGGCCCAACGCGCATATGCGCGTCATCGTGCAGGTGGCGGAAACCGCCGAGCCGCGCTTCGAACTCATCGCCACCGTGTGGCGCGGCGCGCTGGCGCGCGGCGTGCTGCTGATCCTGGTCAGCGCCGGCATCCTCGTGGCCGGCATCACCTATGTGCTGCGCCCGCTGGCACGCGTGCGCGACGATGTGCAGGCACGTTCCGCCGGCGACCTGACGCCGCTGGCCTTCGACCACGTGCCGATGGAAGTCCGCCCCCTGGTGGACGCCGTCAACCTGCATGTCTCGCGCTCCGACGCGATGACGCAGGCCCAGGCGCAGTTCATTGCCGACGCGGCCCACCAGTTGCGCACGCCGCTGGCCATCCTCAAGACGCAAGCCGAGTTTGCCCAGCGCCAGCTTTCCGCCGGCGCCGATCCCGCTCACGCGCGGGATGCCGCCGGGGAGGCGGTAGGCGGCATCGTCACGCAGCTGGAGCAGGCCGCGCGCCTGACCAACCAGCTGCTGGCGCTGGCGCGCGTACGGCAACACCCGGGCAGCGACACACCTGGCGACGCCGAGCCGCCGGACCTGATCGATGCCGTGGCCGTGGCAGAGCAGGTGGCGCTGGACTACTTGCCGCTGGCGCGCGGCAAGCAGCAGGACTTTGGCTGGGAGCGGCCGCAGGGGCTGGTGCTGCCGGTACGGGCCGATGCCGCGCTGCTGCGCGAGGCATTTGCCAATCTTGTCCACAACGCGATCCAGTATTCGCCGCGCGGCAGCAGGATCACGCTTTCCGCCGCGCGTTTCGCGGATAGCGCCTGCCTGGTGGTGGAGGACGATGGGCCGGGCATTCCCGTCGAGGAGCGCGAAAAGGTATTTGCGCGGTTCTACCGGCGGGTCGGGAATGTCGAACCGGGCTCCGGCCTGGGGCTGGCGATTTCCCGCGAGATGGCCGCGCGGTTCGGTGGCACGGTGGAGCTGGGAGTCGCGGTGCAGGGCAAAGGGGTTCGGGCGGTGCTGGCGCTGCCGATCGGGGAGTGAGACGGCGCCAGAAAGACCAGAAAGTCCAAAAGAACCAAATGTCCATACATCCACCCCCACGTAAACCCCACCCCATTCCCTGACAAATTGACAGCCTTTTGACAGTTTCCACCCCCTAGAATCGCGCCATGGTCGCCGTACGGGCCAGACCAAGTCAGAAAACCAAAGAACAAGTCCGGCATGCAAGCGCTGCCGGGGACAGGAGACAACGCCAAGCCGGCCGCCCAACGCAGGCAGCGCCGGCGCACCGCACGACTCTCCCGCCCCCGACAGCCAGCTTCACCGCCAGCCGGACACCTCCGGGTCGGTCCTCGCCAGCATCGCCGGCAACCGTTCACCGGCAATCCTCTGAAAAAGAACAGGAGACCGTAATGCGTCGTTCGATTCATCGCTTTGCCCACGTCGTCATGGCTTCGGCCGCGATCACCGCCAGCGTGGCTGCCGCGCCCGCGTTCGCGCTCGACAGCGTGAAGTTCATGATCGGCGCCAACCCGGGCGGCGGCTTCGACCAGACCGGCCGCTCGCTGGGCGCGGCGCTCGTTGCCGCCGGCGTGGCCAAGACGGCCTCCTACGACAACAAGGGCGGCGCGGGCGGCACCATCGGCCTGACGCAGTTCGTCAATACCGACAAGGGCAACCCGAACGCGATGATCGTCACCGGCGCGGTGATGGTGGGCGCGATCGAAACCAACAAGCCGCCGGTCACGCTGAAGAACGCAACCCCGATCGCTCGCCTGTTCGCCGACACCATGGTGATCACGGTGCCGGCCAGCTCGCCGCTGAAGTCCATCAAGGACCTCACCACGCAGCTCAAGGCCAACCCGGGCAGCGTCAGCTGGGGCGGCGGCTCCAAGGGTTCGATCGACCACATCCTCGCGGGGCTGGTGGCCAAGGAAAGCGGCGTGGATCCGAAGAAGATCAACTACGTGCCGTTCCAGGGCGGCGGCGAAGCCTCGGCCTCGATCCTGGGCGGCCACGTGACGGTCGGCATTGCCGGCGTGTCCGAGTTCCTGCCCTTTATCAAGAGCGGCAAGATGCGCGCGCTGGCCGTGACCTCCAAGGAGCGCACCGCCGATATCCCGACCCTGAAAGAGCAGGGCATCAATGTGGAGATCTACAACTGGCGCGGCGTGTACGGCGCGCCCGGCATCACCGCCGAGCAACGCAAGGCGCTGGTGGATGCGGTGGTGAAGGCAACCGAGACGCCGCTGTGGAAGGAAACCCTGGCCAAGAACGACTGGACCCCGTTCCTGCTGACCGGCGACGAGTTCGGCAAGTTCGTGGACAGCGAGTCGGCCCGCCTGGGTGGCACGCTGCGTGAACTGGGCGTGGCGAAGTAAGCAGCCCGGTCTTACCGCTTCATTGCTTCACCGCTTCACCGCTTCACTGTTCGAACGTTTTACCTGTCGGCCCTGCCTGCGGCGCACCATAACGCCCGGTGCGCATGCAGCTGGCGGGGGTCCGGTGTCCACCTGCGATACCCAAAAGACCAAACTACAAATCGCCGGGCCCCCGCCTTAAGCGGGGACGACAAACCGCGGCAAGCCAAGGGTCGGCCAACACGACCGCAGGCGCCGCATGAAGGAGCCACTTCACATCATGAAACCCTCGCACCTGGCGATCGGCATAGCCGTATTGCTGCTCTCCGTTTTCTATTTCGTCGGCCTGTCTGGCATCTCCGGCGACGAAGGCTATGCCGGCCTGTCGCCGCGCTTCATGCCGACGCTGGTCGCCATCGGCCTGGCCGTGTGCGGCGCGGCGCTGACCTGGCAGGGCATTCGCGGCGGCTTTCGCAATATGCCCGAGGAAGACGCCGAGCTGCCCTCCGCACCGCATAACTTCCGTGGCTTCCTGTGGGTGGCTGCCGGGCTGGTGGCCAATATGGCGCTGATCGGCACGCTTGGATTCGTGCTGGCGTCGACCCTGCTGATGATCTGCGTGGCACGCGGCTATGGCAGCAAGCGCTTCCTGCGCGATGGCCTGATTGGCCTGTGCATTACGTTGCCGATGTGGGCACTGTTTGAATTCCTGCTCGGCATCAATTTGCCGCTGCTGCCCGTCGCCGGGTTCTGACCGGAGCTGATCCATGGATACTCTCAACCTGCTGATGCATGGCTTTGCCATCGCCATCACGCCAATCAACCTGATGTGGGCCCTGGTCGGCTGCTTCCTGGGCACCGCCATCGGCGTGCTGCCGGGCATCGGCCCGGCACTGACCGTGGCGATGCTGCTGCCGCTGACCGCCAAGGTGGAACCCACCGCGGCGCTGATCATGTTCGCCGGCATCTACTACGGCGCCATGTACGGCGGCTCCACCACCTCCATCCTGATGAACACGCCGGGCGAGTCGTCGACCATGGTCACGGCGATGGAAGGCAACCTGATGGCCAAGAGCGGCCGCGCCGGCCCGGCGCTGGCCACCGCGGCCATCGGCTCCTTCGTGGCGGGCACGATCGGCACGGTGCTGCTGTCGATGTTCGCGCCGGTGGCGGCCGACGTGGCGCTGCAGTTCGGTCCCGGCGAATACTTCATGATCATGCTGCTGGCCTTCACCACGGTGTCGGCGGTGCTGGGTTCGTCGTTGCTGCGCGGCATGACCAGCCTGTTCCTTGGCCTGGGCATCGGCCTGATCGGCATGGATTCGCTGTCGGGCCAGACCCGTTACTCGATGAACGTGCAGGAACTGTACGATGGCATCGATATCGTGGTGGTCGCGGTGGGCCTGTTCGCGGTGGGCGAGGCGCTGTTCAATGCCTTCTTCCCGCAGCCGGACGGCAGCTTCAACAGGCTCAGCTCGATCATGATGACCAAATCGGATTGGAAGCGCTCGGTGCCGGCATGGATCCGCGGCACCATCATCGGCTTCCCGTTCGGCCTGATCCCGGCTGGCGGCGCTGAGATCCCGACCTTCCTGTCGTACGCCACCGAGAAAAAGCTGTCCAAGCACAAGGGCGAGTTCGGCACGGTAGGCGCGATCGAAGGCGTGGCCGGCCCCGAGGCCGCCAACAACGCCGCGGTGACTGCCACGCTGGCACCGCTGCTCACGCTGGGCATCCCGACCTCGAACACCACCGCGATCCTGCTGGCGGCGTTCCAGAACTACAACCTGCAGCCGGGCCCGATGCTGTTCCAGACCTCGGGCGACCTGGTGTGGGGCCTGCTGGCTTCGCTCTACATCGGCAACGTGATGCTGCTGGTGCTGAACCTGCCGGCCATCGGCCTGTGGGTGCGCATGCTGCGCATTCCCACGCCGCTGCTGTACGGCGGCATCCTGATCTTCGCGGGCCTGGGCGCCTACGGCATCCGCCAGTCGTGGTTCGACCTGCTGCTGCTGTTTGTGATCGGCGTGCTGGGCATGGCCATGCGCCGCTTCGACTTCCCCACCGCGCCGGTGATCGTGGGCATGATCCTGGGACCGATCGCGGAGAAGCAGTTGCGCAATGCATTGTCGATCAGCCAGGGCGACTGGTCGATCTTCGTGACCCAGCCGATCTCGGCCACCATCCTGGCCATGACGGTGGCGGTGGTGCTGATCCCGCGCATCCTGGGCTGGCTGTCCCGGCGCTCGGCGCGCGGCAAAGTGGCTGACGCCACCGGTTGATTGGCGCAAAATGCGGGCAAGGCCCGGCACTCCAGGGTGCCGGGCCTTTTCGTTTGTGGCGCCGTGGCAGGCCATCGCATCGGCGCTGTTGTCCCTACATTCCGCTTCATCACAAGAACACCGCGCCGGCGCCCGCGCGCCAGGCCGCTGCGACATGCCTTCTCTTCTTCACCGCTGGCGTCCGGTCCTGCTGACGCTGCTGCTCGGCCTGGCCGCCGCGCTGCTCTGCACGCTGCTTCACACGCCCCTGCCATGGATGATCGGGCCGTTGCTGGCGGTGGCCACCGCGCGCATGCGCGGCGCCGACCTGCGCGCGCCCACGCAGGCGCGCAATGCCGGGCAGTGGGCCATCGGGACTTCGCTCGGGCTGTACTTCACGTCCGACGTGGTGGAACGTCTGCTGGATTTCCTGCCGTATATCGTGGCGGGTTCGCTGTTCGCGCTGGTGCTCGGCTGCGGGGGCGCGTTCCTGCTGCGCAGGAGCACGGGCGTGGCGTTCAAGACGGCGTACTTCTCCACCGCCATCGGCGGCGCCTCGGAGATGGCAAACCTGGCCGAGCGCAACGGCGCGCGCATCGACCAGGTGGCCGCCGCGCATTCGCTGCGCGTGCTAATGGTGGTGGTGGCGGTGCCCGCGCTGTTCCAGTACGGCGGCATCCATGGGCTCGATCCCTATATCCCCGGTCCGCGCACGGTGGACTACCTGGGGCTGCTCGGGCTGATCGCGATCACCGTCAGCGCAGCGCTGGTGCTCAAGCGCTTCAACCTGCCCAATCCCTTCGTGATCGGCACGCTGCTGGCGGCAGCGGTGCTGACCGCCTCGGGCGTGGAACTGTCGGCCATCCCCACCTGGATGAGCCGCGCCGGCCAGTTGCTGATCGGCGTCTCGCTGGGGGCGCGCTTCTCGCGCGACTTCCTCCACACGGCGCCGCGCTTTCTCACCGGCGTGGCGCTGTACACGCTGGTCGCACTGGTGCTCTCCGCGCTGTTCGGCTGGGCCTTGTCGGCGCTGTCTGGCGTGCATCCAGCCACCGCCATTCTCGGCACCACGCCCGGCGGCATCGCGGAGATGTGCATCACCGCCAAGGTGCTGGAACTGGGCGTGCCGCTGGTGACGGCCTTCCACGTGATCCGGATGGCGTTCGTGGTGCTGTGCACCGGCCCCCTGTATCATTGGCTCAAACATCGCGCCGCGCCGGAGGAGACGGAATAGCAACCTGGCCCGGCCCCACCCCAGACAAACGGGAGTGCCATGCCAGAGTCAATGCCAAGACCCAAGCCGGAATCCAGCCTGACGCTTGCCGATATCGACGGCATCTTGCAACGCGTACTGGCGCCGTGGGTGCGCCAACTCGGCCTGCGTGCCGAAGCCGTTGATGCGCAGGGCGTAACACTGCGCCTGCCTTTCGACGAATCGTTTCGCCATGCGGGTGGCGTGGTGTGCGGCCAGGTGCTGATGGCCGCCGCCGATACCGCCATGATCGTGGCGGTCGCCAGCGCGGCGGGCGGCTTCCGCCCCATGACCACCGTCACGCTGACAACCAACTTCATGCGCCCGGTGATCGACGGCGACGTGCTGGTGCGCGCCAACGTGCTGCGCCTGGGCAAGACCGTGGTGTTCGGCGAAATCGAGCTGACCGGCACCGACGGCAAGCTGGCCGTGCAGGCCACCACCACTTATGCGCTGCTGTGAGCGGCGCCATCACTGAATTGCATGCAATCCATGTATGAGCCCCGCAGCGTAGTTCCTGCTTCCGTCCAGCCCGCCGCGGCAGCCTCTCCGTTCGACCAGGTGGTGTTCGCCGGCGGCGGCAACCGCTGCTGGTGGCAGGCGGGCTGGTGGGATAGGGTGGCGCCCGAGCTGGGCCTGCGCCCGCGCGTGATCACGGGAATTTCCGCCGGCGCCGCCACGGCCTGCATGGTCTACACGCACGATTCCCGCGAGGTGATGGCGTACTACCGCGAGGTGCTTGCCGGCAACCGGCGCAATGCCTACTGGGGCAACCTGCTGAACAGGCAGCGCGTGTTCCCGCACTACGGCATCTACCGCACCGCCCTGCTGAGCATCTTCGGCGAGGGCCGCCTGGCGCGCTTGCAGGCGGCGCCGGAAATCCGCATCGGCGTGGCCCATATCCCGCGCTGGAGCGGTCCGCGGCTGGCGGTCATGGCTGGCCTGGTGGCCTACAACATCGAGAAGCACTGGCTCAAGACGCTGCACCCGCGGCTGGGCCGCAAGCTGGGCTTCCATCCGGAGTTCGTGCGCGCGCAGGACTGCGGCTCGCCCGAGCAACTGGCCGACCTGTTGCTGCAATCTTCCTCGACGCCACCCTTCACGCCGGTGCTCCGGCGCGACGGCCGGCCCGTGCTCGATGGCGGCATGGTCGACAACGTGCCGGTCGACGCGCTCGACGCAACGCCCGGCGACGTACTGGTGCTGGTGACGCGGCTCTATCCGCGTCCACGGCGCTTTGTTCTGCAACACGGCGCGCAGCGCCGGCTCTACCTGCAACCTTCGCAACGGGTACCGATCTCGAGCTGGGACTACACCCAGCCCGGCGCGATGACCGGTGCCTACGATCTCGGCCAGCGCGATGGGGAGACCTTTCTGCGCGAATGGCCGTCTGTCCTGAAGACGGAGCTTGGCACCGCCGCGTAGCGTTCAACCAGCGCGACGGCCGCCCTAGCGGCTCCGTCATCACGATGTGCAATGCGGCCTTCGCGCCGCAACAGGAGGCATTGATGACGAAACGCCAGGCAAGACCCACGACCGAGCGCCGCAGCGCGCGCAGGGCGACATCCGAGCAAGTGGTGGAGCACGTTCCCCGCCGCGGCAAGCGCCGCGCCGGCGCGCAGCGCGAAGCGGACTTCGTGGTAATCGGCGCAGGCTCGGGCGGAGTGGCGGCTTCGCGGCGCGCGGCCTCGCACGGCGCGCGCGTGGTGCTGGTGGAGCGGGATGCCATCGGCGGCACCTGCATCAATCGCGGCTGCGTCCCCAAGAAAATGCTCTCATATGGCGCCAGCCTGGCCGCCGTCCTGTCGGGCTGCCTGTCGCACACCGGCGGCAAGGAGGACTGGAGCGATGCCATCGTGCGTGTCAATGCGGAGATGGCGCGGCTGCACGTGGCCTATACGCACCACCTGCAGGAAGCCGGCGTGGAACTGCTGCGCGGCGATGCCACGGTGATCGCGCCGGACCAGGTACAGGTGGGCGCGGAGGTCATCCAGGCGAAACGCATCCTGATCGCCACCGGCGCGCGGCCGCGTGCCTTGCCGGTGCCAGGCGGCGAACTCGCCTGCACCTCCGACGACATCTTCACCTGGCAAAGCCTGCCGGCTTCGCTGGTGGTGATCGGAGGCGGCTACGTGGCGGTGGAACAGGCCTCGATCCTGTCGCGCTACGGCGTCAAGGTGGAGATGCTGGTGCGCGGGGAACGCCTGCTGCCGCGCTTCGACCATGAAGTTGCCGAGGCACTGGCCGAGGCGCTCGCCGCCAAGGGCGTGCGGCTGCATTTCAATACCGAGGTAACGCTGCTGAACCAGGCCAACGGTGCCATCGATGTGTGCTACCGGCAGCATGGCAATGGCGGCAATGGCAACACTGGCAACA
The DNA here is from genome assembly GCF_056399885.1 of Cupriavidus sp. 01L45. Classification (NCBI taxonomy): domain Bacteria; kingdom Pseudomonadati; phylum Pseudomonadota; class Betaproteobacteria; order Burkholderiales; family Burkholderiaceae; genus Cupriavidus; species Cupriavidus sp. 01L45. The sequence continues at coordinate 90,001 of NZ_JBFTSG010000025.1, read as the reverse complement.
CTGGCGCCGGCGGCAGGGACCGCATCCAGACCGTGCGCGCGCAGGCAGCGCTGGCTGCCATCGGGCGCGACCCGCATTGGGACGGGCTCGGCCTGGAGGCGCTTGGCGTGCAGAAAGCCGAACAGGGCGGCATCCAGGTGGACCGCTCGTTCCGCACCAAGGTCCGCGCGATCCACGCCATCGGCGATACCATCGACGGCCCGCACCTGACACCGGTGGCCAGCGCGCAGGGCCGCTGGCTGGCGGACCGCCTGTTCGGCCGCCGCGGCGACCGATCGGATTTCGACCTGGTGCCTACCGCGGTGTTCTGCGAGCCGGCCATCGGCAGCGTGGGCCTGAGCGAGCAGGCCGCCATTGAGGAGGCGGGCAAGCCGGAGCGCATCCACACCGTGGTGCGCCGCTTCGTCTCGCTGGAGAACCGCTTCGCCGGCAGCGAGCAGGCGTCCATGGTCAAGCTGGTGGTGAATACGCGCAGCGGCCGCGTGCTGGGCGCGCACATGATGGACAACGCCGCGCCGGAAATCGTGCAGGCGTTCGCCGTGGCGCTGCGGCTGGGAGTGAGGCTGTCGCACCTGCAGACCACGGTGCAGTTGCATCCGACCGTGGCCGAGGAACTGTTCGGCTAAGCGGCCCCCGGACTCAAGCCGGCGCGGCTCCCGTCGCCGGCTTGGCGCCAGCGCAGGGATCGGCCCGCTTGTGCGCGGGCACCAGCACCACGCGGTCGTAGGCGCCGGCCTCCTGGCCGCTGGCCTGCTCCAGGTAGCCCACGCTGTAGATACTGCCCGGCTCGGCGGCGAGCCAGCGCGGCGCGCCCACGTCGCGCCGCACATGGCCGTTGCCGGCGATCAGCACCGCGCCGCGTTCGGCGTATTCGCGCATCGCGGCCGCCATCACCGCATCGCGCGCGGCCTGGGCATCGAGCATGCCCGGCAGCATGGCCTTGGGGAAATTGCCGCAATGGCCGCGGTCGAGCACCGCGGTCTGTTCCGTCACGATGTCTTGGGGCAAGGGCGCGGCAAGGCCGAGGCGCTTGCGCTCGGCTGCATCGAATACGCCATCGAGCCCGCCGCGCACGATGCGCCCCGCATCCGCCCGCGACAGGTTGGCCGCCACCAGCGGCAGGTCATAGCGCAAGGCCAGGGCCACCACCGGCGTGTAAAGCTCCCACTGCCAGTTCTTGCCGCCCGCCTGCGCCACCACATACGCCGCGTCACCAGGGCGCTCGCGGCGGGCGCGGTCGATATCGGGCTGGCGTTCGCGGTCGAACTGCTCCATTGCGATGGCCGGGCGCCAACCCGCTTCGAGCGCGCTCGACAAGGCAAGCAAGCGCCGCTTCTGGCCATCGGCGTTGTCGTGGACCTCGCCCAGCAGCACGTAGGTCTTACCGGTGAACTGGTGCGCGACGTCGCCAGCCACGGCGGCCGGTGGCGTACCCGCGCAGCCGGCGAGCGCGGCAAGCAAAGCGGCGGCGAGCGCCACGCCGGCGGCGCGGGCAATGGCAAGGCGTGAGCGAGTCTGCATGGCGGCGGTAATCCTGGTTTCTGCGGTTTTTTGCCTATGGTCCGCGGGCATGCCGCGGACCTGCCTATTATTGCCCAGTTGCCGCTTCCGGCACATAGACCATCGAGCCGTCCTTCAGCCGATAGGCAACGCCGGCCTTGGTGCCATCCCCGCTGCCGACTTGTCCGCTCGCCTGGTAGCGCACGACCTTCTCGCCCTGCTTTGAGACGATCTCCATATTCGGCTTGCCGGGATTGGTGATGACGGTGACGTCCGCATGCGTGAACGGGTTCATCGGGTTCTGCGCGATCGCCACCAGCAATGCGGCGATCACCACCAGGAACACGTCGATCAGGTTGACCACCGACAGGATGGGATCGTCGGCTTCGCTTTCTTCCAGGAACTTCATGCGTCGACCTCCCACTGCGGCTGGTGCTTGCCCAGCCACACCAGTTCCTCGGCCAGCCAGCGGCGCCGCACATTGACCACCCAGAACGTGATGCTGGCGGCGATCAGCGCGAGGATCACGGCAGAGAAAGCGATGGTGAGGTTCTCGCCCACGTTGGCGAGGTTGCCGCCCGACAAGCCTTTCAACGCCGGCCCCATCGGGATCATGGTGGCTACAAGCCCCAGCATGGGCGCCACGCGCGTGGCGATGCGCGGCCACTCCAGCAACCGATGCGCGGTCACGTCGAGTGTGTCCGGGTCCTTCACGCGATGGCGCAGCGCATACGCCACCAGCACGTAGCCGCGGCCGGTTTCGATCGTGTTGCGGCGGCGCTGCCAGCCTTGCATGGCGAACTCGCCGAGCGCCCAGAAGGCGTAGAGGAAGAGCAGCCCGATCAGGGCAAGCGTCGGGTACAGGAACAACTGGCCGACGTCGTACATCAGGGTTTCAAGCAGGGTAGGGGTCATGATGCCTCAGTAGGGTTTTGTTGGATTCCGGAAGAGTGGTGCGGCGCTGGCGCGGCGCCGCGCGCTGAGGGCGCCGCCGAGCACGGCCCCGGCCAGCGCGATGCCGGCGGCGAGCCACGACAGCACCGGCACGAGCGCCGCGGCGGGCGGCTTGCGCTCCACCAGTTGCATGCCTTGCACGGGTACGGATTGCGATGGCGGCGCGGGCTTTGGCTCGGGCTGCGTTTTCGCTTCAGGCTGCGGCGGCTGCGGGGCAGCCTGCGCAGCCGCGGCCTTCGGTGCGCCCGCCGGCGGTGCCGCGGGAGCTTGCGTGCCATAGCCCGCCGCGCCGGGGGCCGTGGCCTGCTGTTGCACGTAGCGGTTGAAGCTGCGGTTGCCGCTGCGGATATCGTGCCGCTGCGAGAGCGTCTGCCAGCGGTCGGCCAGCGTCTTGAGCATCTCGGGGTCGGCTTTCCAGTAGCCCTTGCGCGCGGCTTCCAGCATGCGCTCGATCACCTGGGCCTGGGCCTGCGGCGCATGCTTCTCGAACCATTCATCAAGGCCGAGTTTGTGCTTGTCCTTGACGTAGACCTCGGCGAACTCGGTCCACTGGTCGTCGCGCACGATCTCCGGCGCGACCGCGGTCCAACCCCAGAAGTTGTTGACGGTGTCGAGCATGTTGAGCGCGCCGCTATAGCCTTCGGCCTTCATGCCTTCGATCCAGCCCGGATGGAAATAGCGCGTGCGCAGTTCGGTGGCGAGGAAGGAAGCCGCCGTTTCCGTGCGCGCACTGTTCGCATCGCGCAAATTGGAGATCAGCAGCTCCGGCGCCTTGCCCGTCAGATGGCGCACGGCCAGGCCGATGCCGCCGAGATACTGGAAGGGATCGTCGGTGGTCAGCATGCCATACAGGTTGGAGCTGCGCGCCAGCAGCGCGCCTTCCACGCCCTTGAGGTTCTCGGCGTAGAGGTTGAGCTGCGGCAGCTTCTCGCCCCAGGTTTTTTCGTCGGGCCCGTAGCCGTACTGCATGCGCGAGAGATAGAGATTGGCGAGCTTGGCGTCCGCTTGCTTGCCGCTGCCGAAGCTGTCGCTGGCGAGCGTAGCGTCGTTGAGACCGGTGCCGTAGTTGCCCGACTCGCTGGCAAAGATGCGCGTCAGCGCCAGCGACTCGATGCGCTCGGGATTCATCTCCGCCGCCTTGAGTTGCGCCAGGCGCTCGCGCACCGCGCGCGTGCTCGCGGCCACCGCGTTGTCGGGCTCGGGTTGCGCGGCGGCCAGCTTGACCGCTTCGGCCAGCCACTTGATCAGGTTGGGAAAGTGATCGCGGTACAGGCCGGTGGCGGACAGCACCACGTCCACGCGCGGATGCTTGAGCTCCGCGGCGGGAATCGCTTCCACCCCGACCACGCGGCCACCGCCGTCCCACTTCGGGCGGATGCCCATGGCCGCCAGCGCCTGCGCTTCGAGCATGCCCTGATGGCGCATGGTCTCCACGCTCCACAACGAGAAGGCCAGCTTGGCGGGCCACTTGCCGTGACGCTTGCGCCAGTCGGCAATCATGGCTTGCGCCGCTGCTTGTCCGGCCTGCCATGCTTCCCGGCTGGGCACCTTGGAAGGATCGAAGCCATACAGGTTGCGGCCGGTCGGCAGCGCATCGGGATTGCGCACCGGATCGCCGCCTGTGCCGGCCAGCACGTAGCGGCCCGCCAGCGCGGTGAGAATGGCTTCGCTCTCAGGCGCGGCATCGAGGCTGGCGTAGAGCGTGCGTGCGCGCCGCATGTCTTCACGCTGCCTGGCGTCGGAAAGGCCCGTCAACGGCGCGCCGTCGATGACGTAGCGGTGCAACATGGCGTAGGGTTCCGACCGCGCCAGCTGCTTGTAATCGAGCGCGAAGAGTTCCTCGGGCTCATCGGGAAACACGCGCTTGAGCCAGGACTGGCCAAGCATGGCCATCACCGTGTACAACCGCAGCCCGGGATCCTGCGACTGGCCGAACGTGTGCAGCCCATAAGGCTGCAATGCGCCCGCGAGTTCGTGCAGGTGCGTGTGCAACGCATCCAGGTACTCGGTGAACTGCGCGCTCGCACGCGCCTGCGGCCAGCCCATGTCGTCGAACAGATGCATGCGCGCGCTGCGCTTGAGGATGTCCTCGCGCAGTGTGTCCTTCACCGCGCCGTTGTCCTGCTGCAGGTAGTTGTGCAACTGATCATGCRGCGCCGACAGGTCGGTGTGCAGGCCGGCCGGCTTGAACGGCGGCGTCTGGTGGCTGACGATGGTGGCGCGGCCCCGGCGCTTGGCCTGCAACGCCTCGCCGACGTCGTCGACGATGTAGGGATAGATCACGGGCACGCTGCCGAGCACCATGTAGGGCTGGTCGGTCACGGACAGGCCGCGCTCCTTGCCCGGCGTCCATTCCTGCGTCCCGTGGGTGCCGTAGTGCACCAGCGCCTCGCGCCCTTCGCGCGCCCACAGGTAGGCCGCCATGTAGAAATGGTTGAGCGGCGTCTTGGTGGAGTGATAAAGCGCCTTCTCGGCGGCTTCGTCGCGCTCGCCGCGTGGCGGCACCGGCATCAGCGCCACGTTGCCGAGCTGCAGGCGCGGGATGGCGAAGCCGGCCACGCCGTTGCGCCTGATCGCCATCGACGAGGCTTCGGGCTCGCCCCAGCGCGCGCTGACCTCGGCGCGGAACGCGGCGGGCTGCGCGTCGTACCAGCGGCGGTATTGCGCCATCGGCATCCACGCGGCGCGGTCCGCATCGAGCAGCGCGCCGAGCTGGCCTTCGCGGTAGAAGGGCGCGAGCAACGCGCCAAGATCGCGCTGCAGCGCGAGTTCGCCGGCGGCCTCGGTGCGGTAGCCCGCGGCATGCAGCGCGGCCAGGGTGGAAGACAGGCTGCGCGGCAGGTTGAGGAAGGATGCCGACAGGTTCTTTTCGCCAGCGGGATAGTTGTAGAACAGGATCGCCACGCGCTTCCCGGCATTGGGCGTGCGCTGCAGACGTGTGAGCGCCAGTGCCTTGTCGGCCACGGCATCGAGCTGCGCCGGCAGGCTGACGATGCTGCCGTCCTTGTGCGAAGTGGCGGCGGCCAGCATGGGATCGCTGACGCCGGCCAGTTCGGGCTGCACCAGGTAGAAGGGTGTATCGGTGAGGCTGATGCCGTGCGGATCGCGCTCCCAGTCCTGCGCATCGCCCTTGCGGTAGGGTATGACCTGCAGCACCGGGATGCCTAGCGTTTCAAACTCCGCCTTGCGGCCCGCCGCATTGAGCATGATCTGGCCGTTGACCAGCACATCGACAATGCGCTTGCCGCCGGGCGCGGCCATGCGCAGCACGCCGTCCGCATCCATCACCGGGCTGTAGAAGACGAGCGCGCGCGCGCCACGCGCTTCGATGCTCGCGATCAGGTCGTCGATAAAGGCGCTGTCCAGGCCGGAGACATAGGCCTGGTGGATGGCGACGCCGATCACCGGCGTGCCAGCGTGGCCGGATGCGCCGAGCGCCTCGTCCGGCGATTCGGTCACCACGCTGGCCAGGCGCGGATGGTAGTAAGCGGCTTTTGGAAACACCACCGGCGCGGGAATCGCGCCGTCCGCGCGCAGCTTGAACTGCTGCGCGGCCAGCGTGCGCATCATGGCGTCGAAGTTGGCGCGGCCACCGTTGACATAGTACGCATGCAGCTTCGCACCCAGCGCATTGTCGAGGCCGTGCGCCTCGAAGCGGTCGGTGGCGATCAGCAGGCGCGGCACGCGCGCATTGGTCCATTGCGGCCCCAGCTTCGCCAGCATCTCGGTGACAATGTGATCGCGCGGCGCATCGAGGATCAGCAATCCCGCGCCGTCGATGAATGGCGCCACATCCTGCGCGCTCATCCGTTCGAGATAGCGCGCATCGAGCGTCATGCCGTGCGCGCGCGCCATCGCCTGCAGGGGCTCGAACTTGCCCGCCGGCACCGGCGAGGTGGTCAGCACGGCAATCTTCGGCGTGGCCCGCGCCTGCTGCATGCCGAGCGCCAGAAGGGCAAGCCACAGCAGGCACAGCGCGCGGATCAGCCGCATCTTGGTTTTGTTTTGTGGGGACATGTCGGGTCGAATCGCCTCAGGTCAGAACGACAGCTTCACGCTGGCGGCGAAGGTACGCCCGGGCTGCGTATAGAAATCCAGGCCCGGCTCGCTGGCGGCCACGCTGCCCTGGCGCACATCGCCCCACAGCCAGTATTTCTTGTCGAACACGTTGTTCACCGACAGCACCAGGCTGGCGTAGCGGTTGAAGCGCCACCAGCCCTGCAGATCGACCACACCATAGCCGCCCGGCTTGAAGTAGGTGAAGGACGTGTCGTCGGTGCGCGTCACCGGGCGCGCTCCACGCCAGCGCAGGCTAGCGCCCTGGCCCTGGCTGTCGCTGCCGCGTTCCCAGGTCAGTGCGGCGCTGGCGCGCAGCGGCGAGACGCTGTTGAGCGGCTGGCCGGTCTGTTCGTTGTTGCCGTGCGCATAGGCCACGGCGCTGTCGACGCGCCACTGCGGCAGGAAGCGGTAGCTGCCGCGCCACTCGGCGCCGTAGATGCGCACGCTGCTCTGGTTGCGGTACTGGTACGTGGCTCGCAGGCCGGCGAGACAGGCGGGGTCGGACGGGCAGTTCAGCGCCACCTGTTCGATAAAGTCCTTGTAGCGGTTGTCGAATACCGCGACGCTGGACTGCACGCGCTCGTCGGTGTAGCGCGCACCGATCTCGAAGGAGCGGCTCTTCTCCGGATTCAGATCGCCATTGGGCGCGGCGCCGTAGCCCTGGATGGTGTTGCGGAAGCTGCCGTTGATTTCCTGGTAGTTCGGCGCGCGGTAGCCGAAAACGTACTGGGCCCACACATTGATGCGGTCGGTGGCTTGCCACAGCGCGGACAGCTTGGGCGAGACCGCCCAATCGCTCTTGCTGATGGCGGGCTTGGCGGCGACGCTGTTGTAGAGCTTGTCTTCGTCCGGCCCGAGCGCGTAATGGTCGAAGCGCAGGCCGGGCGTGAGCGTGAAGCGGCCGCCGGCGAACTGCAGTTCATCCTGCACGAAGATGCCGGTCTGGCGGGTCTCGCCCTTGGGGAAATCGTGGATCGGGAAGTTGTCGCCGGCCAGCGATTTCGACACCACGCCGGTGGTGCGGTTGTAGGCGGTGCCATCGCGCATCTCGCTGGTCTGCGTGCGCAGGAAATCCACGCCGGTGATCAGCCGGTGGCCTACGAAGCCCGTGTTGAACGACTTGTCGGCCTGCAGGTTGAAGCCGGTCTGCTGCTGTCGGAAGCCGAACAGCAGGTTCACGTCGCACAGGCTGCTGCCCGCCGTGGAGCCTGAGCAACCGGAGCTGGTCCTGCTGCGCACCTGGTTGGTCACGGTGTTGGACTCGCTCTCCTGATAGAACACGGTGGCGCCGAGGCGGTCGATCACGTGGCTGCCCGGCTTCCACTCGTAGTCCAGGCTGACGCGGTTGCGCGACAGGTCCTCGGTGCCGCTGGCGGCGGTCACGCGCGGCAGCGCGGTGGACAGGCGCAGGATATCGGTAAAGGTGTCGCTGTCACGATGCTCGTAGGTCAGCCTGAAGCGGTGGCCGGCGGCAGGATCGAGCACGATCTTGCCGAGCCAGGCGTTGGTCTCGCTGTTCTGCGGATTGGGCTTGGTGCGGCCGGTCGAGGTGGAACCGTTGCCGCCCATGTTTTCCACCTCGTGCCCCTTGCGGTGCGCATACATGAACAAGCCCTTGATGGTCTCGTTGCCGCCCGCCACGCCGGCGGTCTGGCCGAAACCGCGGTCGATGCCGTTCCACGACAGGCCCGCCTCGCCGCCCACCGCGCGGCCGCGCATCAGGTCCTCGGGATCCTTGGTGACGTACGAGACCACGCCGCCGATGGCGTCCGAGCCGTACAGGCTGGAGGCCGGCCCGCGCAGCACCTCGACCCGCTTGAGGAAGGAGAACTCGGGCGCGTCCCGGGTGGCGCTGGACAGGTTGGAGGGGCCGCCGCCGTTGTAATAGTCCGGCAGGCGCACGCCGTCGACCATCAGCAGCACGCGGTTAGCCTCGATGCCGCGGATATTGATGCTGCCGGCGCCAAAGCGGCGCCGGTCGCGCGGTACGTCGATATCGGGTTCGTCGGCAAACAGGCCGGTCTCGTCGACCGGCTGGGCGCGCTCGATGCGGCTGCCCTCGATGACGGTGATGGTGGAAGCGACGGCATCGGCGCGTTCCTCGGTGCGGGTGGCGGTGACCACCACCTCGCCCAGCGGGCGGACCGGATCGACGGCCGGTTCAGCGGCCAGCGCCGGACCACCGAGGGTGGCGCAGATGGCGATGGGCGTGACTCGTACGGAGGCGCGCAAGCGCGCCAGACAGCGGCGTTTCATGGATTTTCCCCAAAAGAAAACGAAACGCTGGCTGGCGGACACCGGGTCAGAACGGCTGGCTGGCGTAGTGTTGGCGCAGGTGCAAAGCGAGCCTGATCAACTTGAGAATGCGAATTATTCTCAACTTTGAGCAAGAAGTAAAGCCCCCCTTCCTGGGAGAGGGCGCATGGTGCCGACGAACGGTAGCAACTCGCTGGGAGCCACTGTCCGCCAACACCCATTCCTCAGCCACCGCAGCCGCCCGCTACCCTCGCTACAGCCGGGTCCAATTGACGGAGCGAGGCGTAGCTCATCCTCATTTTTTGCCGTTACAGCGCGAGGCGGGTTCATCGGCGCGAGTCAGAAAAATCGCCAGTAACTTTGGGAAATTTCTGCTGGCTGGTGACTATTTGCTTTTCTACAAATAAGGGCACTACCCAGCAATCTTGTCGTCTGGATGCTCGCAATAGCGGATGGGCGCCTCCGTGGGCTCTAGCGTTTGTTGCGCGCGAAGGTGCTCAACACGAGCATTGGCCCGATTTTTCCACGATTCTCGGGGCAGTCCACTTGTGTCGTCACAACAAAAAGGAGGGCTCTATGAACGAGAAGGCTCGACGAAGTATTTTTCGGCGAGAGGTATTGCAAAGGCACGACCAACAGGAACACGGGCCGATTCTCTTGGCGCAGTCAAGCCATAGTTGGCTGCTTGTTGGGCTGGCTGCCGCGATGTCTCTGGCGATTTTGCTGTACCTATTCTTTGGTAGCTACAGGCCTCGTACTGCTGCTACCGGCGTCCTAGTTCCTGAGGGGGGTGCGATTAGAATCCTTGCCCCCACCGGCGGCATTGTTTCTGAGCGTCACGTTCGCGAGGGGGAAATTGTGAAACAAGGTGCCGTTCTCTTTGTTCTTGCCGATGAACGAAGGCATGTCGGACAGCAGGAAAATACGAAGATCTCCGAATTACGTACGGCTTCGCTCAGTGAGCGCCGGGCAAGCCTGATGCGGCAGCGCGAAGCTGCGCACGAACTTGGTGTGACGGCGGAGCGTGGACTCCGCGCACAGTCTGAGAACGTCATGGACGAGCTGCGGCACAACAAGCAGGAACTGGACCTCCACGCGAAACGATTGACCGCATCAGAGTTATCTATCGAGAAACACAGAACACTGGCGAAATCGAACTACATATCTCAGGTGGCATTGCAGGAGAAGGAAGATCAGGCAGCCGCTCTTCAAGCGCAATTTCTCTCGATGCAGCGAACGCGCTCCCAGCTTTCAAGAACCCTCGCAACATTGAAAAGTGAGCTGGACCAGGTCTCTCTCAAGACGGCAGCTCAGATTGCTGAAATTAGTCGGGATCTGGCGATGCTCTCTCAGGAGACCACTGACGTGCAATCCCGCGACGTCTTCGCTATCACGGCACCGATGACGGGCAGGGCCACAGCCATTAATGCAGAACCTGGAGAGACCGTCTCCACGCAAACGCTTGCGGTGATTATCCCGGAAGGCGTGCCATTGGTAGCGCACTTGTTCGCGACCTCAAAAGCTTTCGGATTCGTACAAGTCGGCCAGTCAGTCCGATTGCGGTATCAACCCTATCCCTATCAAAGATTCGGACTGCAACGTGGCACTGTCGTTGAGGTTGCCAGCAGTCCCCTGCAGTCTGAAGAGGTCGCGGCGATGTCGGGGCTACCTGACAAGGAGGCCATGTATCGCATCATCGTCAGGCTTGACAGTCAAAGCATCCAAGCCCATGGGCGGCAGATTGATCTGTTGCCAGGAACCCTGCTCGACGCGGACATTGAACAAGAGAAGCGGCGCCTTATTGACTGGGTTCTTGCCCCAGTCGCGAGTGTAAGCAGCAGATATCTGTAGTTATCAATGGACAGTGGATTTGTCCGCTGTTTCCGCGGGCTCTAATCCGCATAACGGAGCGTCCTGCTCCGCAGGCGAACTCGTCCCGCCCTAGAACGGACGGTCATGGAAGGAAAACCAATGAATAAGTCGACCACGTTACCCATGGCGATTGAAAACATGCAATTCGATGAGTTCGGCCGCTACGAAGTGACCGAACTCATTATAGATGAGGAGCTCGATCTTGTAAGCGGAGGCTTTACCATCGGACAAATAAACATTGGCTATTGCCCACCTAAATCCAATGCCGGCTATTGCCAAGAACGACCTCCTCCTCAACCCAACAAAAAATGTGGAGAGGACGGCGATGAAGAGGGTTAAACAGAGCCACTAGCCGCAGACTTCGAGTGTCGGTCTCCGACCGACTTTTTTAACGCTCTGGCCGTCGGCTGTATAAATGGATGAGTCAGATTAAAGTTGCAGGACATTATGTTTCAGACCAACAATCAGTTGCTCTGGTCGACCCTCGACCCTAGATGCCTTGAACTCACACTTATGCCGACGGAACAGTGCAACTTTCGTTGCACCTACTGTTATGAGGATTTCTCCATCGGGAAGATGAGTCCCAGGGTGCAGGCAGCCTTGAAGCGATTCATGATCAATCGTATGGAAGGCCTCAAATACCTCAGTTTTCAATGGTTTGGCGGTGAGCCGCTGGCTGCCAAGAACATTGTTTATGAACTCAGTGCGTTCGCCCAAAAGCTGTGTCTGGACCACGGTGTGGGATTTGGCGGTGCTTTGACAACCAATGGCTATCTGCTGGACATGCAGACGGTTCAAAAGCTGTTCGGCTTGGGGCAGAGGGGTTATCAAATTTCCCTGGATGGCATGGGAGATGCACACGACAGAACCAGAAAGCTGACCTCCGGCACGGGTACATTTGATCGGATCTGGACCAACCTGAAGAGGCTCCGGGATAGCGAGCTGGGCGTATCGGTACTGCTTCGGGTGCACCTGACACCAGAGAACGCACAATCCGTGAAAGCGCTTGCGGTAATGTTGCGCGAAGAATTCCTCCACGACCCGCGGTTCTCCGTGCTGCTCAAGCCCATTGAAAATCTGGGTGGCCCTAACAGCGCGAGCATCGCGGCGTTGAACAAAGCGGAGCGGGCCAAGCTACTGGGTGAAATGCGAAGCCTGTTGTACCGCGACATGCCTTCCGCCGAGCCGTCTAAGACAACGGTCGGGGAGGTCTGTTACGCGAGCCGGCCGAATTCGTTCGTGATTCGCGCGGACGGCCGTGTACAGAAGTGTACGGTCGCACTGTCCGAGGCGCACAACACGGTTGGAAATCTGACCGACGATGGCAGCATTCGGCTCGACAGGCCACTCATGGGCCAATGGATGCGAGGCTATGAAACCGGTGATTCTCGCGACTTGCGTTGTCCCGCAGAACGTTTTCCCCAGCGCAACAACCATGAAAAGTTCATTCCTGTCGCACTGATTTCATGAAAAAGCACATCAATTTCAATATTGCCAAAGAGGAATTTATTTCCGACTTTGCTGATCGCAAGATGTACGTCGTACGAGCCGCGGTTGCGCCTTCGCTCTTGAGTTGGTCTGACCTCAACGCAGCGCTCTATTACATCGATCCCGTGCCACCCCATGTCCGGGTGCATCACAATGGCCTGGTCTCCGAGTCACGCTATGTGGAAGACTGTTCGATCGGAGGTCTTGCGGGGAAACGGCTCAACACCAGTGTGGTTCAAGGCTTGCTGTCCAGCGGCGCGACGATCGTACTCAATCGTATTGACGCCCGCCTTGAGCGAGTCCGACATCTGTGTGCGGAGGTCGGCGAATTTTCGAACGCCGAGACGCTGGCGAATGGTTACCTGGCCTTTTCCGGACGGGGCAGTTTCGGGCCCCATTGGGATACACACGACGTCATGGCCATCCAACTCATAGGCCGTAAACGGTGGAAGGTATATAAGCCAACTTTTCCATTGCCACTCCCGGGTCAAACCAGCAAGGAACACAAGGCCGATTGTCCAGCTGAACCCGTCTTCGACGGAATCCTGGAGGCGGGCGACCTGCTCTATCTTCCCCGAGGCTGGTGGCACGATGCCATACCTATTGGCGAGACGTTCCACGTTGCGATCGGCATGTACACGGCAAACGTGTTGCACTTTGTTTCGTGGCTTTGCCAACATGCCCTTCGCGAACACGAAGAACTGCGAAGAACCTTAAAACCTGGATGCGATGTGACTCAAGGGATTGCGGCGGCCGGCAAAGTCATTGAGAGACTGGTGAATGATCCCAGGCAACTTGCCCTTTTCATGGAGAAACTGAACAAGGCGAGAGTCACGCCCCATCAACCCTTCTCTCTYGAGTCTCTGGTGAGCTCAGCATCTATGAAGGAGCGGGAATCCGCCACAGTGAAAGGAGTTTGTTAGTGGTCCGCCCGCTTGTGATTCTGCTGTCGTCCTTTTTTTGGATCTTGTCGTGTCACGCGGACACGGCGACGAATCTTGGTGCCAAAGAGAAGGAACACTCGTCCACGGACATCAACTGGAGCAAGAGCGCCATTCAAGACATCACGCGCGCGCACGAAATCATCCGGGAGGCACATCCCGGCGTTCTGGACCCGACGGATCACGGCTTTCAACAGTGGTTTAAGCAAGGGTACGACGAAGCGACGGCGCTCGCCCTCCGTGCGAATTCCGAGGGCAAGGCGTTGGCGGCGCTACGCTTCTACATCGCGGGCTATAGGGATGGACATCTGGTCGTATGGAAGGAAGGCCAAGTTGGTGAGTCCCCTCGCTGGGCGGGATGGATCGTGCAGCGCCGCAATGGCAAGTACCGCGTTGCGGCGCGGGCCTCGGACTGGCCCGTCGACGTGCCCCAAATAGGCGATGAACTGCTTTCCTGCGACGGCCAGCGCATTGACGATTTGCTGGTGGAAAAAGTCGCTCCGTTCGTGGATAGACGCGTGGACCTGGAGGGCTCGCTGTCTCGTCTTGCGCTGCATCTGACCAGTGAGCCGCACTACGAAACGCTGTGGGAACCTTTGCGGTTGAAACACTGCGAGGTTCGATCCCCCTCAGGGAAAATTCGCCAGTTCTTGCTGAAGTCGCAGCTCTTCACGGAGGAGTTTCAAGCGATGACCAGGCCAGCGATGCCACGCCAAGGTATCAAGCAACCACGGCAGGGCATCCACTGGATTCATGCTACGGATTTCACCTTGTCGAGTAGCAAAGACATTGCATCGTTCGAAAGACTGTTGAACAGGGTCCGGGCTCTGGGAGAAGCCGATGCTGTGGTGCTTGACATTCGAGGCAATAACGGCGGAAAAACTTTGGTGGGCTACCGAATCCTATCGGCGCTATTCAAGGATGCCGTAGGGCGGAAACCCTCATCTGAACAAGTAGAGTCCAAGGCGTACTGGCGCGTTTCTGCGACCGCCCGCGAAGCGCTTGAGGCATACAAGACTGCGTTCAGCCAGGCGGAAGGCCCGGCAAGCCTGACTTACAGACTCCTGGACACTCTCCTGTCCCGCATGAATGAAGCCGCATCACTCGGCCAGGCGTTCGTCGAGCAAATGGATGTACCGCTCGATGAACTGACTGAGCATGGCAGTCCCTTTGATGGCAAGCTTGTGCTGGTCACAGGCCCGAACTGTGCGAGCGCTTGCCTGGACTTTGTGGAGATGGTGTTAAGCATTCCCGGAGCGGTTCACGTTGGGAGCGTGACCAGCGCGGATACGCGGTATTCGGACATAGCGCACGTATCGCTTCCAAGCACGGCGAAGATGTGGGTTCCACTCAAGGTTTGGAAGAACCGTAAACGCGCAGACAATGAACCTTATGTGCCGAAGTTCACCTTCGACGGCGATCTCAACGATACGGCGGCTGTTCAGGCATGGGTGATTGATCGCGTGTTGCCATCCATCACAAAAATTTCAACCAAGTGAATACCTATCTGCAAACTACTGCAGCAGAGTGCGGGCTAGCCTGCCTGGGCTACATAGCGGCTCACCACAAGCATGAGTTCTCGATGAGCGAACTTCGAGCTCGATTTTCTGTTTCCATCCGTGGCACGTATCTGCGCGATCTGATTCGATTGGGAGGTCTTTTGGGGCTAGGCGCAAGACCGGTTCGCCTTGAACTCGACGGACTTTCAAGGCTCTCTCTGCCATGCATACTTCACTGGGATCTCACGCATTTCGTGGTCCTGATGAGGGTCTCTGGCAACAGGATCACGGTACATGACCCAGCGCGCGGAGAGCGCTCAATGGCCCAGGCAGAGGCTAGTCAGCACTTCACCGGAGTGGCATTGGAAATGTGGCCCACCACGGCCTTTCAACAAATTAAGCCGAAGCCGCCGATAAACTGGCGAGACCTGATGGGCCCTATCTTGGGTCTTAGGCGTAGTCTGTCGCAGCTCTTTATACTGGCAGCAGCATTACAAGTACTGGCTTTGGTACTACCTCTTTTCACTCAATGGCTTATCGACGGCCCCGTTGTCTCTGGAGATACTGAACTGATATGGGTAGTCATCACGGGCTTCGTGATGGTAACGCTAATGCGGGTCGTGCTCGAATGGACACGTGGCTGGCTCGGAATCATTGCTATGCACCAACTCGGCATTCAATGGGCGTCGCGTGTGGTTGGGCATTTGCTTCGATTACCGACGAAATGGTTCGAGGTTCGACACACGGGAGACGTACTCTCGCGCTTTCAGTCCGCACAAAGCATCCAGCAAACCGTGACTGGAAAATTCGTCGACATACTACTGGATGGCCTGTTCGGTACTGTGACTGCCATAGTGATGGCGATCTATAGTCCAACGTTGGCAGCCGTCGTCGTAGCCACGATTGCAGGCTATGCCGCGATCCGTCTATTAGCCCACGACGCGTTTCACCGGGTTAGCGATGAGGCAATGACACATGAGGCGGTTGCGCAAACCCATTTCCTGGAGAGTTTGCGAGCCATGCAGGCCATAAAAATTGCTGGTCTGGAAGAGCAAAGAGCCTCCCGCTGGTCAAATCTCGTTGTTCGAGCAGTCAATAAGCGAATGCAGGCAAACAGGATGACATTGAGCTTCGGAGCGAGTTACGGATTGTTGTTTGGTATGGAAACTGTCACTGTGCTTGGCGCGGGTGCTTACATGACCATTCAAGGCGGACTAACCGTGGGAATGTTGATGGCCTTTATAACCTATAAGGACGAGTTCTCGTCGAGGATGCAGAGATTTATCGACAATATGATGTCGGTAAGAATGCTTCGCTTGCACGTGGAGCGACTGTCTGACATCGTAATGGCCGAACCCGAGAAGACGACTGGTGCAATGCCTGAGCGATTCGATACTGATGGCTGGCTGGTCCCCGATATTTATCTCGATAGTGTGAGCTTTCGCTACGCCGAGGGTGCCGATTGGGTTCTAAGGAATATCACTCTCACCATTCGATCTGGTGAGCACGTGGTGATCATTGGCCCGACTGGATGCGGGAAGACGACGCTGGCCAAAATCATTCTTGGCCTTCTGGAGCCGACGGAGGGCACCGTGCGCGTGGGAGGCCATCCACTTTCTCACGTCGGGCTTGCAAACTGGCGGCGCCACGTAGGTGCGGTGATGCAGGACGATCAGCTGTTCTCAGCGAGCTTGAAGGAAAACATCGCGGGGTTTGACGACGAGATCGACATGGATCGCGTCCAAGCTGCAGCTGAATCTGCGGCCATACATGATGAAATTCTTGCGATGCCAATGGGATACCATACGCTCAACGGCGACATGGGCAATACCCTATCTGGCGGCCAGCGGCAGCGACTCCTTTTGGCACGCGCGCTGTATCGCCAGCCACGCGTCCTTGTCCTGGACGAGGCCACTAGTCATTTGGACGTGGCGCGAGAACGGCAAGTCAATGACGCGATTTGCAACTTGCCGGTAACGCGCATCACCATTGCACATCGCCCAGAAACGATTGCCATGGCCGAGCGAGTTATTGATATCACGCGGCTGGAATCGACCGCCATCGCCACTGACTAGTGGCCCTTAACACAGCCGAAGGTCACTGTCTTGGTGAAGCAAAGCTTCGCGGCGGACGCCGAGCTTTACTCTCTCTCTCGGGTTCGTGGTCGATCTTGCATACCGCACCGCCGCTGGGCGGCGGATGCGCACGAAATCCCTTGGCCCCGCGACGGCGGGGCCAAGGAGAAAGGAAGGCTCAGCGCTGCGGCGCCACTTCCCCGCCCACCAGGGCCGGCAACCGATTACCCTCCGCATCGATCTGCAGCGGGCCGGTGCCCGAGAAGCGATCCAGCGCGAGGTAGATCACCGGCGTGATGAACAGCGTGATCACCTGCGAGAACAGCAGGCCGCCCACCACCGCCAAACCCAGCGGCTGGCGCAGTTCGGCGCCGGCGCCCAGGCCCAGAGCCAGCGGCAGGGCGCCCATGATGGCCGCCAGGGTGGTCATCATGATCGGGCGGAAGCGCAGCAGGCAGGCCTGCCGGATCGCGCGCGCCGGGGCCATGCCCTGTTCGCGCTGCGCCGCCAGCGCGAAGTCGATCATCATGATGGCGTTCTTCTTGACGATGCCGATCAGCATCAGCACGCCGATGGTGGCGATCAGCGACAACTCCACGTTGAAGATGAACAGCGTGAGCAGCGCGCCCACCGCCGCCGACGGCAGGCCTGCCAGGATGGTCAGCGGATGGATGTAGCTTTCATACAGCACGCCCAGCAACGTGTAGATCACCGCGATGGCCGCCACCAGCAGCAGCACCTGGGTCGCCTGCGAGGACTGGAACACCGCAGCGTCGCCGCCCCAGCTCGTGAAGATCGCGGTGGGCATGGCGATCTCCTGCTTGTAGGCATCGATCCTGGACGAGGCATTGCCCAGCGCCGCGCCCGGCGCAAGGTTGAACGACACCGTCACGGAGGGCAACTGGCCCTGGTGGTTCACGGCGATCGGCCCGACCCGGCGCTCGGTGGTGGCGAAGGCCGAGATCGGCACCATCTGCCCGGTCTTGCTGCGCACGTAGATCTTGGAGAAGGCGGTCTCGTCGGCACGGTCGATATCGGCCGCCTGCAGGATCACGTAGTAGTTGTCGATCGGCGTGTAGATGGTGGAAACCTGGCGCTCGCCAAAGGCGGAATACAGCGCCTGGCGCACGTCCTGGATCTGCACGCCCAGCGCGTTGGCCTTGTCGCGGTCGATGGAGAGCTGCGCTTCCAGGCCCGACTGCTGCGAATCGCTGGTGACGTCGCGGAACAGCGGGTCGGCGCGCATCTTGCCCATCAGCTTGTCGGAGTACTCCTGCAGCTGGCCGGCCTTCACGCTCTGCAGCGTGTACTGGTAGCGGCTCTTGCTCTGGCGCCCGCCCAGGCGCAGGTTCTGCACCGGCGAGAAGTAAACCGCCAGCCCGGCGATCCCGGAGACATCCTTGCGCAGCGACTCCACTACCTTTGCCATCTTGGGCCGCTCGCCGAGCGGCTTGAGCTCGACGAACATGCGGCCGGTGTTGATGGCGGGGGAGGGCCCGCCGCCGATCGACACCACGATGCTGCGCACCGCGGGGTTCTTGCGCATGCGCTCCGCGGCATCGCGCAGGCGGTCGGCCATGGCGTCGAAGGAGATGTCCTGCGGGCCTTCGGCGTTGACCTGGATCTGGCCGATGTCTTCTTCCGGGAAAAAGCCCTTCGGAATGGTCGCGAACAGCACGGCCGTCAGCACGAAGGTCAGGCCGGCCACCGCCAGCACCGACTTGCGGTGCGCCAGGCACCAGTCGAGCCCGCGCGCGTAGCGGTGCAGCGTGAATTCGAACAGGTTTTCGAACCACTGGGTGGAGCGCAGGCCGATGGTCTGCTTCTGCTTGATGGCTGGCGCATGGGCCGCGCCGGCATGGTCGCCATAGGCGTGCTGGGACTCGTCGATCGGCACGTTCTCGGCCGACAGGAAGCGCGCGCACAGCATCGGGATCAGCGTCAGCGACACCAGCGCCGAGACCAGGATCGACAGCGACACCACGGCGGCGAATTCATGGAACAACAAGCCGATCACGCCCGGCATGAAGAAGATGGGGATGAACACCGCGACCAGCGAGATCGAGATCGACAGGATGGTGAAGCCCATCTCGCGCGAGCCGACCAGCGCGGCCTTGAGCGGAGGCACGCCTTCCTCGATGTGCCGCACGATGTTTTCCAGCATCACGATGGCATCGTCCACCACCAGGCCCACGGCGAGCGTGATGGCCAACAGCGAGACGTTGTCCAGGCTGTAGCCGAAGGCCTTCATCAGCGCCACCGTGCCGATCAGCGAGATCGGCAGCGACACGGTGGGGATCAGCGTGGCGGCGGCGCGCCGCAGGAACAGGAAGATCACCATCACCACCAGCCCCACGGTGAGGGCCAGCGTGAACTGCACATCGTGGATGGACTCGCGGATCGATTGCGAGCGGTCGTTGACCACGCTCACGTTGACCGAGTCCGGCATCTGCTGGATCAGGCGCGGCAGCGCGTTCTTGATGGCGTCCACCACCGCCACCGTATTGGCGTCGGGCTGGCGCAGCACGGCCAGCACGATCGAGCGTTCGTTGTTGAGCCAGCTGCCGGTCTTGATGGTTTCGACGCTGTCTTCCACGTCCGCCACGTCGGACAGCCGCACCAGCGCCCCGCTGGGCTGGCTGGCCACGATGATGTTGCGGAAGGCATCGGCGCTGGCGAGCTGGCGGTTGGCCTGGATGGTCAGCGTCTGGCGCGCGCCGTCCAGCGTGCCGACTGGCGTGTTGGCGTTGGCGCGGTTCAGCGCCGTGGCCAGTTCGTCCAGCGTGAGGCCGCGCGCGGCGAGGGCATCCGGGTGGGCACGCACGCGCACCGCAAAGCGCTTCTGGCCAAACACCTGCACCTGCGCCACACCCGGCAGGGTAGCCAGGCTGGGCGAGATCAGGTTGTCGCCGAAGGCATTCAGCTCGGCCAGGCTCATGGCCGGCGAGTTGATCGCCAGCAGCAGCACCGGCGCATCGGCAGGGTTGACCTTGCGGTACGACGGCGGCACCGTCATCTCGATGGGCAGCGCGCGCTGCGCGCGGAACAGCGCCGCCTGCACGTCCACGGCCGCGGCATCGATGTCGCGGTCGTTGTTGAACTCGATGGTGATGCTGGAGTTGCCGAGCGTGTTGGACGAACTGATCACCGACACGCCGGGGATGGTGGCGAACTGCTTTTCCAACTGGGTCGCCACCGAGGCCGCCATGGTCTCGGGGCTGGCCCCTGGCAGCGTGGCGGTGACCTGGATCACCGGCGAATTGAATGACGGCAGCGCCGCGATCGGGATGGTGGGATAGAGCGCGATACCGGTGACGATCACTGCCAGGCATAGCAGGATCGTCATCACCGGACGGCGGATACAGAGCTCGGACAGGGTCATGATGTCAGCGCCCCGGGCTCAATGCCTGGCGTCGGCGGCCGCCGCGCTGGCGGCACCTGCCTTGGCGGCTGGCGTGGCTTCCCGCACCAGGCTGCCGGCACGCAGGTTCTGCGCGCCTTCGACCACCACGCGCGTGCCTGGCGCCACGCCTTCGATCACGGCGGCGCTGGCGGTCGAGACCTGCACCTTGACCGGCATCGGCTTGACGCGGCTGTCTGGCTGCACGGCGTAGACGAAGCGCCCCTCGGGTCCGGTCACCACCGCCTGCGGCGGCACGGAGAGCGCATCCTTCAGCGTCTGCACCACCGCCTCCACGTTGGCGTAGGTGCCCGGCCACAAGCGCTGCAATTCATTATCGAACTGCGCCTTGATGCGGATGCTGCCGTACTGCGGGTCCACCGTGTTGTCGACAAAGCTGATCTTGCCGGTCACCGGGACCTTGCTGCCGTCGTTGGGCAGGGCGGTGACAGCGACGGGGCCGGCGTGCAGCGCCTCGCGCAGCGCGGCGAGCTGGCGCTCGGGCAAGGTAAAGGTGACGGCAATAGGCTGTACCTGGGCGATGGTGACCATCGGCAGAGCGCTGTTGGGCATCACCAGCGAGCCGGGGAACATGTTGATCACGCCGGTGCGCCCGCCGATGGTGGCGCGGATGGCGCCGTAGCTGACCGCCACGCGACTGGCCTCGATGGCGGCCTGGTCGGCGCGGATGGTGGCCTCGAAGCCGTCGACCTTGGCCTGTGCGGTATCCACCGCGCTCTTGGAGATGAAGTTGCGCTCCAGCAGTTCCTTGCTGCGCGCCAGCGTGCGGCGCGCATCGGACAAGTCGGCCTGGTCACGCATCAGCTGGGCCTGCGCCTTGGCGAGGTTGGCCTCGTCCATGCGGGTATCCAGCGTGAAGAGCAGGTCGCCAGGCTTGACGGTCTGGCCTTCCTTGATATGGACAGTGCGCACCGTGCTCGACACCTGCGGGCGGATTTCCACCGTGGCGAGCGCGCTCACCGTGCCGTTGGCCGTGACCCGCAGCGGCACGTCGCCCTGCTGCACCAGGGCGGTGCTGACCACCACCACGGGGGGCGCCTTGGCCGCCGGCTTGGGCGCCATCCAGGCGCGCCAGCCGAACCATCCACCTATGGTCAGCGCGATCAGGACCGCGCCGGTCATCCATGGTGAAACACGTCCTTTCCCGGTACCCATGGCCGGACTCCACTTGCCGTCGACAAAGCCCTTGGCCTGGTCGATCCCGTTCGTTTTCATGTGTGGACTCTCTTACAGTGCGCGCACGAATGCGCCCGCTCCCCGGCGGCCCGGCTTCTGGGGTCCGGTGCCGCGCCGCGACAAAACTGCTACTAGTACAGGATCAGGGGCTTCGACCGCTAGTGCCCCTGCCATCCATGCCATTACAAAGTATTACAGGGATGGATGCCTGCTTGTATCGAGAGTCAAACATTATCAGAAAAGCTGGCTCTGGCGGCCATTGCGTTGCCTGGCATTGATGCTGGCAATCGATACTTCGCGCGGTCCCGGCTCGATGCGTACCGCTTCGCCCGCCCGGAGCTGGCCCGGCGTCACCACGCTGAGATAGATGCCCGAATAGCCGCTTTGCACCATGTGCTGGACCGCGTGCCGGTAGCCCATCACCGCATTCAATTTGTAGCAGGGCCGGCGCGGGGACTCCACTTCGAGCAGCACATCGCCGATCCGCAGGTGGTCCCCCACCCACAAATCGGTCTCCAGCACGCCTTCCAGGGTCAGGTTCTCGCCCATGGCACCGTAGGCGAGCGGCCTGGCGGCGTCGGGGAGGTGAGCTTCCCGGCGCCGCTCGTTCCACCAGGCGAAGTGCTCGGCGGGGTAGGCATAGACCGCTTTATCCAGCCCGCCATGCACGCTCAGGTCGGCCTGTTCGTCACCCGCCAGCCCGAGCGGGCGCACCGCGACCGCGAGCGGATGGAGCAGGGTACTGAGCGGGTGCTTGCGGATGCCCGACATCACGACCGCCTCGGTACCCGCCGCCGCCACGAAGAGCGGCAGGGCCCTGCCGACATTGATGGCGAGCAGGCGCATGCCGTTGGGTGTGCTCATGACGTCTCCCCTGGTCGTTTTTCTCCCATCTTAGCGCGGCGAGTCTGGGGAGGGCGGCGCCAGGCGGATGCCCCGTGTGCGGCGCCGCACGGCCAGGCGGCCGGGAGGCGCCGGGTTGCGTCAGGCCTGCGGCTGCACCGCTTTTCGGCTGCGCCACAGGCAGCCCAAGGCACTCGCCCGTTGCGAAACCACCACCGCCAGCAGCATCAGCGCCGCCGCGCCCCAGTGCAGGGCATTGGCGCCGGCGGTGGCGTAGATCGCCGCGCCGCCCATGGCGCCCAGGGCCTGGCCGAGATAGATGGAGGAGGAGTTGAGCGAGATCGATACCGAAGCGCGCTCTGGCGCCAAAGCCACCAGCCGCGCCTGTTGCGCGCTGTTGGTGGCAAAGCCGCCCACGCCCCACAGCATGAAGATCAGCACCAGCGCCACCGGCCCCAGCGTCGCCAGCGGCCACAGCAGCATGGCCGCCAGCGAAGTCAGCATGGCAAACAGGACAATGCGGGCGGGCGTTACCCGGTCCATGCGCGAAGCCGCCAGCACATTGCCGCTGACACCGCAGGCACCGTAGGCCAGGAACATCAGGCTGAGCGCGCCGCCGCTGATGCCATGCACGTCGCGCAGCAGCGGCGCGATATAGGTAAACAGGGTGAACATGCCGGCCGACTGGATCATGGTAGTGGTCACTACCAGCACCATCGGCGTGTGGCGCAGCACCGCGCCCCAGGCTGCCCGCCCCACCGGTTCGACGTAGAGCCGGGGCGGCAGCGCACGCCATACGCCCACCGCCGCGCCCAGCGCCAGCAGGCCCACCAGCCCCATGCTGAAGCGCCATCCCAGCGTGCTGGCGATCCAGGTACCCAGTGGCACGCCGACCACGCTGGCGACGCTCCACCCCAGGAATACAAAGCTGATGGCACGCCCGCGCGTCTGCGCATTGACCAATAGCGGCAGGGTCGCGGCGGTTTGCGGCGTGTAGATGGCAGCCCCGATCGCGGTCAGGAAACGGATCGCCATCAGGCTGGCGAAGCTTGGGGCAAAGGCCGCCGCCACATGCATCACGGCATACACCAGCAGCGAGCCCGCCAGCAGCAAGCGGCGGTCGATGCGCGAGCCGAGCGTGGCGAACAGCGGCGCGCCCACGCAGGTGGCCAGCGCGAACACGGAGATCAGCTGCCCGGCGGTGCCGGCGCCAAGCTGGAAGTCGCCGGCGATGTGATTCAGCATGCCGGTGACGATCATCGCGCCCGTACCGATGACAAAATTGCCAAGGCACAGCATCAAGAGCCTGGGATCCATGGCGACCGGGGCAGGTAGGAGACGGTGGAAGGACGAAAAGCGCGGCCAGAGGCCGCGCGGAATCTCCCGAGTGTAGCGGTTTTGTTTCGTTCGCGTTGAGCGCAGCGCACTCAGGCGCGGCAGGGGGAACGACCGGGTGCCGGGTATCCGACTTGATTAATCCCGCGCCAGTCGGTAGCGTATCGGCTTTCCCGAGCGCCTGGCCGTCGGCCGCTCCGGCACTTTCTGCTGTAATTCCCCACCCTGTATGCCCGAACTCAATCCGCCCCGCGTGGCGGTCATCATCCCCTGCTACAACGAAGCGGCGACCATTGCCGGCGTTGTGCAATCGTTCCGCCAATACCTGCCGGATGCCGGGTTGTACGTCTTTGACAACAATTCCAGCGACGACACGATCGCCCAGGCGCGCGCCGCTGGCGCAGTGGTACGCTCGGTACCCCTGCAGGGCAAGGGCAACGTCGTACGCCGGATGTTTGCCGATGTCGATGCCGACGTCTATGTCATGGTGGACGGCGATGGCACCTACGACGCCAGCGTCGCCCCGGAACTGGTCCACCGCCTGTGCGCCGAGGGCCTGGACATGGTGGTCGGCGCGCGCGTCAGCGAAGAGCAAGCGGCCTATCGCTTCGGCCACCGCTTTGGCAACGTGCTGCTGACCAGTTTTGCCGCTACCTTGTTTGGCCGCACCTTCACGGACATGCTGTCGGGCTACCGCATCTTCTCGCGCCGCTATGCGAAGTCGTTTCCGGCGCATTCGTCCGGCTTCGAGATCGAGACCGAACTGGCGGTGCACGCGCTGGAGCAGCGCATGCCCGTGGCGGAACAGGAAACCATCTACTATTCGCGCCCGACCGGTTCGGAGAGCAAGCTCAATACATACCGGGACGGCTGGCGCATCCTGATGACCATCCTGCGTCTGTTCAAGTCGGAGAAGCCGCTGGCTTTCTTCTCCACCGGCTTCATGGGTTGCTCACTGCTGTCAGTGATCCTGGCTGTGCCGCTGTTCGAAACCTACCTACGCACGGGCCTGGTGCCACGCCTGCCAACGGCGCTGGTGTGCGTGGCCCTGGTCCTGCTGGGCATCATCCTGCTCACTTGCGGCATCGTGCTCGACACGGTTACGCGTGGCCGCCTGGAGATGAAACGGCTCGCCTACTTGAGCCTACCCGCGCCGCTTGCCCCCCCGGCGGTCACCGCGCAGGCACCGGTCACGCCGCCCGCCGAGCCAGTTGCCGCACCGTGATTCGCAAGCAACTGCTCACGTTCGCCCTGGCGGGGGCAACCGGGTTCGTCGTCGATAGCGGCGTGCTATATGGCGCCCTGGCACTGGGCGCCGGCCACTACCTGGGGCGCCTGCTGTCCTTCCTGGTCGCGGTCTTCGTCACCTGGCGCATCAATCGCCGCCTTACGTTCCCGACGCGGCCAGGAGAATCGGCCTGGCACGAGTGGTGGCGCTATCTGGTGGCGATGTCCGCCGGCGGCGTCATCAACCTGGCCGCCTACAGTGTCGTGATCGCACGCCTGCCCGCCGCCGCCTGGGCGCCGTTGCTGGCGGTTGCCTTCGGCACGGGTTGCGGCCTGGTCTTCAACTTCTTGTCCGCCAAATACTGGGTATTCCGCAAGAAGTCCTGAATCCCTGCCGCCCTTGGCGCGGCAGCCCACCCCGTCAACCATGCCCGTCTTCCCCCGCCTCGCCGCGCTTGTGTCCCGGACCTTCATGCGGCTGCAGCAGCCGCGCGCCCCGTTGCTGGCGTGCATCCTGGTACCGCTCGCCTTCGGCCTGTTTTCTCTCGCGCTGGGCCAGGACCGCAACTGGGACTTGCTCAACTATCACCTGTACAACCCGTACGCATTGCTGAAGGGCCGCATCGGCACCGACCTGGCGCCAGCGCAAATGCAGAGCTACTTCAACCCGCTGCTGGATATCCCGTACTGGCTGATGACGCAGTACTGGCCCGCGCCCCTGGCGGGGTTTGCGATGGGGGTGCTGCACGGGCTCGCCTTCGTGCTGGTGTTTGGCATTGCCCGGCGGGTACTGGTGCCGGCCGGGGCAGGCCAGGAACAGACGCGGCATGGCAGCGCAGTGGCCTTGTTGCTTGCGTTGGCGGGCTGCCTGGGACCGGGCTACCTGTCGGAATTGGGCAACACCATGGGCGACAATGCCACGGCACTGCTCGTATTGGCCGGCTTGTCCGTGCTGCTGCACGGCTGGGAGCGCCTGGGGAGCGCCCATGCCGCCTGGGCTCTGGCCGCGGCAGCCGGTGTGCTGGTGGGCGCAGCCACCGGGCTGAAGCTGACCAATGCCATCTACGCGGTAGCGCTTTGCGCTGCCATGCTGAGCCTGCCGCTGCGCTGGCCGCGCCGGCTCTGGCTGGCCTGGGTGTTCGGGCTGGGCGTGCTGGCGGGGATCGCCCTGACCGCGGGATACTGGTTCGCCCTGATGTGGTCGAATTTCGCCAATCCGCTCTTTCCGCAGTTCAATGCGTTTTTCCACAACACGCTGGCGGCGCCGATCTCGGTGGCGGACACGCGGTGGCTGCCACGCAGCGCGATGGAAGCCGTGATGTTTCCCTTCGTCATCGTCGCCGATGCCAAGCGCGTGGGCGAGGTGCCGACGCGGCCGTTCGTGTGGCCGCTGTTGTATGCGCTGGTCTGCTGCTGGACTGTGCGCGCCGGCTGGCGGGCGTGGCGCGGCAAGCCGTCAGGCGCCGCCAGCGCTGACTTGCCGCCGCTCGCGCCGCAAGCGCGCCTGGTGCTGGCGTTCGTGGCAGCGGCATTCCTGACCTGGCTGGCTTTGTTCAGCATCTACCGCTATTGCGTCGCCATGGAGCTGCTGGCGCCCCTCGCCGTCTGGCTGGTGGTGCAACGCCTGCTGCCAGCCCGTGCGGCCGGGCGCACGGGTGCCATTGCGCTCGCCATGGTGGCGCTTGCCGCACTGACTGGCATGAAAACCTGGGGCCACGAATCCTGGGCACGGCAGGCCTTCAGACTCACGCTCCCGGATGTGCCGCTTGACACAAATACCACCGTCTTCCTGACTGGCGGGGCTGTGGCCCAAGGATGGCTGGCAACGCAATTTCCGGCTGCAGTGACATTTGCAGCGCTCAACTCCAACTTTCCGGAAGGGCCAGCCTATGTCGGGCGCGTGCAAGCCATGCTGGCCCAGCGGCCGGGCCAGGCCTACGCGCTGCTGCCCGCAAATGTGAACTGGCGTGCGCAGAGCGTGGCGCGGATGAACGATTCGCTGGCGGGAATCGGGGTGTCGGCCAATGGCAGCCTCTGCAAGATGCTGGGTTCGGCACTTGGCCGGCTGCGCGTCCATGCACAACTGGCCGCGCCACAGCCGGGCGGCGAAGGCGCCACCTGCACCCTGGCCCCGCTGCCGCAGGACCTGAGCGACCTTGCCGCCGAAGATCGGGCGGAAGTGGCGCTGCAAAGCCCCGGCCTGCTGCGCTATGGTCTGGTGCTCCAGGCCGGAGGCTGCCGCACCTATGATGCCTTCATCGGCGCGGACGCGCGGCCTTACCAGTTGTGCCCGGTAAAGCTGGGCCATCCGGCAGGCGGTTCAGCCGCACCTGGCGCCTAGCGCCTAGCGCGACAACGCCGGCGTCAGCGCCTTGGGGTTGGCGATGCTGTCGTGCTTGCCGGACAGCACATCGAGGATGTTCTGGAACGCGATGCGGAAGTACATCTCGTAGCTTTCGCGCTCGACATAGCCCAGGTGCGGCGTGCAGATGCAGTTTTCCATGCGCAGCAGGGCATGGCCCTGCAGGATGGGTTCGGACTCGAACACGTCGACCGCCGCCATGCCGGGGCGGCCGCGGTTGAGACCGGTCAGCAGGGCGTTTTCCTCCACCAGTTCGGCCCGGCTGGTGTTGACGAACAGCGCGGTCGGCTTCATGCGGGAGAAGTCTGCCAGCTTGACCAGTCCGCGCGTCTCGTCATTAAGGCGCAGATGCAGCGACAACACATCGCTTTCGGTAAACAATTGCTCTTGCGACTCCGCCACGGCCAGGCCATCCTCGCGGGCGCTTTTCTGCGAGTTCTCGCGTCCCCAGACCAGTACGTTCATGCCGAAGGCGCGGCCATAGCCCGCCAGCAACTTGCCAATCTTGCCGTAGCCCCAGATCCCGAGCGTCTGCCCGCGCAGCACCTGTCCCAGGCCGAAGTTGGGCGGCATGGTGGTGGACTTGAGCCCGGACTGCTGCCAGGCGCCATGCTTGAGGCTGGCCACGTACTGCGGAATGCGGCGCTGGGCCGCCATGATCAGGGCCCAGGTGAGTTCGGCCGGGGCCACCGGCGAGCCCGCGCCTTCGAGCACGGCCACGCCGCGCTCGGTACAGGCTTCGACATCCACATGGCTGCCAATGCGGCCGGTCTGGCTGATGATCTTGAGTTTGGGTAGTTTTTCCAGCAGTTGGCGGGTGATGCGCGAACGTTCGCGAATCAGCACCACGGCCTCCACGTCCGAAAGGCGCGCGGCCAGCTGGCCGACGCCCTTGACGGTGTTGTTGAACACCTTGACGTCATGGCCGTCAAGCAGGCTGAAGCAAGACAGCTTGCGCACGGAATCCTGATAATCGTCGAGTACGGCAATCTTCATCGGAAACTCTGGTTTGGCAATCGCAAGGTGCGCCCACCCACAGAACAGGGCACCCATCAACGTTATAGTTTTTACCACCTGTCGCGCGACACCGCGGTGGATGCGGGGCGCAGCGGGAACGGCGAGAACAATTCGGCACAACAACGGAAGTGCGCCGCCAGACAGGGAAACGGGACAAAACGACAAGGCCGGAATCGCGCACGAACATTGCTGCGGAGCAAAAAACAGCGGCGTGCGGCAGTGGTATCCTTGCCGGTTCCGATTCGGGAACGGATTGTCGGTCGAGCCTCGCTCCCGCCACCCGGACCGCGTCGGACAATGCTTGCCGGCCCCTGTCATGGGCGAAGCGCCACTGTAGCGCAGCCGCAGGGCCAGCCGCGACCTTTTGCGCAGTTCCGGTCGCTGTGGAGTTGTAACGGGATGTGACGATCCACCGGCCCGGCGCGGAACCAGCGGCGAGCCGCCGCGGTCTGCTCTGGCAAGGAGGCTCGCCGCCAGCCGTTTCCGGCGGTGGCAGTGCGGGCCAGGCTTTGCAAGAATTCTCTCTACGCTTTGGAGTTGCAGTATGAACCACCCCACAATGCAGGGCACGCCCGCACTCAACGTTCCAGCCTGGGTCAAGCACCAGAAGCTGATTGCCTGGGTTGCCGAGTTCGCGGCCCTCGCCAAACCCGACAATATCCACTGGTGCGACGGCTCGCAGGAAGAGTACGACCGCCTGTGCGAGCAGATGGTCGCCGCCGGCACCATGAAGCGCCTCAACCCGGCCAAGCGCAAGAACTCGTTCCTGGCGCTGTCCGATCCGTCCGATGTGGCGCGTGTGGAAGACCGCACCTTCATCTGCTCGCAGAAGAAGGAAGATGCCGGCGCCACCAACAACTGGACCGCCCCGGCGGAAATGCGCCAGACGCTGGCCGGCCTGTTCGATGGCTGCATGCGCGGCCGGACCCTGTATGTGGTGCCGTTCTCGATGGGCCCGCTGGGCTCGCCGATCGCCCACATCGGCGTGGAACTGTCGGATTCGCCATATGTTGCGGTCAATATGCGCATCATGACGCGCATGGGCCGCGCCGTGTTCGACGTGCTGGACACCGATGGCGAGTTCGTACCGTGCGTGCATACCGTGGGCAAGCCGCTGGCTGCCGGCGAGAAGGACGTGGCGTGGCCGTGCAACGCCACCAAGTACATCGTGCATTTCCCGGAAACGCGCGAGATCTGGTCCTACGGCTCGGGTTACGGCGGCAACGCGCTGCTGGGCAAGAAATGTTTCGCACTGCGTATCGCTTCGACCATGGGCCGCGATGAAGGCTGGCTGGCCGAGCATATGCTGATCCTCGGCGTGACCTCGCCCGAGGGCAAGAAATACCATGTGGCCGCGGCGTTCCCGTCGGCCTGCGGCAAGACCAACTTCGCCATGCTGATCCCGCCCAAGGGCTTCGAGGGCTGGAAGGTCACCACCATCGGCGACGATATCGCCTGGATCAAGCCGGGCCAGGACGGCCGCCTGTACGCCATCAACCCGGAAGCCGGCTATTTCGGCGTGGCGCCGGGCACCAGCGAGAAGACCAACTTCAACGCGATGGCCACCCTGAAGGAAAACGTCATCTTTACCAATGTCGCGCTGACCGACGACGGCGACGTGTGGTGGGAAGGCATGAGCAAGGAAGCTCCGGCCCACCTGATCGACTGGCAGGGCAAGGACTGGACGCCGGCCATCGCCAAGGAAACCGGCGCCAAGGCCGCGCACCCGAACGCCCGTTTCACCGCGCCGGCCGTGCAGTGCCCGTCGATCGACGAGAACTGGGACAACCCGGCTGGCGTCGCCATCGACGCGTTCATCTTCGGCGGCCGCCGCTCCACCACGGTGCCGCTGGTGACCGAAGCCCGCAACTGGACCGAAGGCGTCTACATGGCCGCCACCATGGGCTCGGAAACCACCGCCGCCGCTGCCGGCCAACAAGGCGTGGTGCGCCGCGACCCGTTCGCCATGCTGCCGTTCTGCGGCTACAACATGAGCGACTACTTCGGCCACTGGCTGGCGCTGGGCAAGAAGCTGGAAGCCAGCGGCGCCAAGCTGCCGGGCATCTACTGCGTCAACTGGTTCCGCAAGGACGCGGACGGCAACTTCGTGTGGCCGGGCTTCGGCGAGAACATGCGCGTGCTGTCGTGGATGATCGACCGCGTCGAAGGCCGTGGCCAGGGCAGTGACCACGTGTTCGGTACCTCGCCGCGCTACGAGGACCTGAACTGGCAAGGCCTGGATTTCACCAAGCAGCAGTTCGACCAGGTCACCTCCATCGATCACGCCGCCTGGCAACAGGAACTGGCGCTGCACGAGGAACTGTTCACGCAACTCAAGCACAACCTGCCGCAAGCCCTGGTGGATGCCAAGGCCGCGCTGGCCAAGCGCCTGTCTGCCTAAATAGCAGGCAACCTGGCTGGCAACCCGGGTCCGTCCCGGGCACCGGCAAAAGGAAGCCCACCCCGGCAACGGGGTGGGCTTTTTCCATTGTGGCGCCGCCGGCAGCGTCAGCCCGGGCTGCCGCCCTGCGCATCGCCATGCTCCACGGCATATTTCACCAGTTCCGCGCGGCCTTCGATGCCGAGCTTGCGCCGCAGGTTGAGCCGGTGCGTCTCGATGGTGCGCACCGACACGCCGAGCGCCGCGGCGATGTCCTTGTTGGCCTGCCCCTGGCCGATGCAGTTGAAGATATCCCGCTCGCGCGGAGTGAGCGCGTCGAGCGGGCCGGCGGCAGGCGTCTGCTCGGCCATGCTGCGGGCGATGCGCGCGCTGTAGAAGACGCGTCCGGCCAGCACCGCGGCAATGGCGGCCATCAGCTCGTCGGCCGGCGCATCCTTGAGCACATAGCCGCGCGCGCCGGCACGGATCGCCTGGCGCACGTATTCGAGGTTGTCATGCATCGACACGATCAGCACGGCCAGTTCGGGATAGTCCTCGTGCAGAGCGGCAGCCAGCGCGATGCCGCCCATGCCCCGCATGCCGATATCGGTGATGACCAGGTCCGGCATGCGCTCGGCGCCGGCGTGCGCCAGCCAGGCCAGCGCGGCTTCGCCGTCGTCGGCTTCGCCCACTACCGCGAGTTCGGGCTGCAGGCCCAGGCGCATGCGCATGCCGTCGCGCACCAGCGCATGGTCGTCGATCAGCAGGACACGGGCGGGTGCATGGCTCATGAGTGTGTAGTTCCAGGTAAGTCTTGGGGGGCCTGCCGCGATGGGGCGGGCACGACCGGCACCGCGGCGTGCAGCCGGGTCGTGCCCGGCGCGGAGACGATATCGAACTCGCCGCCCAGCGCGGCAATGCGTTCGCGCAGATTGCGCAGGCCAATGCCGCGCTTGGGATCATGCTGCATGCGCGCCACGTCGAAGCCGGCGCCGTCATCCTGCACCGTCAGCCGGGTAGCGTTGGCGTCGAACGCCAGCACCAGGGTGACATGGCGCGCATGCGCGTGACGCTCCACATTGGTAAGCGCCTCCTGGGCGATGCGGAACAGCGCGGTGGCCTGCTCGTCGGCCAGTTCGCGCGGCTTGCCGGTACGCGATACCGTGATCTGCAGCCCGCTGCCCTCCTGCATCTCGCGAGCGAGATGCTCAAGCGCGGCGAACAGGCCGAGGTCGTCCAGCAGGGCGGGGCGCAGGTTGCGAGCCACCCTGCGCACTTCATTGAACACGGTGTCCAGACGGACCAGCGCCGTGCCAAGCACGGGCGCAACCGAGGTGCCCTCTGCCGGCGCCATGCGCAGGCGGTTGGCGGCGGTCTCCAGCAGCAACTTGACCGACACCAGCAGTTGGCTGATGCCGTCATGCAGTTCGCGAGACAGGCGCGCGCGTTCCTCCTCCTGCGACTGCACCACGCGCTGCGCCAGTTGCCGGAGCTTGGCGTCGGCCTCGCGGTGCTCGCTGACGTTGAGGGCGAGCCCGCTGGCGGCGACCAGCAGGATGCTGATGGCGGCGATCACGCCGATCCACGCCATGGTTTCCCGGATGTCGGTCTCCGCCCGCGCATCCAGCTGGCGCAGCGTGCGCTCGACGTCGTCGAGGTAAATGCCCGTGCCCAACATCCAGTTCCATTCCGGCACGGCGACCACATAGCCAAGCTTGGGGGCCAGTTGCTGCGAGGAGGGCTTCTTCCACTGGTAACGCACCGACCCGCCGCCCGCCCGGGCCGCCGCGATCAGCTTCTGGATGGTGAGAGCGCCCTGCGGGTCACGCATGCTCCACAAATCCTGCCCCACCAGCTCGGGCTGGCGTGGGTGCATCAGGTTGCGGCCCTGCATGTCGTAGAGGAAAAAATAGCCATCGGGACCGTAGTCGAGGCGCGCCAGCGCCTGCATGGCGGCATCGCGCGTGGCGGCATCGATGCGGCCGGAATGCACCATCGGCGCAATCGCGCTTTGCGCCAGTTCCACGTAGTGGCGCAGCTCGGTTTCCTTGCTTTGCAGGTAGGCTGCCTCGACCAGCACGCGCTCATGGCGGGCCAGTTCGCTGGCCTGGTAGCGCACGGCCAGGGCGATGCCGAGCATGGCGACGGCGAGCGGCGCGACGGCCAGCAACAGGATTTTTTGACGGAGTTTCATCGGTACCGGGGTAAACACGGATAACGCGCAAGCGGCATGTGATCGTCGATCTGCGTAGTAACACGCAGCGCCGCTGCGTAGTTCCGCGCTTGTGCCGCCAGGGACGGGTGTCAATACTACACGCCGGACGCGCGATCTCTGCCCGGCAGTGGTTTGCATGCGTCCTGCGCAGTGGGTGCGCCCAGCGACAAAGCTGTTTGCATCGCCCGCCTGCGACGACGGAACCGGAACTTGCGAGACATACCGGGCGCCGGCGAAAGATCTGGCAGGGAACAGCTTGTGCCGCCCGCCTCCCTTCGCCCGCCGCCGCCAGGGACACCAACCGCGTGTCCCGCTTGCTTGCCTGCCCTGCCGCCGCTGGCTCCCAATAAATGGTCTGAGGAGATCCTCATCATGAATCGCATCGGGCAACACCTGGTGTGGCTGGCCGTCGCCATCCTTGGCGCCTTCGCCTTTGCCACCGTTGCACTGTCTCGCGGCGAAGCCGTCAGTGCCTTGTGGATCGTGGTCGCCGCGGTCTGTATCTATCTGATCGCCTACCGCTACTACAGCAAGTTCATCGCCGAAAAGGTGATGCAGCTGGATCCCAAACGCATGACGCCAGCCTGGCGCCACAACGACGGGCTGGACTACGTGCCGACCAACAAGGCCGTGCTGTTCGGCCACCACTTTGCCGCCATCGCCGGCGCCGGCCCGCTGGTGGGCCCGGTGCTTGCGGCGCAGATGGGCTACATGCCGGGCATGCTGTGGATCCTGGCCGGCGTGGTGTTTGCCGGCGCGGTACAGGACTTCATGGTGCTGTTCATCTCCACGCGCCGCGACGGCCGCTCGCTGGGCGACCTGATCAAGTCCGAAATGGGCACGATACCCGGCATGATCGCGTTGTTCGGCTGCTTCATGATCATGATCATCATCCTGGCGGTGCTGGCGCTGATCGTGGTGAAGGCGCTGGCGGACTCGCCCTGGGGCACCTTCACGGTGGCGGTGACGATTCCCATCGCCCTTTTCATGGGGATCTACACGCGCTACATCCGCCCGGGCCGCATCGGCGAAGTGTCGGTAATCGGTTTCGTGCTGCTGATGCTCGCCATCATCGGCGGCCAGTATGTGCATGAAAGCGCCGTGCTGGCGCCGCTGTTCACCTACGACGGCAAGGCGCTCACGTGGATGCTGATCATCTACGGTTTTATCGCCGCCGTGCTGCCGGTGTGGCTGCTGCTGGCCCCGCGCGACTATCTGTCCACCTTCCTGAAAATCGGCACCATCATCGCGCTGGCCATCGGCATCCTGATCGTGGCGCCGGAGCTGAAGATGCCGGCGTTCACGCAGTTCGCCAAGGGCGGCGGGCCGGTGTGGTCGGGCAACCTGTTCCCGTTCCTCTTCATCACCATCGCCTGCGGCGCGGTATCGGGCTTCCACGCGCTGATCTCGTCGGGCACCACGCCCAAGCTGCTGGAAAGCGAAGCGCATATGCGCTTTATCGGGTACGGCGCGATGCTGGCCGAGTCCTTCGTCGCCATCATGGCGCTGGTGGCCGCCTCGGTGATCGAACCGGGCGTGTACTTCGCCATGAACAGCCCGGCGGCCGTGATCGGCACCTCGCCGGAATCCGTGGCCCAGGTGGTATCTGGCTGGGGCTTCGTCATCACCCCGGACGTGCTGATCCAGACCGCCAAGGATGTCGGCGAAAACACCATCATCTCGCGTGCCGGCGGTGCGCCGACGCTGGCGGTGGGCATCGCCCACATCCTGCACCAGGTGGTGGGCGGCCAGGCCATGATGGCGTTCTGGTACCACTTCGCCATCCTGTTCGAGGCGCTGTTCATCCTGACCGCGGTGGATGCGGGCACCCGTGCCGGCCGTTTCATGCTGCAGGACCTGCTGGGCAGCTTCGTGCCCTCGTTCCGCCGCACCGACTCGCTGCCGGCCAACCTGATCGCCACGGCGCTGACCGTGTCGTTCTGGGGCTACTTCCTGTACCAGGGCGTGGTTGACCCGCTGGGCGGGATCAACACGTTGTGGCCGCTGTTCGGCATCTCCAACCAGATGCTGGCCGCGGTGGCGCTGGTGCTCGGTACCTGCGTGCTGGTGAAGATGAAGCGCGGGCAGTACGCCTGGGTTACCCTGGTGCCCACCATCTGGCTACTGATCTGCACGCTGACCGCCGGCTGGCAAAAGCTGTTCGACGCCGATCCCAAGGTCAGCTTCCTGACCCACGCGGCCAAGTTCAGCGACGCCATCGCCCAGGGCAAGGTACTGGCGCCGGCCAAGTCGATGGAGCAGATGCACCGAATCGTCTTCAACGATTACCTGGACGCCGGCCTGTGCGCGCTGTTCATGTTCGTGGTGCTGTCGATCGTGTTCTACGGTTTCAAGACCGCCATGAAGGCCCGCGCGGTGAACCGCCCGACCGACCGCGAGACGCCGTTCGAACCGATGCCGGCTTCGGCCTCGGCGCAGTCCTGAGTTCGCGCGGCAGCCACTGGCAAGCGCAAACCCGATATTTGGAAACAGGAGATCCAGCATGCTTGAGCAACTTGGAACCATGGGACGCTACCTGGGCCAGTCCCTGCGCCTGATGGTGGGTTTGCCGGACTACCAGACCTATGTGGCCCATATGGAGTCAACCCACCCCGACCGCGAGCCCATGAGCTACGAGGCATTCTTCCGCGAACGCCAGGAAGCGCGTTACGGCGGCGGGCAGGGCAAGTGCTGCTGAACCGCATGATATCCACGTAACATCGTGGACGGGCCGCCCCAAAAGGCGGCCCGTTTTACGTTTCCCCAGGGGTTACAGGGCCTTACACGTGGTTACAGCAAGTCCGGAGCGACTTCTCTACACTTGCGCCATCGTTGCTAACCCAAGGAAAAAGAACATGTCTCGCCACACCGTTCGCAGTTTCACCCTGGCCATCGCCCTGGCGGCATCCGCGCTGCCGGTGTTCGCGGGCGATATGAACAATGCCCTCGGCGGCGCGCTCGGCGGTGTCGCCGGGGCGGCGGTGGGCGGCGCGCTTGGCGGCTCGACCGGTGCCGTGATCGGCGGCGCGGTAGGCGGCGGCGCTGGCGGCGCGGTCACCTCCAACCGGCGCGAGCGCACCGGTGCCATCATCGGTGGCGCGCTGGGCGGCGGCGCGGGTACGGCAGCAGGCAACGCCATGGGCGGGCGCACCGGCGGCCTGCTGGGTGCCGCGGTAGGTGGCGGCGCTGGCGCCGCACTAGGCGGCAACGTCTCGCGCAGCAACTCCTATGCGGACGAGCGCGCCCGCGGTTATCGCGACGACCGCTATTACCGCAGCGGCTACAAGCGCAAGCATGGCCGTGGCCACTACCATCACGATCACGACGACTGATCGGCCTGGTGGGGCCGTTGCCCCGCGCGCAGGCGGCCGGTGTGCAATGCCGGCAGGAAAACGGGCCATTCGCGGCCCGTTTTTTTATGCCCGCGAGGCCCGTCAGCAGAGATTTCAGGAAAGAGGACAAGGCAAGGGATGAGCATCGGGGCGTATGATGCATCACCTGCAGGCTACGTCCGTAGCAGGACACCACGCGGACGGGATAGTAGGGCAGGGGCAATGCCGGACAATGAGGTGCCCAAAAACAAACATGCCCGTACCGGCGCGGTACGGGCATGTCCTCCGGTTAGTACGGGGAGAGAGCTTCCGCTCCCTCCCCGTCGGCCTGTGGAGATCAGCCGAAAGGGGTGAAAACCGCCGGCAGAGACGATGCCTGCCGGCTGGCCAGCGGCCTTACAGGCTTGCTGCGCCGTCGCTGAACACGTCGAACTTGCCGGCCTTGGCGCCGTCGGTGTACGGGTCGAACTTGCCGGCGCGGGCGCCATCGGTGAATGCGTCGAACTTGCCGGCGCGGGCACCGTCGGTGAAGCTGTCAAACTTGCCGGCCCTGCCGCCGTTGCTGTAAACCGAGGTCTGGGTGGCGCGGGCGCCATCGGTATAGGGGTCGAACTTGCCGGTCTTGGCGAAAGCGGGCGCGGCGGTCAGGGCAGCGGCGAGCGTGGCGGCAGCGGCGATCAGGGCGTAACGTTGGTTTTTCATGATTGAGTCCTTTCCACAGGCAGGATGCCTTGTCTTCTCAGCAGCCTTCGCTGCAATGCGGCATCCGATGGCTCCATATTAGGTATTTCCCTGATATGAATAAAGATTGCCCCCGACAATGATTAGTTGTAGTTTTAACAATAAATAACCCACTTCTCGTAAAAGTTCGCGGGCAAGACTGGAGACTATGTCATGGACCGGCTGCAATCGATGCGCGTCTTTTCCAAAGTGGTCGAGCTGGGCAGCTTTGCTCGTGCAGCGCAACAACTGGAAATGTCCAATGCGGTGGTGACGCGTTATGTGGCCGACCTGGAGAGCCACCTGGGCACCCGGCTGCTCAATCGCACTACCCGCAGCCTGTCGCTGACCGACGCCGGCGAAACCTACCTGCAGCGTTGCCAGCAGATCCTGGAAGACGTGGAGGAGGCCGAATCGGTAGTGACGGCGCGCAGCCAGTCGCTCTCGGGCACACTGCGGCTGGTGGCGCCGGTGATGTTCGGCCTGCACCTGCTCCCGGCCACGCTGGCGCGTTTTCAGGCCCTGTACCCCGAAGTGGTGTTCGATGTGCTCTTATCGGACCGTATCGTCGATATCGTGGAAGAGGGCCGCGACGTAGGCGTGGTGTTGTCTGACCTGGGGTTGGGCTCGCACCTGGTGGCGCGCCCGCTGATCTCGGCAGAGATCATCCTGTGCGCCTCGCCAGGCTATCTGCGCCAGCACCCGCCGCTGCGCCACGCGCACGAACTGGCCAACCACCGCTGTATCGCGATGCGGATTCCCACCGCGGAGCATGAATGGACGCTGTCGGGGCCGGAGGGCGAGGTGACGGTGCCGATCCGGCCTGGCCTGCTGTGCAGCAATGCCGAGCTGGCGCACCAGGCGGCGCTGGCCGATATGGGGGTGGCGATGCTGTCTGCCTATCTGGCGCGGCCGAATATCGAATCAGGGCGGTTGACGCACATCCTCCAGCAATACCGACTGCCTCGGCGCGATGTCAGCGTGGTCTATCCCAGCCGCAAGTTCCTGCCGACCAAGGTCCGCGCCTTTATCGACTTCCTGCTGGAAGAAGGCAAGATCCGCGGCAACGATCAGTAAAGGATCGAGACTGGCGCAAGGACAGGATTCGCGGAACCGGCGCGAAGCCGGTTCCGCGGCGGCTCACTCCTCGGCGTCGGCGGTGGCCTCGCCGCCGGCGCGCGACTTGCCGGTAGCACGCTTGGCCGCCGGCGCCTTGGCTGCGGCCTTCTTGGCTGCGGGCGCCTTCTTCACGGCAGCCGCCTTCTTGGCTGGTGCCTTGGCCTTGCTCGCCGTTTCAGCGTCCTGAACGTCCTCGCCGCCCGCCTTGGCGGAAGCGGTCTTGGCAGCCGTCTTCGCACCTGCCTTGGGCTCGCGGGCTTCGAACTCGAAGCCGATCTTGCCATCAGGCTGCTTGACCAGGAAGGCCTTGAAATTGCGCCCGGTGCGCGATGACTTGAATCCCGTCAGCAAATCCGTGCGTCCCGCGCCCAGCAGCTTGCCGATCTGCTCGCGCGAGATCTCCTGCTGCAGGATGATCTTGCCAGTCGTGAAGTCGCAAGACTTGGGACTGGCAACCGAGTTCTCGCACACGTACTTCATGCCATGCTCGAACACCGAGCCACTGCACTTGGGACAGGTGCCAACCGGTTCCTGGCCGCTGAAATCGACCGGCTCGCCATCGTTATCGTCGTCGTTCTGGCCGAAGTCGAATTCCATCTTGTAATGGCCTTCGTCGTCCTTGCCCAGCTTCAGGATGGCGGCGAAGGGCCGGCCCATCTTGCTGCGGAAGCCTTGCAGCGGACCGATTTCCTTCTTCAGCAGCAGCTCTTCGACCTCGTCGATCTCGAACTGGCGGCCGCCCGGGATCTTGCTGATCGAGAACTCGCAAGCGGTGCAGGCAAAGCGGCGGTAGTTCTCCTTGACCTGGCTGCCGCACTGCGGGCACGGCGTGGCCAGCGTGGCGTAGTCGCCCGGGATGGTGTCGCTGTCGTACTCCTTGGCGCGCTTGACAATCTGCTGCGTCATCTGCGCGATCTCGCGCATGAACTCGTCGCGCTTGAGGCCGCCGCGCTCGATCTGCGACAGCTTGTGCTCCCATTCACCGGTCAGCTCAGCCTGGGTCAGTTCGAGCACGCCCAGGCCTCGCAGCAGCGTCATCAGCTGGAAGGCCTTGGCGGTGGGGATCAGTTCGCGGCCCTCGCGCACCAGGTATTTCTCGGCGAGCAGGCCTTCGATGATGGCCGCGCGCGTGGCTGGCGTGCCCAGGCCCTTGCCGGCCATGGCCTCGCGCAGCGCGTCGTCGTCCACCAGCTTGCCTGCGCCTTCCATGGCGGAGAGCAGCGTGGCTTCGTTGTATCGCGCCGGCGGCTTGGTGGTCAGGCCAAAGCTGTCGACCTTGTCGACCTTGACGCGCTCGTCCTTGGCCACCGCCACCAGGTTGGCGTCGTCGCCTTGGGCTTCGCGGCCATAGACCACCAGCCAGCCCGGATTGACCAGGACCTTGCCCTCGGTCTTGAAATGATGGCCGGCCACTTCGGTAATCCGCGTGGTGACCTGGAACTCGGCCGCCGGGAAGAACACCGCCAGGAAGCGGCGCACCACCAGGTCATACAGCTTCTGCTCCGGCTCCGAGAGGTTCTTCGGGGCCTGCAGCGTCGGGATGATAGCGAAGTGATCGCTGATCTTGCTGTTGTCGAAGATCTTCTTGTTCGGCTTGACCCAGCCGCTCGCCAGCACCTTCTTGGCATGCGGCAGGTAGTTGGGCGAGCTCTCGGCAAGCATGTCCATGGTCTGCTTGACCGTGTCCATGTAGTCCTCTGGCAGCGCGCGCGCGTCGGTACGCGGGTAGGTCAGCACCTTGTGCTTTTCGTACAGCGCCTGCGCCAGGCCAAGCGTGTTCTTGGCCGAGAAACCGAAACGCGAGTTGGCCTCGCGCTGCAGCGTGGTCAGGTCGAACAGCGCCGGCGACTGCTGCGTGGAAGGCTTGGACTCTTCGGTGACGGTGCCGGTCTTGTCACGGCAGGCCGCCACGATGCTCTTGGCTTCGGCCTCGCTCCACAGGCGCGACTCGCGCGCCTCGGGATCGAACTCGTTCTTCTTGAACTTGGGATCGAACCAGCGCCCTTCGTACAGGCCGGCGGCGGCGATGAACTCGGCGCGCACTTCCCAGTAATCGCGCGGGACAAACTTCTTGATCTTCTCCTCGCGCTCCACCACGATCGACAGGGTAGGGGTCTGCACCCGGCCAACTGTGGTCAGGAAGAAGCCGCCGCCCTTGCTGTTGAAGGCGGTCATGGCGCGCGTGCCGTTGATACCCACCAGCCAGTCGGCCTCGGAGCGGCAGCGCGCGGCATCGGCCAGCGGCATCATGTCGGCGTCGTCGCGCAGGCGCGCGAAGCCGTCGCGGATTGCCTGCGGCGTCATCGACTGCAGCCACAGGCGCTGCACCGGCTGCTTGGCCTTGGCATGCTGCTGGATCAGGCGGAAGATCAGCTCCCCTTCGCGCCCCGCGTCGCAGGCGTTGACCAGGGCGGTGACATCCTTGCGCTTGATCAGGCGATTGAGCACCTTCAGGCGCGATTCGGTCTTGGCGATCGGGCGCAAATCGAAGTGCGGGGGAATCACCGGCAGGTTGGCGAAGCTCCACTTGCCTCGCTTGACCTCGTATTCGTCCGGGGCGGCAATCTCAACCAGGTGGCCGACGGCCGACGAAAGTACGTAATCATCACTTTCGAAGTATTCGTCATGCTTGGTAAAGCCCCCGAGGGCACGGGCTATATCGGCAGCAACCGATGGCTTTTCCGCGATGATGAGGGCTTTTGACATGGATCGGGTCCTTGCTGGCCGCACTCTGGCGGCCTGCGAATTATTGCCACTAAGGGCTCTGCACTATATGTAAACAGCGAGCTCGGGGCTTTGAGGCGCCAATAATAAGCGCGGTTCCGACGGCGGTGCAAGCAAGCACGCCGCCGGCGCCTTCGTCAAACAGCCGTTGCCAGCATGCGGGCCAGGCCCGGTGCGGTTGCTGTCGGTTCTTTTTTCAATGCGAATCCAGGCCGTCGCCGGCACCCTGCGCCAGCCAGTCCAGCACTTCCGGCACCTCGGCCCCGGCCGCCACCGGCATGGCGGCGCCGCGCGCCAGCATACGCTCAAGCACCTCGATATGCGGCAACAGCGTACCGTAGAACTGCGGCCGGCCCCCTGCGGCCGGCTGCACCAGCACCGTGGGAAAGTTGTCGATGTCGAGGTCGCCCAGCCGGTCGGCATGGGTTTCGATATCGATCCACACGAAGCAATCGCCGGAAAAGCGCGCCGCCAGGGATGTGAACGCCTCCTGGTAGGTCTCGCAGGTGCCGCACCAGGCCGCGCACAGGCACGCGACCAGGCGGCCTTGCGGACGCGCTGCCAGCGCCTGGGCGATCGCGCCCGGGTCCTGCTCCGGAAAGTAAACGGTCATGGCGGGATAAACATGAGCCTTTTCAGGCACGGGAAATCGTTTGATTGTAGCGGTCGCGGGGAAAACCGTGCTTCGACCGGCCTTGCGGCACCCACTAGCTTACCCGGCGATAGAAATTGCCCGGCAGCCGCTCCACGGCGCCCGCCAGTTCCAGGTTCAGCAGGACGGCTGCCACCTGCTCGGGTGGCAGGGCGGTGCGGGCGCACAGTGCATCGAGCGTGACGGGATCGTGGGTAAGCGTGAGGCCGAGGACATCGTCCAGTGCCGGCATCGGCGCAGGCAACACGGTCCGGACACCGGCGCCGCCCCAACCGAGTTCCTCCAGCACATCGTGCGCGGTTTCCACCAGCTTGGCGCCCTGGCGTATCAGCAGGTGGCAGCCCTTGGACAGCGGCGCATGGATCGAGCCGGGAATGGCGTAGACCTCGCGCCCTATTTCGGCGGCCAGCCGCGCCGTGATCAGCGACCCCGAGCGCGCCGCCGCCTCCACCACCAGCACGCCGCGCGCCAGCGCCGCGATGATGCGGTTGCGCTGGGGGAAATGATGACTGCGCCCCGGCGCGCCGAGCGGAAACTCGCTGACGATGGCGCCATGGGTGGCAATGCGGTGGGCCAGCTCGCGATGGCGGGCGGGATAGACCAGGTCGGCACCCGTGCCGATCACCGCCACGGTGCCGCCGATGCCCGCCAGCGCGCCGTCATGGGCAGCGCCATCGATCCCCAGCGCCAGCCCCGACACCACGGCCAGCCCGGCATCGGACAGCACGCGGGCGAAGCGCCGCGCATCTTCCACGCCCTGCACCGTGGCGCTGCGCGCACCGACCATGGCGACGGCCGGAGCGCCAAGCGCGTCCAGCCGGCCTTTGATGTACAGCACCAGCGGGGGGTCGGAAAGGTCCAGCAAGGGGCGGGGATAGGCTGCGTCGGCCAGCGTCACCACATGGTTGCCGGGCTCGGCGGCCCAGGCCACGGTACGCTCGACCAGCGCCATGGTGGTAGCGTCGGGCGGGGCCAGCAAGGCGCTCGCTTGCTTCTCGGGGATGACCGCCGCCAGCGCGCTGACGCTCTGCGCCAGCAGTTGCCGCGGCAGCCCGAAGACGGCCAGCAACTGGCGCAGGGCGCCCGTACCGAGGCCGCGCGCGCCCGTCAGCCGCAGCCACGCCTCGATGTCCGCGGCGTCGCGCGTGGTGGCCGGCGCCTGCACCGGACCGGCGCAGGCTGCTGCTGGCCTGGTCAACGTGGCGAGGTCACGCGGTCGCCAACCTCGATCGCGTTCGTGGCATCGGTGACCAGGGCATAGGCCACACCGGGGAACACCCGGAACACGAAGGCCAGGCCGTAGCGCTCGTCGGGCAGCAGGATGGGGCGATTGCCGTCGGTACGATCGGGCACCAACTGGCCGGCGCGGGAAAGCGCAACCACGTGGCCTGGCTCAAGGCCCGCGGTGGTGCCGAGGTTGAGCACCACCACCTGCTTGGCGCCGCCAAACTGCACGCCGCCATAGACCGCCGCGATGCGGCCATCGAGCGCGACTTCCGGGGCGCGGGGCACATAGCGCACCGGCTCGCGCGCGGGCTGGGGCATCAGCAAGGTGCCGGTGCCCATCTCCTGCTGCGCCTGTGTCACCTTGATGGTGGTCACCGCGTCGAAGCCTTCCGGATGGCGCGACACGCGGACATTGCCCTGGTATTCGGCCTCGTAGCCCAGCACAACACCGCTGACGGGGTCCTTGATCGGCTTGACCGGCTTGAAGGCCTGCCAGTCGCTGCCGATCACCGCCTCGGGCGGGGCGATGCCGCGCGCATAGGCGATGTCGCCCATGGCCAGGTAGACCCGCGACTCGGGCAGGGCGAAGATGCGCGCCGAGGTCTCCAGCGTGCCTTGGTCCACCACCAGCGGGCGGATCAGGAAGGACTCGATGTCCTTGGCGGGAATGCTGGCGATGGCGCCTTCCGGGCCACCCTCGCCGCGCACGCCCGGCGTGAGGCGCACCGTGCCGCCGGCGTCCGGGCTGGTCGAGAGCCAGGCGCGTCCGTCGCGCTGAATCAGGTACAGGACCTGGCCGGGATAGATCAGGTGAGGATTGTGGATCTGCTGCCGGTTCATGCCCCACAGCTCGGGCCAGCGCCAGGGCTGGCGCAGGAAGCGGCCCGATATGCCCCAGAGCGTGTCGCCACCGCGCACCACGTACTGCTGTGGCGCGTCCGGTGCCAGGTCGGTGGCGGGTATGCCTTGCTGCCCGGTGACAGTGGCCTGGGCCAGCTGGGCAGGGGTGACGGTAAGCTCAGCGGCATGGACTGGCGCCCCGGCGGCGGCAGTGATGCCAGCCGCACACAACATCAATCGGGCAAACGCGTGCAGCCTGCGGCCCGGCGCCGCCTGGTGTTCTTTGGTAAGATCGCGCATTTTCTCGAACCGGCTGGCAGAACAGCCGGATTGACCCTGGAGAGCGTGCCTGTTGCGGCGCGCCTTGAATTTTTGTACTTGCGCCCCGATTCTGCATGTAAACACCCGTAGCCGCAACGCGCGGGTCACATGTGTGAGCGGCAGGCGTTGCGCCCCAGCATCATGGCTAAACTCGATATCCTGACCTACCCCGATCCCCGCCTGCATACCGTGGCAAAACCGGTTGCCGTGGTGGACGACCGCATCCGCAAGCTGGTGCAGGACATGGCCGAGACCATGTACGAAGCACCGGGCATCGGCCTGGCCGCAACCCAGGTGGACGTGCACGAGCAGGTGGTGGTGATCGACATCTCCGAAACCCGCGACGCGCTGCAAGTCTTCATCAACCCGGAAATCGTCTGGTCCAGCGAGACCCGCAAGGT
Source organism: Cupriavidus sp. 01L45 (assembly GCF_056399885.1). Taxonomy (NCBI): domain Bacteria; kingdom Pseudomonadati; phylum Pseudomonadota; class Betaproteobacteria; order Burkholderiales; family Burkholderiaceae; genus Cupriavidus; species Cupriavidus sp. 01L45. The sequence goes on along the minus strand of NZ_JBFTSG010000025.1, from coordinate 46,045 downwards.
ATCGGAAGAGGGCTGCCTGTCGGTGCCCGAGGTCTACGACCGCGTGGAACGCCCGGACCATGTGCGCGTGCGAGCCCTCAACGAAAAGGGCGAGAGCTTCGAGATCGAAGCCGACGATCTGCTGGCCGTGTGTATCCAGCACGAGATGGATCACCTCAAGGGCAAGGTCTTCGTCGAGTACCTGTCACCGCTCAAGCTTCAGCGTATCAAGTCCAAGCTGGTCAAGCTGCACAAGCGCGAACGCACCCGCATGTAAGGTAGCCGCGCCCGGACGCCCCGGCACCGGTCTGCTATCGTATTGCCTTCCCGATGAATCAAGTTGCCGGCCGCTGATGCGGCCGGTGCCGCTTTATGCCGGAGCGCGCCATGTCCCAAGCCGCAAGCCCAACCCAAGCGCTGCGCGTAGCCTTTGCCGGCACGCCCGAATTCGCCCGCGTGGCGCTCCAGGCCATCCATGAGGCCGGCTTCCCCGTCGTGGCCGTGCTCAGCCAGCCCGACCGCCCGGCGGGCCGCGGCATGCAGCTGCAGGCCAGCCCCGTCAAGCAGTACGCGCTGGAGCATGGTCTGGGCCCGGTGCTGCAGCCGCGGTCCCTGCGCCGCAACGGTAAGTACCCGGAGGAAGCCGGCGCCGCGGTGGATACGCTGGCGCAGCTTGCGCCGGACGTCATGGTAGTGGCCGCCTACGGCCTGATCCTGCCAGCCGAGGTGCTGGCGTTGCCGCGCCACGGCTGCCTCAATATCCATGCCTCGCTGCTGCCGCGCTGGCGCGGCGCGGCGCCCATCCATCGCGCCATCGAGGCCGGCGACGCGCAAACCGGCATCACGCTGATGCAGATGGACGAAGGCCTGGATACCGGCGCGATGATCCAGGGCGAAACGGTGCCGATCGGGCCCGACGACACCACCGGCACGCTGCACGACACGCTGGCCGCGCTGGGCGGCCGCATGGTGGTGGACGCGCTGCGCCGGCTCGCCGCTGGCCAGCCGCTGCCCGGCACGCCGCAGCCTGCCGAGGGCGTCACCTATGCCGAAAAGATCGCCAAGGAAGAAGCGCCGCTGGACCTGCGCCGCCCGGCCACGGCACTGGCCAGCCAGGTGCGCGCCTTCAATCCCTTCCCAGGCGCCACCGTGCAGGTCGGCCAGACCGTCATCAAGTGCTGGCAGGCCCAGGCGACGGAGGCCGTGCCCGGTCTGCGGCAGGCGCCGGGCACAGTGCTGGCCGCGGATGCCGACGGCGTGGTGATCGCCTGCGGTGAGGGCGCGCTGCGCGTGGCCGAGCTGCAGAAGCCGGGCGGCCGCAGGCTGCCGGCCCAGCAGTTCCTGCAGGGCATGCCGCTGCCGGCTGGCACCCGCTGCGCCGTGCCGGAAGGCACGGCATAACCGGCGCCTGCCCGCCATTGCCAATCCAGCAGCCAGGAATCCCATGCTCGGTATTACTGACTTCCCCCTGTTCGTCGGCGCTGTGTTGCTGCTCAATGTGACACCCGGACCGGACACCGCCTACATCGTCGGGCGCAGCGTGGCGCAGGGCAGGGCGGCGGGCGTGGTCTCGGCGCTCGGCGTCAGCGCCGGCTGCTGCGTGCACTCGCTGGCCATCGCCTTTGGCCTGACCGCCCTGCTGGCGGCGTCGGCCACTGCCTTTACCGTGATCAAGTTTGCCGGCGCGGCCTATCTGGTGTGGCTGGGGCTGCGCCTCATCTGGCAGCAATCGGCGCCCCGGGAGGCAAGCGCGGCCCCCGCCGCGCAACCGGGTACGCACGGCCTGCGCGCCTTGTTCATGCAGGGCTTCCTGACCAATGTGCTGAATCCGAAGGTGATCCTGTTCTTCATTTCCTTCTTTCCGCAGTTCGTCGACCGTCATGCCGGACATCAGGCCCTGGCATTCCTGGCACTGGGCGGCGTCATGGTGCTGATGTCGACGCTTTGGAACGGCCTGGTCGCATGGATGGCGGGCACCCTGACCCGCCGCGCTAGCGAGGCGCCCCGGCTAAAGTGCTGGCTGGATCGCATTGTTGGCGCCGCGTTCATCGGGCTGGGTGTCCGCCTGGCGCTGGCTCAGCGCTGAGCCCCCGCTGGCGGACAAACGGCCGAAGGCGTCGCTAACTGTGGTATTGCTCTATTTTTAGGCACCCCACGGTTGAATTTCCGCCCAGGGGTACCATCTAATCATCACCGCGTCGCGCTTCGCAGGCCTGGCCAGCCCGGCCACCGGGTGCGCGCGCGAGGATGATTTTTTCGGAGATCACGACAATGTTCAACTGGGTCAAGACCTTCATGCTGATGGCAGCCATCACGGCGCTGTTCATCGTCATCGGCGGCATGATCGGCGGCCGCAGCGGCATGATGTTCGCGCTGATCATGGCGCTGGGCATGAACTTCTTCTCTTACTGGTTCTCGGACAAGATGGTCCTGCGCATGTACAACGCGCAGGAAGTCGACGCGAGCACGGCGCCGCAGTTCTATGGCATGGTGCAGGAGCTGGCGCAGCGCGCCCAGTTGCCGATGCCGCGCGTGTACCTGATCAACGAGGACGCGCCCAATGCCTTTGCCACCGGCCGTAATCCTGAGCATGCGGCCGTCGCCGCCACCACCGGCATCCTGCGCGTGCTGTCGGAGCGCGAGCTGCGCGGCGTGATGGCGCACGAGCTGGCCCACGTGCAGCACCGCGACATCCTGATCTCGACCATTGCCGCCACCATGGCCGGCGCGATTGCCGCACTGGCCAACTTCGCCATGTTCTTCGGCGGGCGCGACGAGAACGGCAACCGCTCCAATCCCATCGCCAGCATCGCCGTGGCAATCCTGGCGCCGCTGGCGGCCTCGCTGATCCAGATGGCGATCTCGCGCGCCCGCGAGTTCGAGGCCGACCGTGGCGGCGCCACGATCAGCGGCGATCCTCAGGCGCTGGCGATGGCGCTCGACAAGATCCACCGCTATGCCCAGGGCATTCCCTTCCAGACCGCGGAAGCGCACCCCGCGACCGCGCAGATGATGATCATGAACCCGCTCTCGGGCAGCGGCATCGCCAACCTGTTCTCGACCCACCCGGCCACCGAGGAGCGCGTGGCACGGCTGATGCAGATGGCCCAGACCGGCGTCTACCCGGTTTAGGGTCGGTTCAAGCCGTCCCGTTGCTCCAGGCGCCGGCCAGCCGGGCGCAAAAAAGCCGGCCCTGGGCACATACAGGGTAAACTGCCCGCCGTGCTTCCCTTCGAAGCGGCGGGCAGTGTTTTTTCCGGCCCCGCCCGGCCTTGCCGCCAGTCCACGCCGCTTGCGGCTTGCCTTTGCCACCCCGCGTTACCGTCTCACTGCCTCACTGTCATGCGCCTGCCACACGAATCACTCGCCTTCCAGATGCTCGCCGCCGCGGCCGCCGTACGCGGCGTCAACGAAGGCAGCGCGCTGCCGCTGGCCATCGACAACGCCGCCGCGCAATACCGCCTGGACCGCGTGCGCGACGCGGCCACGCGCGGCGCCTTGCAGGACCTGGCTTACCGTACCATGCGCCAGTTCGGCACGGCGCGCGCGCTGGTCACCAAACTGGTGACCCGGCCGCCCGGCGCGCTGGTGGATTCGCTGCTGGCGGTGGCCCTGGCGCTGCTGGTCGAGGATGAGCAGGGTGAGGGCGGCTATACGGAGTTCACCGTGGTGGACCAGGCCGTCAGCGCCGCCGCCTCCGAGCCCAAGACGGCTCATGCGCGCGGGCTGGTGAACGCCGTGCTGCGCCGTTTCCTGCGCGAGCGCAAGGCGCTGCTGGCCGAAGTGCGCCAGGACGACGAGGCGCGCTGGAACCTGCCCGCATGGTGGCTGGACGCGCTGCGCAAGGCTTACCCGGACCAGTGGACCGCGCTGGCCGAAAGCGCCAACGTGCGTCCGCCCATGACCCTGCGCGTCAATACCGCGCGGGTCACGGTCGCCGAGTATCTCAAGCGCGTGGCCAACGCCGGCATGGCTGGCGTGGCCATCGGTCCGCAGGCGGTCAGGCTGGTGCGCGCGTTTCCCGTGTCGCAGATCCCCGGCTTTGCCGAGGGAGACGTTTCGGTGCAGGACGCAGGCGCGCAACTGGCCGCGCCGCTGCTGGACCTTGCCGACGGTCAGCGCGTGCTCGATGCCTGCGCAGCGCCCGGCGGCAAGACCGGCCACATCCTGGAATTGGCCAAGGTCGAGGTGACGGCGCTCGAGAGCGATGGCCAGCGTGCCACGCGCATCGACGAGAACCTCGCGCGCCTGGGTCAGCAAGCCACCGTGGTAGTGGGCGACGCGAGCCGCCCGCAGGACTGGTGGGATAACCGCCAATACGATCGCATCCTCGCCGACGTGCCTTGTTCCGCTTCGGGCATCGTGCGCCGCCATCCGGATATCCGCTGGCTGCGCCGCGAGGTGGACATTCCCCGCCTGGTGACCGAGCAACGGCGCATCGTGTCGCAGCTCTGGAGCCTGCTCAAGCCGGGCGGCATCCTGGTTTATGTCACCTGTTCTATTTTCCCAACGGAGGGGGAAGAGCAGGCGCGCTGGTTTGGTGCACAGCTACCAGATGCGATACGATTGCAGGCACCCGGCCAGATGCTGCCTGGCAACAAGGACCAGGTGGCCGGCGGCGGCAATGCCAGCCAGGAAGGCCTGCCCACCGACCACGATGGCTTCTTCTACGCCCGCTTCCAGAAACGACCCTGACCGATCCGTATCGATCCCAATGCCGAGCCCGCTTCGCTTGTTCGTCCTTCGCGTCCCTGACGACAGTGCGTACGTGCCCGTGGCGGCAGGTAGTGCAATAGTCGGCGCCGCGCGCAAGGCGCGTACCTGGCTGGCAGCCTGGCGGCTTGCGTCGGCGATCATGCTGTGCGTGCTGATGGCACTGATGGTGTTGTCGGGAGCGGCGCGCGCCGATGGCATCGAAGTCAACGAAGCGCGCATCGAGTACCAGGACGGCGGCTTCGATCTTGCCGCGAGCTTCGATTTCGAATTGCCGCCACCGCTCGAAGACGCGCTGAACAAAGGTATCTCTCTGTATTTCGTGGTCGATTTCCAGCTCACCCGTCCGCGCTGGTACTGGTTCGATGAAAAACCGGTCAATGCCAGCCGCAGCGTGCGGCTGTCCTACCATCCGCTCACGCGGCAGTACCGCGTTTCCACCGGCGGCCTGCAGCTGCCGTTCATGCGGCTAAAGGGCGCGCTGCAATTCATCCAGCGCGTGCGTGGCTGGCGCGTGTTCGAGCGCAATATGGTCAAGCCGGGCGAGACCTACCAGGCCGAAACGCGCATGCGCCTGGACCTGACGCAACTGCCCAAGCCGTTCCAGATCAACGCCGTCAATACGCGCGAATGGAACCTGGCATCGGAATGGCGCCGCTTTAATTTCACTGTACCCACCGAGTTCCCGCAGCCCCCCGCGCCCACGCCACCGCCGGTGTTGCCAGTACCGGTGCCGCCCCCCGTGCCAGGACCGGCATCCGCCGCGTCCGCGGCAGTGGCCGGCGAAACGCGCGCGGTACCGTTCGCGCAGACCGTATCGACCGTGCTCTCCCCCAATACCCTGGTGCAGCCGGCCGCGGGCCAGCCATGAGCACCGCCCCCAGCCTTTGGGACAGCCGTTTCCGGCGCGTGCTTTACCGCGTCGTGGCCGGCATCATCGTGTTCCTGGCACTGGTGCTGGTAGCGCTGCTGGCAGGCGCCTCGGCCAATACGGAATTCTTCGACCGGTATTTCACGCTGCTGTTCAAGATCAACCTGGTGATCGGCATCCTGCTGGTGCTGATCATCGGGGCGCTGGCGCTGACCTTGTGGCTGCGCTACCGCCGCGGCAAGTTCGGCACGCGGCTGATGACCAAGCTCGCGGTGTTCTTCGGCGTGGTGGGCGTGCTGCCCGGCGTGCTGATCTACCTGGTGTCGCTGCAGTTCGTCTCGCGCAGCATCGAGTCCTGGTTCGATGTGCGCGTGGAAACCGCGCTCGAGGCCGGCCTGAATCTTGGACGCTCGACCATCGACAGTTCGCTGTCCGACCTGCAAGGCAAGGCGCGGCTGATGGCCGACCAGATCGCCAGCTCGTCGAATGTCGCCACCTCGCTGCAGCTCAACCGGTTGCGCGAGCAATACGGCGTGCAGGAAGCCGCCATCTTTACCGGCAGCGGCCGTGTGATCGCCACCGCCTCGAGCAACTATGCCTCGCTGGTGCCCGACCTGCCTTCCGGCGTGCTGGCCGAGCAGGCGCGGCTGGCCGGCGGCTACGCCGCGGTGGAGGGTGGCTCCGATCCGGTGGTGGACGGCCGCCACAAGCCCGAACGAACCGATGGCGGCCACTTGTACCGGCTGCGCGTCATTGTGCCGCTTGGCCCCGCGCCCACCGCGCAGACCAATGCGCAAACCCTCGCGGAAAGCGCCAGCGGCCCGGCGGCAAAGCAGCCCCTGAATGCAGCCAGCCGCTGGGCGGGCTCGGGGCTGGCCGTGGAACGCCGCCCGGAAGACGCGGCTTCTTCCGGCTTCGGGCTGGTGGGCGACACGGTGCGCGAGGAACGCTATCTGCAAGTCGTGCATCCGGTGCCGGCGGCGTTGGCGCGCAATGCCGACGAAGTCCAGCGGGCCTACCAGGAGTACCAGGAGAAGGCGCTTGGCCGTACCGGCCTGCGCAAGATGTATATCGGCACGCTCACGCTCACGCTGTTCCTGGCGGTGTTCATTGCCGTGATGCTGGCGCTGCTGCTCGGCGGCCAGCTGGCGCGGCCGCTGCTGATGCTGTTGCAAGGGACCAAGGAAGTGGCAGAGGGCGATCTCTCGCCCAAGCGCGAACTCAAGAGCCGTGACGAGCTCGGCATGCTGACACAGCAGTTCAACATGATGACGCGCCAGCTCTCGGAAGCGCGCATCGCGGTGGAACAGAACCGCAGCGCGCTCGAAAAATCGACGGCGTATCTCGAAAGCGTGCTGCAGAACCTCACCGCCGGCGTGTTTGTGTTCGACCGCCGCTTCGTCCTGATCACCGCCAATCCCGGCGCCGAGCGCATTTTCCGCCAGCCCTTCGCCGGCGCGCTGGGACAGCCCATCGACAGCATCCCGGTGCTCGGCGCATTCGGCGACATCGTGCGGCAGGCCTTTTCGGAGCAGACCACCAGTGAAATGCTGGGTGGCGCGCAGCACTGGCAAAAGCAGATCGAACTGCCGCAGGGCGATGAGGAACAACCGCTCACGCTGCTGGTGCGCGGCGCGCGCCTGCCCGGCGGACGGGGCGACGAGCAAGGCGAGCCCGGCTACGTGGTGGTGTTCGACGATATCTCGGATGTGATTTCCGCTCAACGCTCCGTGGCCTGGGGCGAAGTGGCGCGGCGCCTTGCGCACGAGATCAAGAACCCGCTGACCCCGATCCAGCTCTCGGCCGAGCGCCTGCAGATGAAGCTCTCGCCAAAGCTGGAAGGCCACGACGTGGACGTGCTCAAGCGCGGCGCCACCACAATCGTCAACCAGGTGCAGGCCATGAAGCGCATGGTCGACGACTTCCGCGACTACGCGCGCACGCCGCCAGCGCTGCTGCAGTCACTGCAGATCAACGGCCTGGTGGCGGAAGTGCTGCACCTCTACGGCATCGACGACACCGGCCCCCACGAGCATGCGGTGATCCATCCGTCGCTGGCTGCCAGCCTGCCTGAAATCAAGGGCGATCCGACCCAGTTGCGCCAGGTGATTCACAACCTGCTGCAAAACGCGCAGGATGCCGTGTCGGACAACGTTTCGGCGGCCAGAATGGCGCCCCATATCGCTCTGCACACCGAGACTGTAGAATACAAAGATTCTGCCGGCGAAGACCGGCAGGCCGTCAAGCTCACCATTGCGGATAACGGTCCTGGTTTCGCCCCGCGCATCCTTAGTCGCGCGTTCGAACCGTATGTGACCACCAAGGCCAAGGGAACCGGCCTCGGGCTCGCAATGGTGAAGAAGATCATTGACGAACACGGCGCACGCATCGAGTTGCGCAATCGCATGGAGGGCACCGAGATCATCGGGGCACAGATCTCCATCCTGTTCGTTAAACTGGCATAGTCAATGTGCGGCCCCGAACCCGGCAAGCCGCGGTAGGGTCAAGAGGGGAAGTATGGCAACCATCCTCGTAGTCGACGACGAAATGGGTATCCGGGAGTTGCTCTCGGAAATCCTCAGCGACGAAGGCCATGTGGTCGAAGTGGCAGAAAACGCGCAGAAGGCGCGCGAGTACCGTGCCGGCAATACGCCGGATCTGGTGCTGCTTGACATCTGGATGCCCGATACCGACGGCGTCACGCTGCTCAAGGAGTGGTCGGCCCAGGGCCTGCTCTCCATGCCCGTCATCATGATGTCGGGGCACGCCACCATCGATACCGCGGTGGAGGCGACCAAGATTGGCGCGCTCAATTTCCTCGAGAAGCCTATTGCCTTGCAAAAGCTGCTGTCGGCGGTCGAGCAGGGCCTGGCACGCGGCGTCGAGCGGCCACGCGCAGGCGTGGCCGCCGGCACGGCATTGCCCGCGAACGGCAGTGGTGAAGGCATCGCGGCGGTAGTGGCGGAAAGCGCCGCGGAAAGCGCCAATGGCGCCCCGCAACGGCTACCCGAAGCGGAGATGCACTTCTCCTTCGATATGCCGCTGCGCGAGGCGCGCGACCTGTTTGAGCGCGCTTATTTCGAATACCACTTGCTGCGCGAACACGGCAGCATGACCCGCGTCGCCGAGAAAACCGGCCTCGAACGTACCCACCTGTACCGCAAGCTCAAGCAACTCGGCGTGGAACTCGGCCGCAATAAGCCGGAGCCAGCAGAACAATGATGCGGTGATGCGCGCAGCGCTTGACTGATTCAAAATGCGCTGCTATGATTTCGCTTCTTTGGCCCGGTAGCTCAGTCGGTAGAGCAGAGGATTGAAAATCCTTGTGTCGGCGGTTCGATTCCGTCCCAGGCCACCAGCATTACGAAAAAGCCCAAGATCTGAAAAGGTCTTGGGCTTTTTTCATTTGCCGGTGTTCATTTTTTACCGACGCATAAGATGCGATGCGCTTCGCCGTATTGGCATTCCCATGTGCCGCCGCACGGTGGCGAAGAAGGCCATGGGCGCGTTGTCTCCCTGCTCCGGCTGTCCTGTATGCCCACGCGCAAACGGGGGCATGGACGTCCTTTCCAGTCCTCGCATGGCTATCGCCAGACGCCCGCTACGCCCTTGCTTTGTCCACTGTCACCGCCTATTGTTTAGGCACAATTTCCTCGACCAATGCTATCGCACCCGCGATTATCGGCATTGCGCCAAATACCCCTGAATTCCGGCTTCCGCATTTCAGCCTGACCTCCGAATTTCATCATTGCACGCTTCGTATCCGTGCCGTGCGGGTAGCCATCTGGCAAAACACGCCGCGCATTCGATACCACCAGTTCATTCAAAACTAGCCGCGCGTGCATTGACGCCGGAAGACGAAAAACGAACACTGCGCGCTCCCGCGGCGAGGACTGATTCCATGTCCGAGGCGGTTTCCAGGCCATGCCAAGCAAACCCGATGCGCAAGCACCCCGACGATGTAATGACCGCTGAACCGCATGGACGCGCCGTACCCGTGCCTGCGAGCACACTGGCCAGGCGCCTGGTGGCCGAAGCCTTGGGCACAGCGTTGCTGGTTGCAGTGGTGGTGGGTTCCGGCATTCGCGCGCAGCAGCTGGCCGGTGGCAATGTCGCACTGGCATTGCTGGCGAATTCGCTGGCCACGGGGGGTGGGCTCATCGCGTTGCTGCTGGCGCTGGGACCGGTATCGGGCGGTCATTTCAACCCCGTGGTAAGCCTTTGTGCATTGGTACAGGGCACGCTGCCGGCACGCGATGCGTGGCGCTATGCGCTGGTACAGGCTGCTGGCGCCATCGCGGGCGTCATCTGCGCGCATGCGATGTTTGGCGAGCCGATGCTGGCCTGGTCGGCACAAAGCCGCACCGGGACATCGATGTGGTGGAGCGAGTTCGTGGCCACCTTCGGCCTGATCAGCGTGGCCACCGGTACCGGACGCAGCCGGCCCGGCCTGGTTCCGTTCGCCGTGGCGGCCTATATCACGGCTGGCTACTGGTTCACAGCATCAACCTCTTTTGCCAACCCGGCACTCACCATTGCCTGTGCGTTGACGGCAACCTTCACAGGTATCCGTGCCATCGATGTGCCCGGCTTCATGCTGGCGCAACTGGCGGGAGGGTTGAGCGCCACGCTGATCTTCCACTGGTTGCTGCGCGCGCCGGCAGCGCTGCCGGGCCGTTCACATGCGAAGCAAACGGCGGCATGGCCGACGCCTGGCCCGGCGGCCACTCCGGCCGCTACCAGCGCCGATTGAGCTGGACGCCGAAGATGGAGCCGGACGTTTGCGAGGCCCACGTATCCGCCGGCGAGGCGAACGCTATGCCATCCACGTCGCTGGCCTTGCTGTACGTGTAGAAAGCGCGCAGGTTGGCATTGCCGGCCGCCTTGCCAAGCGTGAAAGTCGGCGCCACGGTCAGGGCGGTGCGTTGCCCGCTCGCGCCAAAACCCGAGGAAATCTGGTCACGCGCCACCTCGAAGGTAAGCTTGAACTGCTCGCTGGCGATGTAGGCGGGACGCACGCGCGTGGCTATCCATTGCAGCGTTCCGACCGGCGAGCGGTCGAACTGCATGCTGGACTCGACCGAGCCTGCCAGGCCCAGGCCGGAGCGTTGCTTCCATTCCATCGATTCGGCCAGGCGTACTCGGGACAACGCAGGACCCATGCCTGTGTAGCCAGTCAGCGCATTACGGCTGCCTTCGCCAAACTGCATGCCGAAACGATTGGTCCCGGCGAGCACGCCCTGTTGCTCGTGCATGGCCGACACCCACCATGCGCTGCCGGTCTGCTGGATCAGCGGCTGCGCTTCCACCCGCGTATAGCCGAGTTGCACCGAGCCTTTCTCGTTGGTCGTGATGGGGGCGGTGCGCAGCGAATGGTAACTAGGCAGGTTGGCGCCATTGAGATCGTTGCGCGCGGTGTACTGGTAATTGAGCGCGATATCGCCAAAGCGTGCATTGTCCACGCCGAAGCGCATTGCCGGGGAGGTGGGCGGAAGCAGTCCCGAGGACATCAGGAAGGCCGAGGTCTCGCGCCGGCCAGCCCACATGGTGGCGCCGTCGAGTACCGACAGGCCACTGACCGAGGTATAGATCTGGGGCAGCAGGGCATACGGATCGACCGCTGCCGGGCGGCCATTGACCGAGGTGGCATCCGTCCCCTTGGCCTGCGCCACCAGTTGCACCTGGCCGCCGCCATCCAGGGCGAACAGCGATTCCTTGAGCTTGACCTCGCCCGTGCTGCGGCAGGCCAGCCCTCCGCCTACGCCGGTGGACAGCGTGCCGCCACCGGCGCAGGCACGCGTGGCCGTGTTGCGGTCGTCATAGGCAGCTCGTCCGCTGTAACCTAGCCGCCAGACCTGGTCGCCGGCCGGATCGTCGACCGGCAACTGCGAGACCAGGGCGAAGCCCTCGCTGGCTGGCGCCTCGGGGGCATCGCCGTCGACCGGCTCGGCCAGCTTCGGCGATGCTTCCGCGACGAACTGGCCCAGGCGCTTCGGAAAGAACACGACAGGAGGCGGCGGCGCCATCACGGGCTCTGGGGGCAAGGCAGGCTCGGGCGGTCCGGCGAGTTCCATGCCGTCGTCGGCCAGGCCTGCGTTGGCCCAGGTGGCCGGAAGCGGCGGGGCTGGCAGGGCGGCGTCCGCGGCACCGGCCTTGGGGGCGTCTGGTGCACCGGACTCGGAAGGATCGGCGGGAGCAGGGGCCGCAGCGGCGGCAACGGGCACGGAAGGCGCTTCCATGACCGCAGGCGCGGCGTCAGCCAGGCGTACTACCGCTGGGCTGGTCTCGGCACCACCAGCTGACTCGCGCGCAACCAAGGCTGCCAGCGGGTCTGTCTCCGGATCTACCTGTGGCGAGGGCCGGGGCTGTACCGCCACGGCCGGAGGTGCCACCAGCGCGTCCGATGCCGCCAGACCCGTGCCGGCCTGCGCACACGCGTTTATCCCCCAGGCGGCCAGCACGGCAACGGCGAGGCGGCGAGAGTGACGAGGCAGCGGGCGGCCCGATTCGGCCGGGACAACAGGCAACATAGGCAACACCAGTAAGGCGTGATTTTTTAACAGTCGCCCGATTGGACAGCAAGCGGGGTTACAAAATCCGCGGCAAAGGCGGCCTTTTCACCATATGGAACAGGGCGGAGGAACCACCCGGAAAGCAGCGCTTTCCTAGCGAAAACCCGGACTTTCGCGGTTCCCCGTGGCGAAAGGGCCACCGCTATAATCATCGGGCTTGTCCGACGGGTACGGACCGGCGCCCCCCGAGCCTGTTACAAAGGCATGCCAAGGTCATCCGCGGATCCTGGCATGCCTTTGTAACAGGCTCATTAATTGCGCAGCCGCCGTACCCCGGCTTCATGCGCGACACGGTACAGAGCCGGATGCCCACGCATGACGTGAGCGTGCCTGACGCTGCTGCCGCACCAAAAAATTTATAAAGAGGAGAAGTTATGGAACGTCGTTCCTTTCTGTTGAAGGCATCGGCCGTGGCCGCCACCGGGGCGCTGGCCGCCTGCGGCAAGGAAGAAAAGGCTGCCGCGCCGGCCGCCGCCGGTGCCAGCGCACCGGCCGTGATCGGCAGCAACCCGGCCGTGGAATGGCGCCTGGCTTCCAGCTTTCCCAAGTCGCTCGATACCATCTTCGGTGGCGCCGAGCTGCTGTCGGCCCGGGTCAAGGAACTGACCGACGGCAAGTTCAACATCAAGGTGTTCGCCGCCGGCGAAATCGTGCCGGGCCTGCAGGTGCTGGACGCGGTACAGAACAACACGGTGCAGATCGGCCACACCGCCGGCTACTACTACTTCGGCAAGAACCCGACGCTGTGCTTTGACACCACCATCCCCTTCGGCCTGACCGCACGCCAGCAGAACGCCTGGATGCTGCAGGGCAACGGCATGAAGCTGATGCGCGAATTCTTCAAGGAATACAACGTCGTCAACTTCCTGGGCGGCAATACCAACGCGCAGATGGGCGGCTGGTTCCGCAAGGAAATCAAGACGGTAGCCGACCTGCAGGGCCTGAAGTACCGCATCGCCGGATTTGCCGGCGTGGTGCTGGCGCGCCTGGGCGTGGTGCCGCAACAGATCGCCGGCGGCGACATCTATCCGGCACTGGAAAAAGGCACCATCGACGCGGCCGAATGGGTTGGCCCCTACGATGACGAGAAACTGGGCTTCTACAAGGTTGCGCCGTACTACTACTACCCGGGCTGGTGGGAAGGCAGCGCGCAGCTGTCCTTCTATTCCTCGGCCACGGAGTACGAGAAGCTGCCCGCGCTGTACAAGCGCGCGCTGGAAACGGCCACCATCGAGGTCCACACCAACATGATGGCCAAGTACGATACGGTCAATCCGCAAGCCCTGGCGCGCCTGCTGGAGAACGGCGTGAAGCTGCGTCCGTTCTCCAAGGAGATCATGGAGGCCTGCTTCAAGGCCACCCAGGAAGCCTACGCCGAGGAAAACGCCAAGAATCCTTCGTTCAAGAAGATCTACGACGACTGGCGCGTATTCCGCAACAACGAAGCCGCCTGGTTCAATGTGGCCGAGCAGGCATTCTCGCAATTCAGCTTCACGCACAAGCTGTAAATGCCCTGACACATGCGGGCCGCTGCCCGCTGCGCCGCAAGCGATAAGCCCGTGCCAAGCACGGGCTTTTTTACGCCGGTAGAATCGCCCGATTCTTTGGGACTTCTCATGCAAACCGGCATCATCTACGCGCTGCTCGCCTACACCATCTGGGGCCTGCTGCCGCTTTATATCAAGTCCCTGCACGGCATCGCGCCGATGGAGATCCTGCTGCACCGGATGGTGTGGTCGCTGGTGTTCCTGGGCCTGGTGCTCACCTGGCGGCGCCACTGGGGCTGGCTGCGCGGGGTATGGTCCAATCCGCGCCTGCTGGCCGGCTTCGCCGCCAGCGCGCTGCTGCTTAGCGGCAACTGGTTTCTCTACATCTGGTCGGTATCGAACGGGCGGGTGGTGGACGCAAGCCTGGGGTACTTCATCAATCCGCTGTTCAACGTGCTGCTGGGCGTGCTGTTCCTGCACGAGCGGCTGCGCCCCGGCCAGTGGGCCTCGATCGCGCTGGCGACCGCGGGAGTGGCCTGGCTGACCGTGGCAGCCGGCCAGTTGCCGTGGATCGCGCTGGCGCTGGCCGCCACGTTTGGCGGGTACGGATTGCTGCGCAAGACCGCCACGCTTGGCGCGCTGGAAGGCCTGTCGCTGGAGACCCTGCTGTTGTTCCCGCTGGCGGCAAGCTCCCTGGCCTACCTGTTCGCCACCGGGCAGGCGGACTTCAGCCAAGCCAGCGGCGGCGTGCAGTTGCTGGCATTGCTGGCCGGTCCCGTCACCGCTGTCCCCCTGCTGTTGTTTGCGGCGGGCGCGCGCCGCATCCCGCTGTCCTTGCTAGGGCTGCTGCAATACACGGGGCCGACGCTACAGCTACTGCTCGGCGTGTGGCTGTGGAACGAGCCGTTCCCGGCAAGCAAGCAGGCCGGGTACGCAATGATCTGGATATCGCTGGCTGTCTATGCCATCGAAGGCATCTGGGCGGGGCGCCGGCGCAGCGCCGCCGTGGCGCAAGGCTGAGGGAAGGGGGGGCTCCTTCCGCTGGGGCCTCATCTTATTCTTGCCAGAAATAAATATAAGAACAAAAATCGAGTCATCATCCATTCTGTTGATGAATTTCGAAGATTTCCGACATTTTCACTGAGAGAACGGGTAGGCGGGGACCATCAGATCCTGACACAAATATTCGCTGCATCTATCGCGACAACCAAAATTTCGCGAGCATTCATTGATGTAGAGAATACTCATTCCCATCTATCAAATCGTTCAAAGCCCTGCCTGCAGTCCAATCCCCCTCAGTAAAGGCCGCGCACCTGCGCATGCAGACGCACCAGGCCGAGCAGCGCATCGATATTGGGCGTAGCAATCCCCACGTGCTCGCCAATTTCCCTCACTGAGGCCACCAGCGCGTCGATCTCCAGTGGCCGCCCCGCCTCGGCATCCTGCAGCATTGAGGTCTTGAAGGCTCCCAGCTTGCGCGTCACCTGGCTACGCTCCTCGCCGCTCTGCGCGATCGGGCAGCCAATAGCCGCGCCGATCCGTCCAGCTTCCTCCATCACCGCCAGGCAGAAGCGGTTGACCAGCGGGTCGTCGAGGATGCGGTCGCAAGTCGCGCCGGTCAGCACTGAGACCGGGTTCATCGTCATATTGCCCCATAGCTTGAACCAGATGTCCTGCTGGATGGCCGCGCTGCGCTCGATCTCCAGGCCACCTCGGGCGAGCAGGCTGGCCACCGTTTCGACCTTGCCGGCCGCCATCCCCGAATCGCCACCGGCGGCACCAAGGATCAGGCGCTCGCCAAAGCCATGGCGCACAGTGGCCGGCGCCGGCGTGGAGGCCGTCAGGTGCACCACGCAGCCGATCACCTGCGTGGCCGGAATGGCACGCGCGATGGCGCCTTCCGGATCCACGGTGTGCAGCGACAGCCCCGCGTGCGGGCCGGGGCGCTCGAAAAACCACCACGGCACGCCATTCATGGCCGTGACCACCACCGTATCGGGGCCGATCAACGGCCCTATGGCCCGCGCCAGCTGCGGCAACGCCGGGGCCTTCACCGCCAGGATCACCACGTCCTGCGTACCTAGCGCTGCGGGATCGCCTTCCGCGTGCACCTGGAAGGTCTCGCTACGTTCGCCTTCGACCAGGGTCAGACCCTGCGCGCGCAGCGTGGACAAGGTCTGGCCGCGCGCCAGCACATTGAGCCCCTGGCCGGAACGCGCAAGCCGCGCGCCAATAAAGCCGCCGACGGCGCCTGCGCCGACGATGCAAAGAGATGTCATGGCCGTCACTCTCGTGGGTTTCTTTGTTTATTTACGGAACGAATCATATGTATCTAATTACGATACGAACCATCGATAGCATCAATCTCTCGAGTCAGCGCCGCGAACACGTCTTCACCCGCGCCAAACTTCGGATTGAACTGCAGCGAGTCGCGCGTGCACTTGCGCTGGATCTCCTCCGGCACGGGCAGCGCGGCACCCATGGCCAGCGTGGCAAGCTGGATCTCGCAGGCGCGGTTTAGCAGCCAGAGGGTGGAGAAGGTGCGCGCGATGCTGTCGCCCCAGGCGAGCAAGCCATGGTTGCGCAGGATCACGGCCGGCTTGTCCCCGATATTGCGCACCAGCCTGGGCCCTTCCTCGTCGTGCACGGTAATGCCTTCAAAAGGATGGTAGGCCACCTTGTCGAACAATTGCGCTGCATAGAAATTGCTCATCGACAGGCCCTGCGCCGAGCACGCCACCGCCATGCCGGCCGTGGTGTGCGTATGCATTACGCAATGCGCGCCCGGAATACCGGCGTGGATCGCCGCATGCACCACGAAGCCGGCAGGATTGACCGGCCAAGGACTCTCACCGACAACCTGGCCGGCCAGGTCGATCTTCACCAGGTTGGAGGCGGTCACCTCCGCATAGCGCAAGCCGAACGGGTTGATCAGGAACAGTGGCTTGCCGGTATCGCCGCCGGCCTCGGGCGGCAGGCGCAGCGTGATGTGGTTGTAGATCAGCTCGGTCCAGCCCAGCCGGTCGAAGATGCGGTAGCAGGCGGCGAGCTTGACGCGCGCCTCCCATTCCGCCGGGTGACAGTTAGCGACAGCCATGCAGGTCTCCTCTGCGTTTTCGCGCGTCGGTGCGCGCACCGTGGGGTGCTATTCGGGTGGGGTCGGGCTACGGCACGCGCATGGCGATACCGATGCCTCGATTAATTACCATGTTAATGATTATATGGAGCCGGTCAAGCCGGAGGTACCCGCAGGCCCATATCGACACTCAAGGCAGGGTGTTGCGCATGATCAGCAGCCACGGCATGTGCGAGTTGGTCACGCCATCGATCATGCCGGAGTCTCCCAGCTCGATCAGTTCCATCGAGACCGATTGCTGGACATTGCCGCCAATCGCCTTGACCATCCGTGCCGCCGGGTCCACCTCGACGACGATGTCGCAATGCATGGGCGTAGTGCCAAAGCCGATTGCGGCCACGCTGGCCAGGTATTTGTCGCTGCCGCGCCCGGCGCAAAGCACATCGCCTGGCCGCGGCATGGCCGGCAGCGGTTCAATGCGGAAGGCTGGCGCGGGCAGGATGCCGTCGCGCGCGTCCACTACGTACATCGAGTGCGAATCGCCGGTGAGGAACTGGCGGTCGTCCAGGCCCGCCTTGCGCATCACCCAGGAAATAAAGACCGCGGACCAGGCCCAGCTGCCCTGGGTGATCTGGTGGCACGTGACCGCCTTGCCGACGATGGCCCAATAGCGCTGCGCCAGCCGGCACCCCTGGGCGGTGGCTTCCATGCCGGTGCCATCGGGAAAGTGCAGGCAGCTCGACTCGCCGCTTTCCTCATCCTCGCGGTCGGCCGTCCGCCCCGTCGCATCGCTGGCGTCCGGATTGCCCTCGGTATCCGTCGCCGCCGGCAGGCCAGGCAGCGCCGGCGCCGGCAGTGGGCTATCGGCCACGCAAGCGGTATCGTCGCGGCCCAGGCGCACGGTCTGCCCTCCCCAGCGCTGCCACTCCTGCCAGGCGATCTCGACAATGCGCTGGCGCTGCGTGGCGCCAGGTGTCGTCGCGGGGCGTTCGGTGTCAGGCAACGGGATAGCCTGGGGCCGCGCCGGCTGGGATGGCGTGGTGCAACCCGACAGTAGCGCGAGAGCCGTCAGCAAGCTCAGGCCGAGCCGGCGCGCCTGTGGAAAATTTTGTGGGAAACGCTGTGAATAAAACTGTGGAAATCTGCCTGGCGGCGATCGACGGGACATGAGGGGCCTACTGAGCAGGACGCCCGAGACCCTTGTATTTACTGAGGGAAGGCGCCGATAGGGCACGATCTTACCGGTCTTGCGCGGGGTGCGGCGTATACCGCGATGGCGCAGGATAACCAGTGGGCAAATATTGTGGATAACGCCCCCCGCCTGGCGCTCACCAGCGCCATCAGGCTACGGGTGGCGGCACGGCGGGGTAGATCCAACGGGGCTGGCACGAGACCGCCCGCGGGACTCACTGGTTCACTGCGTCCTTGAACTTCTGGCCAGCCTTGAACTTGACGGTCTTGGCGGCTTCCACCTTGATTTCTTCGCCGGTGCGCGGGTTACGCGCCATGCGCTCGCCGCGCTCGCCCTGGCTGAAGGTGCCAAAGCCGATCAGGCTCAGGGTGTCGCCCTTGGCCACGGCTTCCATGATGGCGCCAAGCGTCACGTTCAGCGCTTGTTCTGCCTTGGCCTTGGTCAGGCCGTCCACGCCGGCCGCGATGGCGTCGATCAGTTCGGTTTTCGTCATGCTTCACTCCGTGTCGAGTTGATAAAACAAGGACGCCTGGCTGGGCCGGCCCACTGGGCACCGGCGTCGGCAAAGGCGCCGCGGGCCACATCATACCGTGTCGGGCAAGGCGGACTGGGAACAGATTGTTACAGCGCAGGCGCCGCCAGCCCGCGCTGGCTGGGGCTTTGGGGGGATTTGGCGGGGCAGGCCGAGCCTTTGAGGGCGTCAGGATGGCCCTCAGGCGAAAGAACGTACATAGGTGCCCCACAGGGCATCCCAGCCTGGAAAACGGCTACAGCGGCCTCCTGGCCCCTCTCAGGGGCATTGGCACGATGGAGGTGTGGCCCAGGGCATCCGGGCGATTTCCCGGCGTATACCTGGACCGCAGGCGGCACCAACGGCAGGTGGCCGCCCTGGCAGGCGCTCTCTGCCCGCCAGAGGGCCTTAGCGGCGCTGTGAGCGACTCTTCAGCCGGAGTCCTGCCCCCGGCAACGCGTACCCAGTGCAGCGTAGCTACGGGGCGCAGGCGCTCCCGGGCAACCTCATGAACTATTGTGCATGTCCGATAGCCCCCGACGGGGAATGGATTTTCGCGGATATTCGCATCGTGCATGCCTTGCGTGCGGCGCTAACGGCATGCGTTTACGTCTTGGCCCGCAGATCCCCGCCAGCACAGAAATCCCCCGTTCCACGCAGCGCGCTCGTCGGTAAACCGGGGTCGAACGTATACGCAGCCTTCGAGGACGAGCGTATACCACCTCGCCTGGCCATCACCGCCATGCGGATACGTCGAGTTCCCGCGAAAAAACCTTTCGGGACATCGCAGTAAACCTCAGTTCGACAGGTCATTTCGCCTTGCTTAAAAAAGAAGCCCCGCCTGAAGCGGGTTTCCGGCAGTTTATTTTCCGGCTGCCTTCTTTCTTTGCCGATAGCAGGACGCTGTCCTTTCGGTTTACTTCTTTCTTTAATGTATACAAATAGTAGTAGTAGGTAAACGGCTGCCTTTTCTGTGGATAACCCGGTAAACACTTTTGAAATCAATGGGTTGTGGGAAGCAAAAGTGGTCGGACCGGATGTTGGCTGCCGTGGATGACTTGGCCTTTTGGATGAGGGGTCCAGGTGCAACCCTCCGACTTATGCCTGACGCGTCCCCATGCCAACCCCAGGCAGCCCACATGAATCGCATGTCTTTATCCACAGATTTTTGCCGGGTTATCCACATCGTCTGGGCTGGCCGATGGCGGTATACGTGCCGTATACGCGGGTGGACAAGGGCTTCTTAAGGCTGTTTGCCGGGCGGCAAATCGACGGGACGCACGACTTGCGGGCGGTACGTATACCTGCCTTGACGTATACGGGCCGGCCGGTTCATCCGTAAACGTCTATTTGCCGGCAAGGGGGATGCCGCGGCCAATATGGGCAGGTATCATCGCCATCGCGCCGGGCGGCGCACAGCCACGCGCAGTGGCAGGCGGATCAATACGGGATGGCACATGGCGGAACAGGCGAAGCAAGAGGAATTGAAGCAGGAAGGGACTGACGTGAAAGACGCAGGGAGCGGCAAGGGCGTCAAGAGTCCCAAGGAAGGCAAGCGCAAGACCGCTGCCGACCGCGTCGAAGTGCGTCGTTCGGGCGTGCACGGCAAGGGCGTCTACGCGATCGCGCCGATCGGTGAGGGCGAACGCRTCATCGAGTACAAGGGCGAGCATATTTCGTGGAAGGAAGCGCTCAAGCGCCATCCGCACGATCCGGCGGATCCTAACCACACCTTCTATTTCAGCCTGGAAGACGGCGATGTGATCGACGCCAAGTTCGGCGGCAACCGCGCGCGCTGGATCAACCATGCTTGCGAACCCAATTGCGAGGCGCGTGAGAAGAAGGGGCGTGTATTCATCCACGCGCTGCGCGATATCGCCGGTGGCGAGGAATTGTTCTACGACTATGGACTGGTGATCGACGCGCGCTACACCAAGAAGCTCAAGAAGGAATTCGAGTGCCGCTGCGGCAGCCCGAAGTGCCGCGGGACCATGCTGGCGCCGAAGGCAAAGAAAGGCCGGTAACAATGCCAGCCGCGGCGCAGATGCCGGATCTGCGCCGCAGCTTGATGCGGTTCAGGCGGCGCCCGCCGCCTCGCATGGAATGCGGATCACAAAACGCATGCCGCGCGCCTCAGCCTGCTCGCCGGTGGTGGGCACATCCTCGATACGGATGGTGCCGTGATGCAGCCCGATGATTTCATGCACGATCGCCAGCCCCAGGCCGGCGCCGCCGGGCGGTTGCGCCGGCGCATTGGGGCCCGGCGTATGGTCGCCCCGGAAGAAGCGCTTGAAGACTTCCTCGCGGCGCGCCAGGGCGATGCCAGGCCCGTTGTCTTCCACCATCACGACCGCCATGCCGCGATGGCCAAGTGCCTCGCCGCCGGCACGCACGGTGATGCGTCCGCCGGGCGGCACATATTTCACGGCATTGTCGATCAGGTTGCTGAGCGCTTCGCGCATCAGCAGCCGGTTGCCGCGCACGGTGGACGGTGCCGCGCCGGTAAAGGTGGGGCCGGGCAAGGTCTCGAAGCCCAGGTCGATCTGGCGCGCGAGTGCCTGCGGCACCCACTCGGCACCGGTCTCGAACGCCAGCGTGGCCAGGTCGAAATGCTCGATCGGGCCGAGCCGCTCCAGGGATAGTCCCGGTTCGGCACGCGCCAGCGACAGCAGTTGGTTGGACAGGCGCACCGCGCGGTCGGCCGCCGCTTGCAGCTCGCGCAGGGCGTGGTCCGTCACCGCGGGATCGTTCGACTGCACCGCGCGGTCGGCATGTAGCTTGACGGCGGTCAGCGGCGTGCGCAACTGGTGCGCGGCGTCGGCGATGAACTTGCGCTGCGCATCAAGCGCGTCGCGCAGCCTGGCCAGCAGCGCATTGAGCGCACGGATCAGCGGCTCCACTTCGGCCGGCACCTGGGTTTCATCGAGCGGCGCCAGCGAGCGCGCGGTCTGGCGATTGAGCTTGTCGGTGAGGATCTGCAAAGGCACCAGCTCTTCCTTGAGCACGTGCGAAAGGATCAGGCTGCCCACCACCAGCAGCAGGATCAGCGGCACCGACACCGACAGCAGGATCTCGTTGGCGGCGGTTTCGCGCCGGTCCAGCAACTCCGCCACTTCCACCACGATGGGCCCACGCGGGGCGCGGCCAGCCTCGCTGGTGGCCAGTTCGTCCGAAGCCGGGCTGGGCAGGTTGACCGGCAGCCGCACGGCGCGCACCTGGCGCCCGCTGAACCAGGCGTAGAACAGCCGCGCATCGTGCAGCGATGTCTGTCCGGTGCCGTAGCCCAGCCAGGTGTCCATGCCGCCGATCAGCCCGTCCGGGCCGTGGATGCGCCAGTAGATGCGGTCGGTGCCTTCGGCCTCGACCAGCGTCTGCGCGATCATCGGGATGTCCTGCTCCAGGCGCGGGCCGGCAATGCGGATCTGCTGGGCGATATTGTTGGCCACGCCGTACAGGGCGCGGTCGAATACCTGCGTGGTGTAGTGCGCGGCCAGCCAGTAGGAGAGCGAGCCGCTGGTCAGTACCAGCGCAAACAGCGGCGTGGCCAGCGCGCGCAGCAGGTGCACGCGCAGGCTTTGCGTGGAGGCGGTGCGCGCGGGTGCCGCCGCCGAGGGTTGTTCCGCCGCTGCGGCAGGCTTTCCGGATACGCCGCCAGCGGTGCCGGTCAGGCCCTCGGGCGGCTGGGGAGGACGTGGGCGCAGCCACATGGCGGGCTTGCTCTGTGCGCGGCGTCAGGTGCCGGCGCGAATCTGCAGCAGGTAGCCGAAGCCGCGCACCGTGACGATCTCCACGTCGCTTTCTTCCAGCTTCTTGCGCACGCGGTGCACATAGACTTCGATGGCGGTGTCGCCGACCGTGTCGCCGCCTTCGCCCGCGGGATGGGCGAAGGTGGCGAGGTGGTCCTGCAGCTGCGCCTTGCTGACCACGCGGCCCTGGCGCTGCAACAGCAGTTCCAGCACGGCGAACTCACGCGGGGAGAGTTCCAGCGGCTTGCCGTCGATAAACATGCGGCGGTCGTTGCCCGACAGGCGCAGCCGGCCCAGCCGCACGTCGCGCTCGGGCGCGGCCTCGCCATGCTGGCTGCGCCGCAGCAGCACGCGCACGCGTGCTTCCAGCTCCGGCAGGGCAAAGGGTTTGACGAGGTAGTCGTCGGCGCCGGCGTTCAGACCGGATAGCTTGTCTTCGAGCTCGTCGCGCGCAGTCAGGATGATGACGGGCGTGGTGCGGTTGCGGGCGCGGTAGCGCGCCAGCAGGGTCATGCCGTCGATGCCGGGCAGGCCCAGGTCGAGGATGACGAGGTCATGCTGTTCGCGCAGCAGGTGCTCGGTGGCGTAGACGCCGTCGTGCACCACGCGCACCTGATGGCCGGCCTGGGACAGGCCGGCTTCGACGCCACTGGCAATCTGGCGGTCGTCCTCGATCAGAAGGATACGCATGGGGGCAGGAGGAAGCTGGAAAGGAACGGGAAAGCAATAAACCGGTGCGTTGATTAACCGGTTAGCCACCGATTGTACAGGGCGGGGCCGCCTCCGACCTTTCGGTTTGCCTACAGTCCCCTGCGTTGCCGCATGCGGTGTGCTCAGGCTTTGGCCAGCGACGCGGCAGCGCGTTCGATAAAGCCCGCCAGGTCGGTATCGCGCCGGGTCAGGCCATTGGCGTCATGGGTGGACAGGGTGATATCGACCCGGTTGTAGACGTTGAACCATTCGGGATGGTGGTCGGCTTTTTCCGCCGCCAGCGCCACGCGCGTCATGAAGGCGAAGGCGGCGTTGAAGTCGGCAAAGGTAAAGCGCTTGTGGATCGCGTCGCGGTCTTCGACGAGGCTCCAGCCGGGCAGGGCAGCCAGCAGCGGTGCACGTTCTTCCAGCGAAAGGGGCACGAGGGGCGCAGGGGACATGATGGGCTCGATGGTCGGAAAGGGATAAGCAAAGGATGAAACCGGCCCGCCCGCGCAGCCTTCCAGCCTGTGCGACCTGGGTCGGGGCTGGGGGCCGGGCGGGCATGCCGTCATTGTTTCACAAAGTGCGTGCGTGGGCAGCCTGCAGCCGTTGTGCAAAGGCAGCCGGAGCCGGGATCAGACGTCGTCGCTGTCGGCCCAGCCTTCACGCGTGCCGCGGTTGAGCACGAGGTCGGTGGCGGCCACGTCGCCGGCGCCCAGCGTGGGCAGCGCGCGCAGTTCCTCGTAGAGCGGCGCGAAATCCGGGCGGGTAGCGTCGAACAGCTGGTCGAAGCTGTCGATCACGAAGTACGTCTTCTGGAAGGTGTCGATGCGGTAGCGCGTGCGCATGATGCGGCGCACATCGAAGCCGATGCGGTTGGGGCTGGCCGAATCCAGGCTGTAGATCGACTCGCCCTGGCTCGACAGGATCCCCGCGCCGTAGATGCGCAGGCCTTCCGGCGTGCGGATCAGGCCGAACTCCACGGTGTACCAGTACAGCCGCGCCAGCATGTCGAGCGCGCCCAGCGAGGCGGCCTTGAGCCCGCCCTTGCCGTAGGCTTCCATGTAGTTGGCGAAGACCGGGTTGATCAGCAGCGGCACGTGGCCGAACACGTCGTGGAAGCAGTCGGGCTCCTGCAGGTAGTCGAGCTGCTCGGGCTTGCGCATCCACCAGCTGGCGGGAAAGCGCCGGTTGGCCAGGTGCTCGAAGAACACGGCATCCGGCACCAGGCCGGGCACCGCCACCACCTGCCAGCCTGTGGCGCGCATCAGGGTCTCATTGAGCTGGTCGAAGCTGGGTACGCGGTCGCGCTCCATGCCCAGCGTGGACAGGCCCTGCAGGAATTCGTCGCAGACGCGGCCGCGCAGCATGGTGGCCTGGCGGTCGTACAGCTTGCGCCATACCGCGTGGTCGGTCTCGGTATAGCGCTCCAGCGGCTGTGCGATGGTGAAATCGTCGCGCAGCGCCTGGCCGGACAGCAGGCCGGCGTCGAACTGCTCTTTCAGCTTATCGGTCAGGGTGCCGGCAAAGCTGGCTTGGGCGTTGCTTGCCTGGGTGGCGGTAGCCATGGCGTCCATGATGTCTTATCTCCTGCAGATTTACCGCACAGTTTAGCGAGGAGATGACGCAGATGGCCCGCAAAAACGGCTTACTTTCGTATAGTGATGCATTGAGCGCGCAAGAATTTGTTATTTTATGCGTGAAATCTGCGCGGGTGCGTTGCTGCCGACAATCGGCGCGCCGCCACCAGGCCGGGAGGGTTAGCATTCCTTCCGGCGTAGTGCACAACAAGAAGCGATTCTGACTCGACTAACGCGATCGAAGCGACCCAACCATGATCAACCTCGACCCATTCGACCTCGCGCTGCTGGCGGCGTTGCAGACCGACGGCCGTTCCACCCACCAGCAGCTCGCCGAGCGCATCCATCTTTCACCCAGCCAGATCGGGCGGCGCCTGGCGCGGCTGGAAGCCGACGGCGTCATCACCGGCTACCGCGTGGTGCTGTCGCCGCCGGCGCTCGGCCTCGGCGTGCTGGTCTTTACCAGCGTCAAGCTGGCCCACCATGGCGATACCATCGTCGAGCGCTTTCGCGAGGACATCCTGCTGCTGGAGGAGGTGCAGGAGTGCTACTCCGTGGCCGGCGAGGCCGACTACCTGCTGCGCATCATGGTGCCGGACCTGCCGACCCTGGCCGAATTCACCATGAAGAAGCTGATGCGCGTGCCAGGCGTGGAGAGTGTGCGGTCCAACATTGTGCTGACCGCGCTCAAGCGCGACGGGCCGCTGCCGCTGTCGCATTTGCGATAGCCATCGGGCCCGCGCGTCCTGCGCGGACTTGCACTTGCCATCGGCGCATGTCACCCTCGCCGGGTGCCGTAAACGGGAGGGTCAGGATGACGCAGATCGTCGCTCGGATGGACAAGCGTGCGAAACGTGGTGAGTACTGGTGGGCCGGGTGGACCGCAGCGGCTTGCCTGCAGGTTGTGTTGGCGACGATGCCAGGTTCGGGCCAGGCCGCGCAGATTGCGCGCTTCTCGCCGGAGGGCGAGGTCTCGCGCGTGCGGCAGGTGGCGATCCGGTTCGACGAAGCGATGGTGCCGCTGGGCGACGCACAGGCAAGCCCGCCCGCGGTGGTGTCCTGCAGCGGCAGCGCAATCGCCGGACAGGCGCGCTGGATCGACGCGAAGAACTGGGTGTTCGATTTTGCGCGCGACCTGCCGCCCGGCGTCAAATGCGCGGTGCGCATTGTCGCGGGCCTGAAGAGCGAGGCAGGCAAGGCCTACGCCGGCAAGCCGGAGTACCGCTTCGAGACCGGCGGCCCGACCGTGGTGACGGCGCGGCCAGGTGGCGGCCAGATCGAGGAAGACCAGGTATTCGCGTTGCGCTTCAACGGGCCGGCCACCGCCGACTCGGTGCGCAGCGCCGCATGGTGCCAGGCTCAGGGCCTGGGCGAGCGCATTCCGGTGCGGCTGCTGGGCGGCAAGGAACGCGAGGCCGTGCTGGCCGCGCTGCACTGGAAGCTGAAAGCCGGCGAGGCCGACACCGTGCACCTGCTGGCCTGCCAGCAACGCCTGCCGTCCGGCGCGCGCATGCAACTTGTGCTGGGCGGCGGCATTGCCACGCCGTCGGGCCTGGCCACGCGCGACGAACGGCGCTTCGACTACACCGTGCGCGAGCCTTTCACCGCCAGCTTTACTTGCGAACGCGAACGCGCGCAGTCGCCTTGCACGCCGTTGCGCCCGATCTCGCTGTCGTTCTCGGCACCGATCTCGCGCAAGGATGCCGAGCATATCCTGCTCAATACGCCGAAAGGTCCGCGGGCTCCGCAATTCGAGCCGGGCGCGGCGCGCGACGCGCCCGTCAGCAGCGTCACCTTCACGCCGCCCTT
Organism: Cupriavidus sp. 01L45; assembly: GCF_056399885.1. NCBI lineage: Bacteria > Pseudomonadati > Pseudomonadota > Betaproteobacteria > Burkholderiales > Burkholderiaceae > Cupriavidus > Cupriavidus sp. 01L45. Next base: position 19,816 of record NZ_JBFTSG010000025.1, on the reverse strand, counting down.
TGCCGAGAAGACCGAGTTCACGCTGTCGGTACCTTCCGGCCTGAAGGACGACAGCGGCCGCGTGCTGTCCAATGCCGACCTGTTCCCCCTCAAGGTGAGCACGGCCGCGATGCCGCCGCTGGCCAAGTTCCCGGCCGCGCCGTTCGGCGTGCTTGAGCGTTTTGGCGAGCTGCCCAAGGGCAAGTCGCCGGCCGACTTCCCGGCGCTGTTGCCGGTGACGCTGCGCAATGTCGAAGCCGACCTGCCCGCGCTGGGCGTGCGCGCGCAAGCCGGCACCGTGCGCCGCCTCAAGGTGGATGACGACGGCGCCGTGCTGCGCTGGTACGGGCTGGTGCGCCGGCTGCACGAGAGCAGCTGGACCCGGAGCGAACTCGATGCCATTCTCGCGGGCCGGTCGCCGTCCGCCGTCAACAACCCGCGCAATGCGCCTTCCATCGAGACCCGTTCGATCTCGCTGCTCGATGGCGCGGCCGGCGCGCGCAAGCTTGCCATTCCGCAATTGTCGGAGCCGGGCGGCAAGGCGCCGCGGCCGTTCGAGGTGGTGGGCATTCCCTTGCCCGAAGCCGGTTTTCATGTGGTGGAAATCGCTTCGCCGATGCTCGGCGAGGCACTGCTCGGCAAGCCGGCGCCGATGTACGTGCGCACCGCCGCGCTGGTGACTAACCTTGGCGTGCATTTCAAGCTCGCGCGCGGCCCCGGCAAGATGACCGCGCTGGCCTGGGTCACCACGCTCGACGACGGCAAGCCGGTGGCCAATGCCGCCGTGGCGCTGCGCGATTGCAGCGGCAAGCTGCTGGCATCGGGCCGCACCGATGTCGCCGGGCTGGCCAGTTTCAACGGCGTGGACGACGTGCGCGAACGCAGTTGCGACGACACCGGGCTATCAGGCTATTTCGTCTCCGCCCGCATTGCCGCGGACCATCCGCAGGCGCGCGGCCAAGCCGACATGGCCTTCGTGATGTCCGGCTGGAACCAGGGCATCGAGAGCTGGCGTTTCAACGTGCCCACCGACACCAGCGTGGTGCCGGATGTGCGCGCCCATACGATCTTCGATCGCACCTTGCTGCGTGCTGGCGAAACGGTGTCGATGAAGCACGTGATCCGCACCGAGACCGCGAATGGTTTCGCGCTGCCGCCGGCAGGCGATCCCTTGCCGGAGAAGATGGTCATCCTTCACGAAGGCAGCGGCCAGACCTACGAGCAGCCGGTGCAGTGGCGCACCACAGCCACCGGCGGGCGCAGCGCCGAGAACACCTTCGCGATTCCGCAGGCGGCCAAGCTGGGTATCTACTCGGTATCGTTCAGCGATGCGAAGGATCGCGTGCTGGACAGCGGCAGCTTCCGTGTCGAGGCGTTCCGCCTGCCGGTGCTGGCGGGGACGCTCAAGGCGGGCAGCGGCGGGGCGCTGGTGGCGCCGCCTGAGGTGCCGCTCAACCTGGAAGTGCACTACGTATCGGGCGGCGGCGCGGCGGGCCTGCCGGTACAGGTGTCGGCACTGCTGCGCGACAAGTACGTGCGCTTTGCCGACTACGACGGTTACGCATTCGATGCGCCGCGCAAACCGCGCAAGGACAGCGGCGGCGACGAGGACGAAAGCGAGGACGGTGCCGCGCAGCGCGAAGAGGCGCAGAAGCTGGTTGCCGACAAGCTGCCGCTCAAGCTGGACAAGAATGGCAGCGGCACGCTGAACCTCAAGAACATGCCCAGGCTGGATGCGCCCAAGGACCTGGTGGTGGAATCGGGCTTTGCCGACCCCAACGGCGAGATTCAGACGCTACGGCAAACCGTGCCGCTGTGGCCGGCTGGCGTGGTGGCGGGGATCCGCACGGAGAGCTGGGTTTCGGTCAGGCAGAAACTCCTCGTACATGCCGTGGCGCTCGATCCGCAAGGGCGGCCGCAGGCCAACGTGCCGATCGCCCTGCGCGCGCAACTGCGCATCACCACGTCTGTGCGCAAGCGCGTGGTGGGCGGTTTCTATCGCTACGACAATCGCAACGAGAGCAAGGATCTCGGCAGCGTGTGCGAGGGCAGGACCGACGCGCAAGGCCGCATGCAATGCGAGGTTTCGTTGCCCGAGGCCGGACAGGTGGAGCTGATCGCGCAGGCCAGGGATAACGCGGGGCGCGTATCGCAGGCGGCTACCTCGGTGTGGGTGACGCGGCAGGGCGAACTGTGGTTCGGCGGCGAGAACAACGACCGCATCGATCTGCTGCCCGAGAAGAAGGCGTACGCGCCGGGCGAGACCGCGGTGTTCCAGGTGCGCATGCCGTTCCGCCACGCCACCGCGCTGGTGGCGGTGGAGCGCGAGGGCGTGCTGGAAACCAGCGTGGTGGAGCTCAACGGACGCGATCCCACCGTGCGGGTCAAGATCAGGCCGGAGTGGGGGCCCAATGTGTATGTGTCGGTACTGGCGCTGCGCGGACGCTTGCGCGAGGTGCCCTGGTATTCCTTCTTCACGTGGGGCTGGCGCCAGCCGGGCGAGTGGTGGCAGGCGTTCCGCAGCGAGGGCCGCGAGTATGCCGCGCCCACCGCGCTGGTCGATCTGTCCAAGCCGGCGTTCCGCCTCGGGCTGGCGGAGGTCCGCGTGGGCAACGAAGGCTACAGGCTTGATGTGAAGGTGACGCCGGACAAGACCAGTTATCCGGTGCGCGGCAAGGCGCAGGTGGCGGTGCAGGTGAAGCTGCCCGACGGCAAGCCCGCGGCCAATGGCGAAATCGCGCTGGCCGCTGTCGATGAAGCGCTGCTGGAGCTGATGCCGAACACAAGCTGGAACCTGCTCGACGCCATGCTGCGGCGGCGCAGCTACGGCGTGGAGACCGCTACCGCGCAGATGGAAATCATCGGCCGGCGCCACTACGGACGCAAGGCGGTGCCGGTCGGCGGCGGCGGCGGCAAGAGCCCCACGCGTGAGCTGTTCGATACCTTGCTGCTGTGGAACCCGCGCGTGCAGCTCGACGGCGATGGGCGGGCCACGCTGACGGTGCCGCTTAACGATTCGCTCACGCGCTTCCGCATCGTCGCCGTGGCGGACCTGGGCGTGAGCCGCTTTGGCAGCGGCAGTGCCAGCATCGCCGCCACGCAGGATCTGCAACTGATTTCGGGCCTGCCGCCGCTGGTGCGCGAGGAGGATCGTTACCGCGCGATGTTCACCTTGCGCAACACGACGCAGCGCGCTATGACGGTGCAGGCCGTGGCGCGCGTCAGTCCGCCGGGGCAGTCCGGACAGTCTCAGGCGCTGCCGGCGCAGACCGTGGAGATTCCCGCCGGCGAATCGCGCGAGACCGGCTGGGACGTCAGCGCGCCGCTGTTGGCAGCGGGATCGCTGGTGCAGGAGGGCACGGTGCAGTGGGAGGTGGAAGCCACCGAGACCGGCAAGGCCGCCGGCGCCAGCGACCGCGTGAAGCTCTCGCAGCAGCTGGTGCCCGCGGTTCCACTTACCGTGCAGCAAGCCACGCTGGCGCAACTGGCGCCGGATCTGTCGGTGCCGGTGCGTGCGCCGCAGGGCGCGCTCGCGGACGCCACGGGCCAGCCTCGCGGTGGCCTGCAGGTGAACCTGCAAGCTTCGTTGGCGGGCGGCATGCCGGGCGTGCGCGACTGGTTCCGCAATTATCCGTTCTCGTGCCTGGAGCAGCGCGCCTCGCGCGCGGTCGGGCTGGGCGATGCGGTGCAGTGGAACGCGCTGACGGCGCAGTTGCCGGGCTATCTCGACGACGACGGGCTGGCCGCGTATTTTCCGCTGCAAAACGAGGGGAATGCCGGCAGCGAAGTGCTGACCGCATACCTGCTGGCCGTGTCCGACGAAGCCGTGCGCGCGGGCCTGCCGCTGCGCCTGCCCGACGAGACGCGCGAGCGCATGGAACGCGGGCTGGCCGCCTTCGTCGAGGGCCGCATCAAGCGCGAACGCTGGGCGCCCACGCAGGACCTGGAAGTGCGCAAGCTGGCCGCGCTCGAGGCGCTGTCGCGCAACGGGCACGCGCAGGCACGCATGCTCGGGTCGATCCAGATCCTGCCCGCGCAGTGGCCGACCTCGGCGTTGCTCGACTGGATCGCCGTGCTGTCGCGCGTGCAGGATATCCCGCAGCGCGACGAGCGGCTGGCGCAAGCGCAGCAGATCCTGCGTTCGCGGCTGACAGTGCAAGGCACGCGGCTGGCGTTCTCCACCGAGCGCGACGACAACTGGTGGTGGCTGATGAGCGGCGGCGATTTCAATGCGGCGCGCCTGCTGTCGCTGTCGCTCGACCTGCCCGGCTGGAAGTCGGAAAGCGCGCAACTCGCAACCGGCCTGCTCGGCCGCCAGATGCGCGGCGCCTGGGGCACCACCACGGCCAACGCGTGGGGCGCGCTGGCGATCACGCGCTTTGCGCAAGCCTTCGAGAAGACGCCGGTGGCGGGCGCGACGCGCGTGACGCTGGAGGGCGTGCCCGAGGCCACGCGCAGCTTCGACTGGGTGCGCGCCGCGAAGGTCGATGGCGTGGCCGGAGGCAGCGTCAGCCTGCCGTGGCCGCGCGCGGGGGTTGCCGCCAACTTGCGCGCCGGCCAGGAAGGCGCGGGGAAGCCCTGGGCCACGGTGCGCGCGCTGGCGGCGGTACCGCTGGCCTCGCCGCTGTCGGCGGGCTACCGCATTACGCGCAGCGTGACGCCGGTGGATCAGGCGGTGGCGGGCAAATGGTCGCGCGGTGACAGCTATCGGGTGAAGCTCCAGATCGACGCTCAGGCCGATATGACCTGGGTGGTGGTGAGCGATCCGGTGCCTGCCGGCGCCACCATCCTCGGCAGCGGCCTCGGGCGCGATTCGGAGATCGCCTCGCGCGGCGAGCGGCGCAAGGGGGCATGGCCCGCATTCACCGAGCGCACGCCGCAGGCCTTCCGCGAGTACTACGCCTACATGCCGCGCGGCAGCGCCACGGTGGAATACACCGTGCGGCTGAACAACGCCGGCGAGTTCGCGTTGCCGCCCACGCGGGTGGAGGCGATGTACGCGCCCGATGTGTTCGGCGCGCAACCCAATGCCAGACTGACCGTAGGAGCACGCCCTTGAGCTGGCTTGCGATGATGATGCCCGCGCGGGTGCGCGAATGGTGGCTGGCAGGCACGATGGCCGGGCTGGTCTACGGCGGCCTGCTGGTCACTGTGGCGATGGATTCGCCGCCCGGTGCGCCGTTGAATGGGCAGATTGCCTTCCAGCCGGTATGGAAGACGGCGATGGCGCTGCTGCTGGTGCGCGCGGCGCATTTCCACCCGCCGCGCCGCGAGCGGCGCTGGCTGATGGCGGCGCTGCTGTTCTCGGCGATCGGAGACTTCCTGCTGGCGATGCCGTGGCTGTCGTTCTCCTTTATCGGCGGGTTGGGGGCCTTCCTGATCGCGCACTTCGCTTACCTTGGCTTGTTCTTGCCGATGGCGGGCGACTGGCGGGCGCATCGCCTGCTCGCCTGCGGCATGGTGCTGGGCGCGGCCGGCGTCATGCTCGGGCGCTTTTGGCCCAACCTGGGCACGCTGGTGGTGCCGGTCTCGGTTTATGTGGTGGCGCTGGCGTCGATGGTTTGCGCCGCGCTGGTGGCGAAGCTGCCGACGGCGCTGGCGGCTATCGGCGCGGTGTTCTTCGCCGTGTCCGACGGTTTGCTCGGCAGCGCGCGTTTCCTGGTGCCGTTCGATACCTTCGCGCTTGGCATCTGGTGGACTTACGCGGTCGCGCAGGTGTTGCTGGTGGCCGGCGTGGTAGCCAGGCGAAGCGAATGAACGCAAGCCGGTACGCCGTGCGCGCCGTCCTCCTCGCTGCCTGCGTGGCGAGCGCGCAGGCGCATGCACTACCCACCTTCGATAGCGTTCGCGCAAGCTGGCGCAGCGCCGACGTAGTGGTGCTCGACCGCCACGGCGAGCCTTTGTCGCGCGTGCGCGACGACTTCCGGGCGCGGCGCGGCGACTGGGTCACGCTGGCGGAGATTTCGCCAGCGGTGCGCACCGCCATCGTGCTGTCCGAGGACCGGCGCTTCTATGCGCATAGCGGTGTCGACTGGCAGGGTGTGGCCGCCGCCGCGTGGGCCAATCTGTGGAACACGCGCACGCGCGGCGCGTCCACCCTGACCATGCAGCTCGCGGGCCTGCTCGACGAAGACCTGCGGCGTGCCGAGGGCGGGCGCAGCGTGAGCCAGAAGATGGCGCAGGCCGTGCGCGCCGCGGCGCTGGAGCGCAGCTGGAGCAAGGACCAGATACTCGAGGCCTATCTCAACCTGGTGCCGTTCCGCGGCGAGCTGGTGGGATTGTCCGCGCTGTCGCAGGCGCTGTTCGGCAAGTATCCCAGCGGGCTCGACGCACGCGAGGCGGCGCTCGCGGTGGCGCTGGTGCGCGCGCCCAATGCACGCGCGCCACAGGTGGCGCAGCGCGCCTGCGGCATCCTGCGCGAACAGCAGTTGCCCAAGGCGTGCGACGGGCTGGACGGCTTTGCGCAACTGGCGTTGCTGCGCAGTGGCGGCGGTGCGGGCAGCGCATCTGCATCCTCCGCACAGGCGTCGGCCCTGGCGCCGGATCTCGCACCGCATCTGGCGCGCCTGCTGGTCGCGCAAGCGCGTGCCGCGGGCACCGTACCGCCCACCATCACATCCACCCTCGATGCCGGCTTGCAGCGTGCCGCTTCGCGCAGCCTGGACCGTCATCTGCGCGAACTCGCCGGACGCAACGTGGAAGATGGCGCGGTGGTGGTGATCGACAATGCCAGCGGCGACGTGCTCGCCTACGTCGGTTCGTCAGGCGTCCTGTCGGCGGCCGCGCAGGTCGACCACGCGGCGGCGCCGCGCCAGGCCGGCTCCACGCTCAAGCCTTTTCTGTACGAGCAGGCGCTCGAGGCGCGGCGGCTGACCACGGCATCCCTGCTCGACGACCGGCCGGTCAACCTGCCTACCGGCGGGGGCGGCGGGCTCTATGTGCCGCAGAACTATGACCGCCAGTATGCGGGTTGGGTCAGCATGCGCGCGGCGCTGGCTTCCTCGCTCAACGTCCCCGCGGTGCGCACGCTGGTGATGGTGACGCCGCATCGATTCCACCAGCGCCTGACGGCGCTCGGGTTGCCGCTTGCTCAGGCTGGCGACTACTATGGCTACAGCCTGGCGCTGGGCAGCGCCGACGTACCGCTGGCCGCGCTCACCAATGCGTATCGCGCATTCGCCAACGGCGGGCGCTACGCCCCCGCGCGATGGCGCACCGATGCGGCGCCCGGGGCGGCGCGCGCCGTGATGTCGCCGGCTGCCAGCTACCTGGTGGCGGACGTGCTGTCGGACCGCCACGCGCGGGCGCGCACGTTCGGTCTCGACAGCCCGCTCACCACGCGCTTCTGGACCGCGGTCAAGACGGGTACGTCGAAGGACATGCGCGACAACTGGTGCGTGGGCTGGTCGCAGCGCTACACCGTGGGGGTGTGGGTGGGCAATGCCAGCGGCGCGAGCATGCACGAGGTGTCGGGCGTGTCCGGCGCGGCGCCGGTGTGGCACGAAATCATGGACGCGTTGCACCGCTCGGTGCCGAGCGTGGCGCCGGTCATGCCCGCGGGCGTGGAACGTGTACCGCTGCGCTTTGCCGATGATCTCGAACCCGCGCGCGACGAAGTCTTCCTGGCCGGTACGGCATTGCGCATGGTCAACCTGGCCAGCGCGGATAGCGCGCGCGGCGCCGCGCGTACGGACAAGCAGGGCGGCAGCCAGGATCGCGCAGCCGCCATTGCAAGTCCCGCCGACGGCACCGTGTTCGCGCTTGATCCCGATATCCCGCCGACGGCGCAGCGTGTGTGGTTCCACGCCGAAGGGGTCAGCGGGCAGACCGCGCAGCGCGTCAGCTGGCGCATGGACGGCAAGCCGCTGGGGCGTGGAGGGCAACTGGCCTGGCTGCCCTGGCCGGGCCGGCACCAGGTGGAACTGCTGGATGCCGCCGGCAAGGTGGTGGACCAGATCGGCATCGAGGTGCGCGGCGCGGTGGCGAAGGCGCCGCTGACTATGCCGGCTCCGGCGCGGATCCGGAGCGATGCGGCAAGCGTGAATGACTCAGGAAGCCGAACACCAGCGCCGCCGACACCACGGTGATTGCCGCGAGGATATACAGCAGCAGGTGGAATGCGTCGCCGTAGCCTTGCACCAGCGCGTGCTGGCCGGCTTGGGGCAGCAGGGACATGGCGCGCGGCAGGTCGCCCATGGCGAGCCGGTGGGCGGCTTCCGGCAGTGCTGTGGCAGGCCCGGCGATGGGCAGGCCATGCAGCCTGGACTCGGCGAGCCCCGCGAGCGTGGCGCCGACGATGGCCAGCGCAATGCCTTCCCCGGCGACCCGCGTCGTGTTGAAGATGCCTGTGGCCATGCCGGCGCGCTCCCTGGGCACCACGCTCACGGCCAGGCCATCCATCAAACCCCAGGGCAGGCTGATGCCAAGCCCAATGGTCAGCATGGGCAGCACCAGCGCCGCGCCTGGCTGGCCGGGCGCGCATTGCGCCAGCCACAGCAAGCCGCCGGTGCAGACCAGCAAGCCCAGGCCTGAGATGAATCCCGCCGCGAGCCAGCGCGTCAGCTGGCCAGCCAGCAGCGGCACCACCAGCATGGGGGCGGAGAGGGCAATCATCATGCGGCCCGCTTCCATCGCGCTGTAGCCCTCGATGCCGATCAGGCGGATGGGGAGCAGCACTTGCAGCACCACGTAGGAATACGCTGGCGCGGCGGCGAGGAATTGCACGCCGACAAAGCGCGGATAGCGAAACAGCGACAGGTCCAGCATGGGTGCGCGCACGCTCCGTTCGATGACGATGAACGCCGCCAGCAGTACCACCGCGCCCGTCAGCTGGATGACCACCGGCGGGCTGCTCCAGCCGTTCTCCGGTGCGCTCAATACGGCATAGGTGAACAAGGCCAGCGCGCCCGTGAAGGTGGCCGCACCCGGCCAGTCGAGCCCGGTGGCGGCGGGGTCGCGCGACTCGCGCATGCAGCGGGCGCCCGACACCAGCGCGCATGCGGCGATCGCGGTTGCGCTGAGAAACACTGAGCGCCAGCCATGGTGCTGGATCAGGAATCCGGCTAGTACGGGGCCGAACGCCAGTCCGACGCCGAAGGTGGTGCCCAGCAAGCTGAAGGCGCGGGTAGCGGCCTGGCCCTCGAACTCTTGCGCCAGTGCTGCCACACCGCCGGACAATGCCGCGGCGCCGGCTACCCCCTGCGCTGCGCGCAGGAAGGCGAGCCAGGTGGTGTCGGGTGCCGCGCTCAGGGCCAGGGAGGCGAGTCCGAAGCCGGCGATGCCTGCGATGAAGATGCGCTTGCGTCCAAAGCGGTCCGCCAGTGCGCCGGCGGCCATCAGGCAACTCCCAAAACTCAGCATAAAGGCGTTGGTGACCCAGCTCAGCGCGATGGGGCTGCCGCCAAGGTCATCGGCAATCGCCGGCAACGCCACGGCGGGCCCGGTGAAGCTCAGCGGCATGGCCAGTGCCGCAAGGCAGACAGCGCCCAGGATCAACAGTTTTTGCGCGGTCTTGCGCACGGCGGGCTGTGCAGGTGTGCTCATCGGAAGTCCGTGTCGGGAGGCGAGGGGAGCGGGCACGTTCGATAGCCGACAGCGCCACTCCGCGAAAGTGCACTGATGATAGGATCGCTTTAATGTTGCTTAAAGCACCGTGATTTCCGCTAATAACGGACAAAAATTCTCTAATGGCCCGGTATGGATAGTCTCAGCGGTTTGTATGCCTTCGTGCGCGCAGCGGAGTCGCGCAGTTTCGTCGCCGCAGGGCGGCTGCTCGGCGTATCGTCATCCGCCATCGGCAAGAGCGTGATGCGGCTCGAATCCCGGGTCGGCATTCGCCTGTTTCACCGCAGCACGCGCCAGATCAGGCTGACGGAGGAGGGCGAGCTCTTCTTCGAGCGCTGCCGGCGCATCCTCGGCGAAATCGATGAAGCCGAACTCGAGTTGACGCGGCTGAAGGAGGCGCCGCGCGGCCGGTTGCGCATCAGCGTCCCGGCGATCGGCTATCGCCTGCTGCTGCCGGACCTGGCCGCGTTCTGCGCGGCTTATCCGGAGATCGAGTTCGACCTGGACTTCAGCGACCGCATGGTCAATGTGGTCGAAGAGGGCTTCGACATGGTGATCCGCAGCGGCGAACTGTCGGATTCCCAACTGATGGCCAGACGCCTGCGTCCATTCCGTTTTGTGGTTTGTGCTTCGCCCGGGTATTTTGCGAGTCGCGGCATGCCGCGGCTGCCGAAGGACCTGGAGCAGCACGCATGCCTGCGCTACCGGTTTCCCTCCAGCGGGAAACTCCAGGACTGGGTGCTGGTGGAGGATGCCGGTGCTGAGGCATTACGGTTGCCGGCCGCCTTCGCGTTGAACAATATCGAAGCCGTACTGGCTGCCGCAATCGACGGCCTGGGCATTTGCTATGTGCCGGATTTTGTCGCGCAAGACGCGCTGCGCGACAAGCGCCTGGAAACCACGCTGGACGAATACAACGTGGTCCAGGGTACGTTCTGGATGCTGTGGCCATCGAGCCGGCACATGCTGCCGAAGCTTCGGGTGCTGGTCGACTTCCTGTCCTGGCGGGAGGGTCAGGCTTGATCGTGAAGTTGTGCTTGGCTGGGGCCCGCCATGGTCCGCGGGGGTTCCCCTCGGCCCTGGCTGCATGGGCATGAGCAAGTTGACGGTGCCCATGATGATGGAATTTTTATTCGTGATATCAATCACGTGGCATCTAATTTAATCAATGATATTAATACGGGTGATGTACGTAGACCGCATCGCAGTAGCGGGTACGCGTTACCCAGGTGGCGAGTTCGCCGATAATCCAGCATCGCGAACCGCCTCCAGAGTTATCCGCCATGTCCCTTGCCCTGCTCGACGCCGCCCAGACCGCGGCCCGCCTGCCGTATCCCGCGCTGGCCCGCGCCATTGCCGGCATGCTGGCCGAACTGCGCGCCGGCACGGCCATGGCGCCGCCACGCATTGCCTTGCCGGTGGGCGATGCGGCCGGTGGCGAAGGCACGCTGCTGGTGATGCCGGCGCGTAACCGAGAACTGGTGATGACCAAGAACATCACCGTGCACCCCGGCAATCCGCGGCGCGGCCTGCCCAATATCCTCGGTGAAGTGGTGGTGGCCGACGCCCATACCGGGCGCCGGCTGGCGCTGCTGGACGGTCCCACCGTGACCGGCCGGCGTACCGCCGCCGTGTCGCTGCTGGCGGCGCAGACCTTCGCCCCGGAGCCCGGCGGCGAACTGTTGATCATTGGTGCCGGCGTGCAGGCCCAGACGCATCTGGAAGCCTTTGTGGCCGGGCTGACGCCGCGTCGCGTGTGGTTGCATTCGCGCACGGCCGCCAAGGCCGAAGCCCTCGCCGCGCACGCGCGCACGCTCGGTGTCGAGGCGCAGACGGTGGCGGACGTGAGCGCCGTGCTGCCGCGCGTGTCGATGGTGGTGACCGTGACGTCCAGCCTGACCCCGGTGCTGCCGGACCTGGATAGCGGCTTGTGGCGCGACGAGCATTTCATTGCCGCGGTCGGCGCTTTCCGCCCGGAGATGTGCGAGCTGCCACCGGCTTTGTGCCAGGCGGCTTCGGCGCATGGCCGGCTGCTGGCCGACACATCGTTCGGCATCGAGGAGGAGGCGGGCGACCTGCTGCAGGCGGGCATCGACTGGGCCACCGTGCAGCCCTTCGAGCAAGCCATCCTCGCCGCCGACGAACTGCGCGCGCGCAGGGGCAGCCCGCTGGTATTCAAAAGTGTCGGCTATGCCTTGTGGGACCTGGCCGCCTGTGTGCTGGCCAGCGCCGGACCCGAGGCGGGCAACCCGGCGGCCTGACACCTTCGTACTGTGCTTCGGGAGCCTCGCCGGCCGGTGGACTATGGGAATTCCCTTGTCCAAAGTAGGCCTATACCGCGCAGTAGGATTTTCGGCCGGCGGGCGTCGCATATTCGTTACAGTTTTGAACGCGATTTCGCCGTGATTTGTCGCTTTTTTAATGGTTAACCCGCACTTTAGGGTGAGCCTTCTACAAATGTGTTAAGCGCTTGAAACAGACGGGTCATACCAAGCAGGATAATGCGTGCCTCGGGTAGAGAATTAACTAGGAGTAAGAGGCATGTCCCATAAGAAGATCCTGCTGGCCAGCGTAGCCATGCTAATCGCCGGTGCCGCGCAAGCGCAAAGCGCCGGCAGCAACATCGTCAGCCTGGGCTGGTTCCGCGTGATGCCGACCAGCTCCGCCGACCCGCTGGTGGTCGATAGCATCAACGGTGCTCCCGTTGGCCTGACCGAGACCGGTACCAGCGCCAAGATCAAGTCCGCGGATACGCTTGGCATCGCGTTTACCCACTACTTTACGGACAATATCTCGGGTGAATTCGTGGCCGGCATCCCGCCGAAGCACGATGTGCAGGGCTCGGGGTCGTTTTCCAAGTACGGCACGCTGGGCAATGTGAAGCAATGGAGCCCGGCGCTGCTGGTGAAGTACCACTTCCTGGAAGCGAAGTCCAAGTTCCGCCCCTATGTGGGCATCGGCGTGAACTACACGTGGTTCACCGATGAGACCATCAGTAACCAGACGTTTGTGAAGTCCGAGTTCGGTCCGAAAGCCACGATGTCGGCCAGCGCCAAGAGCTCGTGGAACCCGGTCTTCAATATCGGCGCCAACTATGCCGTGACCGACAACTGGTTTGTCGGCCTGTCGGTTTCCTACCTGCCGCTGTCCAGCACCGCTACGCTGACTACGCAGAACGCCGGTCCGGCGGGCAATGCCACCGTGGTGTCGCACACCAAGATCAAGATCGATCCGGTAGTGACCTTCCTGAACGTCGGCTACCGCTTCTAAGCTGCCGTATCGCCAGAAAGCAAACGGGCGCCTCTCGCGAGGCGCCCGTTTTGTTTTCCGGGCAGCCGCGGGCCATGCCCGCGGTGCCAGCTTATGCGCTGGCTTTGACGGGATAGCCGGCCGCTTCAATCGCCTCGCGCAGCGCCTGGCTGCTTGCCGTGGCTTCGACCATAACCGCCTGCGCGGGAATGTCGGCCGACACCTTCGCGGCCGGATCGAGCGCCTGTACGGCGCGGGTGATGGCGCCCACGCAGTGGCCGCACGACATGCCTTCAACCTGGAACTGGATCATCTGGAATCTCCTGTAGGAAAGGATTCAATGAAAGCGTCCGGCGGCCCCGGAAAAAGCGTACCCACCGCTGCGCTGACCGGGCCGGACTGCATCTACCCCTGAAGTTTGCACCTTCCCACGGTGGCAAGCGCAAGGCCTTTTCGAAGCAAGGTCCGCTTGCGCGGGTGATTGAAGAGTGGCTTGTCTTCGCCCTTGACCTTYCCAGCATGGTAAGGTCCATCATGTGTTGGTCATCATTGAGGATCTCTTTCCTTCAGGCCATGCCCGCCAATTCCCAAGTTCTTCCCGTACCCGGCGCAGCGGCGAGCGCGCCGGCTTCCGAATGGCGCCTGCCGATCGGCGGCATGACGTGCGCCTCATGCGTGCGGCGTGTCGAAACCGCGCTGGGCAAAGTGCCTGGCGTGCGGCAGGTCGCCGTTAACCTCGCCACCGAAGAGGCCACGCTGCAAGCCGATAGCGCGGCGGTGTTGCCCGCCGCGGCCGAGGCGGTGAAGGCTGCCGGCTACGAGGTACCGCACCAGGCCATTGCCTTGTCCATCAGCGACATGACGTGCGCGTCCTGCGTGGCCCGCGTCGAGCGTGCCTTGAAAGCGGTGCCGGGCGTGGTGGATGCGCAGGTCAACCTGGCCACGGAGCAGGCCGAGGTCACGGTGCTGCGCGGTGCCGTGGACGCCGATGCGCTGGCCGCGGCGGTCGCGCGCGCCGGCTATGGCGCCGTGCCGGTGGGCGGCGAATTGCCCGCGGGCGCGGCAGGCGAGGGCTTCTGGTCCGGGCCGTGGCCGGTGGCGATCTCGGCGGCGCTGTCGCTGCCGCTGGTGGCGCCGATGGTGGCGCAATGGTTCGGCGTGCACTGGATGCTGCCGGCCTGGGTGCAATGGTTGCTGGCCACGCCCGTGCAGTTCGTCTTCGGCTGGCGTTTCTATAAGGCGGGCTGGAAGGCGGTGCGCGCGGGCGCCGGCAATATGGACCTGCTGGTCGCGCTCGGCACTTCGGCGGCCTATGGCTTGTCCCTGTGGCTGATGTGGCGCGGCGCGGACGGCATGCCGCACCTCTACTTCGAAAGCGCGGCGGTGGTCATCACGCTGGTGCGGCTGGGCAAGTGGCTGGAGACGCGCGCCAAGCGCCAGACCGCCGACGCCATCCGCGCGCTTGCCGCGCTGCGCCCCGATAGCGCGATCGTGCGTCGCGATGGCGGCGAAGTCACGGTGCCACTGGGCTTGGTACGGGTGGGCGACGAGATCGTGGTGCTGCCGGGCGCACGCGTGCCCGTCGACGCTCAAGTGATCGAGGGCAGCAGTCATGCCGACGAATCGATGCTGACCGGCGAGAGCCTGCCGGTGCCCAAGGAGCCTGGCACGCTGCTGACCGGCGGTGCCATCAATTACGAAGGCCGTCTGGTTGCGCGCACCGTGGCGGTGGGCGCTGAAACGGTGCTGGCCCGCATTATCCGCATGGTCGAGCACGCGCAGGCGGCCAAGGCGCCGATCCAGCGCATGGTCGACCGCGTCAGCTCGGTGTTCGTGCCGGTAGTGCTGGGTATCGCCATGGTCACGCTGCTGGGCTGGGGCGTGCTCGGCGGCAACTGGGAAGCGGCCTTGCTCAACGCGGTGGCTGTGCTGGTGATCGCCTGCCCGTGCGCGCTCGGCCTGGCGACGCCGACGGCGATCATGGCGGGCACCGGCGCGGGCGCGCGCGCCGGCATCCTGATCAAGGACGCCGAGGCACTGGAAGTGGCGCACCGGGTCAAGGTGGTGGCTTTCGACAAGACCGGCACGCTCACGGTGGGCAAGCCGGAAGTGGTGGCGCTGGCGGTGCCCGAAGGCGCCGGCGCGGACGAAGCGCAACGCTTGCTGGCACGCCTGGCCGCGCTGCAGGCCGGCAGCGAGCATCCGCTCGCGCATGCCGTGCTGGCGGCGGCCCGTGCGCGCGGCATCGAGGCGCCGACGGCTACCGATGTGCGCGCGCTGCCGGGCATGGGCCTGGCCGGCAAGGTGGACGGCGTGGCGCTGCAGCTCGGCAGCGAGCGCCTGCGTGCTTCGCTGGGCGCAGCACCGGGTACGCTCGGCGCACAGGCGCAAGCACTGCAGGACCAGGGGCGCACGGTGTCCTGGCTGATCGAGACGGGCGCGCAGGATGCGTCGCCTGCGCAAGGACTGCCGCGCGTGCTGGGCCTGGTCGCTTTTGGCGACGCCATCAAGCCCGGCGCGCGCCGCGCGATCGACCGGCTGCGTGCCGCTGGCGTGCGTACCGTGATGCTGTCCGGCGACAACAGGGGAGCCGCGGCACGCGTGGCCGAGACGCTCGGGCTGGACGAGGTGCAGGCGGAAGTGCTGCCGGCCGACAAGGCGGAGCGCGTCATCGGACTCAAGGCGGGTGGCACCGTGGTGGCGATGGTGGGCGACGGCATCAACGATGCGCCGGCGCTGGCCGCTGCCGATGTCGGGATTGCCATGTCCACCGGCACCGACGTGGCCATGCATGCCGCCGGCATCACGCTGATGCGCGGGGATCCGGCGCTGGTGGCCGATGCGCTGGCGATCTCGCGCCGCACTGTGCGCAAGATTCGCGAGAACCTGTTCTGGGCCTTCTTCTACAATGTGATCGGTATCCCCCTGGCGGCAGCCGGCTTGCTGAACCCGGTGGTGGCCGGCGCGGCCATGGCATTCTCCAGCGTGAGCGTGGTCGGCAATGCACTGTTGTTGCGGCGCTGGAAGCCGGCGGGAGACAGAGCATGAATATCGGTGAAGCGGCACAAGCTTCCGGCGTCTCCGCCAAGATGATCCGGCACTACGAAGCCATCGGCTTGCTGGCGGCGCCGCCGCGCAGCGAGGGCGGCTACCGGCGCTACGACGAGCGCGCGGTGCACACCTTGCGCTTCGTGCGGCGTGCCCGTAATCTCGGGTTCTCGCTGGACGAGATACGCGGCCTGCTGTCGTTGTGGCATGACCGCGCGCGGGCCAGCGCCGATGTCAAGGCGCTTACCTTGCGTCACGTGGCGGAGCTAGAGCAGCGCATCGCCGAGCTGGCCGCCATGCGCGACACGCTGCGCCAGCTGGCCGAGGCCTGCAGCGGCGACGCGCGGCCCGATTGCCCGATCCTGGCGGATATGGCGCGGGCCGGCCTGGACGAGGCTGGCGGCGTGGCAATGCCTGATTGCCATCGCCATGCCCGTGAAGGGGACGGCACGGCGGCCACCTAGCCGCGCGGCGCCGGCCAGTGGAACCGTAGCGCCGTACCAGCACCACCGTAGCGGAACAGATATGGAGACCAATCGCATGGATCGACCGAGTACCGCTGCTCCCGCCGGGGCTCCCGCGAGCATTGCTGGCGGTGGTGCCGGCGAGGCCGGTGGCGCTGGTTCCGGCGCCGCGGCACCGGCGCGGCCTGTCGTTCCCTCTGAAAGCCGCCAGCGCATGCGTGACGGCACGGAGCTGCTGCTGCGTACCTGGCAGCCCGATCCCGACTCCTTTCCCGAGGCCACTGGCTCGCTCTTGCTGGTTCATGGCCTGGCCGAGCATTGCGGCCGCTACCAGCACGTGGCCGAGCTGTTGTGCGGCCTGGGCCTGCGCGTGCGCGCCTACGACCAGCGGGGCCATGGCGCCAGCGGCGGTCCGCGCATGGTGGCCGGGCACCCGGACGTGTTTGTCGACGACCTCACCGAAATCCACGATGCGGCCTTGAGCCAGTGGAAGGAACTGCCATTCCTGCTGGGCCATAGCATGGGCGGCCTGGTGGCGGCGCGTTTTGCCACGGCACGGGTGCGGCCCGTGCGCGCGCTGGTGCTGTCGTCGCCGGCGCTGGCATTGAAACTCTCCGCACCGATGCTGACGCTGCACCACATATTGCTGGCGCTGGCGCCGCGCCTGCGCGTGCCGAACCCGATCGACGCGCGCTACCTCTCGCACGATGCGGCGGTGGTGGCGCGGTATCGCGCCGATCCGCTGGTGCAGGGCACCATCAGCGCCAGCGTGCTCGAGACGTTCCTGCGCGGCATGGCGCAGGCGCAGGCCGATGCGATCTTGCTGGAAGCGCCCACGCTGATGCTCGTCGCGGGCGACGATCGCATCGTCGACCCGGCCGGTAGCCGCCGCTTCTGCGATAGTGCGCCGCGCGACCTGTGCGAAGCGCGCTGGTTCGATGGCGCTTACCACGAGATTTTCAACGAGGCCCAGCCGTTGCGCGGCGAGGTTTTTGCCGCGCTCGCCGATTGGCTGCGCAAGCATTTGCAGCCGCAGGCTGCGTGAGCGCATGATGCGTTGCCGGCTGCGGCTTCCTGAACCATTGCGCGCGGCCATGGCCCAAGTTCCGCAGCCCGCGCAGGGCCGCATGGTTTCGCAAGCCCGGCGGAGCGTTCCCGTGCGGGCCCATCTTCAACCCTTTCAAACGCGGCGCAAGGCCTGACAAGAAAAAGCATGGAGACTTACGACTACATCATCGTCGGCGCCGGTTCGGCCGGCTGCGTGCTGGCCAACCGCCTGACCCTGGACCCCGAGGTGAGCGTGTTGCTGCTCGAAGCCGGCGGGCGCGACGACTATCACTGGATCCATATCCCGGTGGGCTACCTGTATTGCATCGGCAACCCCCGCACCGACTGGATGTACCGCACCGCCGCGGAGGCTGGCCTGAACGGCCGCACGCTGGGCTATCCGCGCGGGCGCGTGCTGGGCGGCTCGTCGTCGATCAACGGCATGATCTATATGCGCGGGCAGCGCGAGGACTATGACGACTGGGCACGCCTGACGGGCGACGACGGCTGGCGCTGGGACAATGTGCTGCCGCTGTTCAAGCGCAGCGAGGACCATCATCGCGGCGGCGACGAATTCCACGGCGCCGGCGGCGAATGGCGGGTGGAAGGGCAGCGTCTGCACTGGGATATCCTTGAGCGCTTCATCGAGGCCGCCGAGCAGGCCGGCATCCCGCGCACCGACGATTTCAATCGCGGCGATAACTTCGGCGTGGGCTACTTCGAGGTCAACCAGCGCCGCGGCATTCGCTGGAATACCGCCAAGGCCTTCCTGCGCCGCGCGGCCGAACGGCCCAACCTGACCATCGTCACCGGCGCGCAGGTCAGCGCCCTGACGTTCGATGGACGGCGTTGCAGCGGCGTGGCCTATCTCGGCGGCGGCACGCCGTTCACGGTGGCGGCGCGCGAGGAGGTGATCCTGGCGGCGGGCGCGGTCAATACGCCGCAGCTGCTGGAGCTGTCCGGCGTCGGCCAGCCCGAGCGGCTGCGGGCGCTGGGCATCTCTGTGCGCCATGCGCTGCCCGGCGTGGGCGAGAACCTGCAGGACCACCTGCAACTGCGCAGCGTGGTGAAGGTGGAAGGCGTGCGCACGCTCAATACCCGCGCGGGCAGTTGGTGGGGCAAGCTCGGCATCGGCCTGCAGTACGCGGTCAACCAGAGCGGCCCGATGAGCATGGCGCCGTCGCAACTGGGCGCGTTCGCGCGCTCGGACGCTTCGTACGCGCGGCCCAATCTCGAGTACCACGTCCAGCCGCTATCGCTCGACAAGTTCGGCGATCCGCTCCATCGCTTCAATGCCTTCACGGCCAGCGTGTGCAATCTGCGCCCGACCTCGCGCGGCAGCGTGCATATCGCCGATCCGGACTTCCGCCATGCGCCGGTGATCGCGCCCAATTACCTGTCCACCGATGCGGACCGCAAGGTCGCGGCAGATTCGCTGCGGTTGACGCGGCGCATCGTGGCATCGCCGGCGCTGGCACCCTACAAGCCGCTGGAATGGCTGCCCGGCGCGGCCCTGCAGACCGACGAGCAGCTCGCTCAGGCAGCGAGCGAAATCGGCACCACTATCTTCCATCCGGTGGGCACCTGCCGCATGGGGCGTCCCGACGATCCGCAGGCGGTGGTGGACCAGCGCCTGCGCGTGATCGGCATCGATGGTCTGCGCGTGGTGGATGCCTCGGTGATGCCGCTGATCACCTCGGGCAATACCAACTCGCCCACCATCATGATCGCGGAGCGCGCCAGCGACATGATCCGCGAAGACCGGCGCCTGCGCGTGAGCGGCGTGGCCGGCAAGGTGGCGGGGGATGCTGTTTCCCCGGCGGAAGCCTCGCTCGCCGTCAAGGCGGGAGCCGCAACCCAGGCCTGAATGCGCCGGCATCGCAAAACTGACGCGAACCTGACACCAACCTGACATCTGGTTCATGTTTCATAATTAGTGCAAACCCGGATGTTTTGCGACGCAGCAGACGCACACAATAGACGCCGAGATGCCGTGCAGTACCGCTCACATTGGCGCGCCCTCCCCAGGGCGCGTCGCGCGTTCAGGGAGGGCGGGGCACGGCGGGTAGAAAAAGACAAGCGGCGCCAACGCCGCAGCAGCCACGGGGAGCGCAACTGGATTGGCGCGACCCGTGCCGTGGTGGTGCGACAGGCACCACAGTTCTGACCATTTGGCGGTGCCGACCAGAAGCCGGGGCCGCAGCAAGAGGGCGGGCAGGAGACCATGAATCAGCAAGACACGATCCTGGAAACGCGGAACCTCACCAAGGAGTTCAAGGGGTTTACCGCGGTGAGCGACGTCAACCTGCGGGTGAGCCGCGGGTCCATCCATGCCTTGATCGGCCCCAACGGCGCCGGCAAGACCACGTGCTTCAACCTGCTCACCAAGTTCCTAGAGCCGACGACCGGCACGATCCTGTTCAACGGCATCGACATCACGCGCGAGAAACCGGCGCAGATCGCCC